>JAJYWE010000113.1 GCA_021791675.1 Actinomycetes bacterium | reverse complement strand
GACGGCTCGCCGAAGGCCGACGGGGCCGGCGCGAGCCTCGTGGCGAACCCCGTGGTCGGGATCGCCGCCACCACGACCGGCTACGACGTCCTCCGCCAGAACGGTGGCGTGGACAACTTCCACACCCCCTGGGACGGCTCGCTCGCGGACCGCCTCCCCGCAGGCGTCCATGCCGTCGCGATCGCCGCCTGGCCGGGGATCCTCTCCGTCGCGACGGCGAGCCTTCCCACCCCGAAGGCGGGCCCTCCCTACGCCGCCACCCTCGCGGCAACCGGTGGGCTCCTCCCCGACCGGTGGTCGCTCGCCTCCGGGAGCCTCCCGGCCGGGCTCACCCTCGCCACCGACGGCGAGATCTCGGGGATCCCGACCACCCCGGGACCGAGCGCCTTCAGCGTCCAGGTGCGGGACCTCGTCGGCGTCGTCGCCACCAAGACCTTCGGCCTCACCACCGGAGCGGCTTCGCCACTCGTCTGGTCGAAGCCGGTGTCGATCGATCCCCTGGAGGGCGATCCCACCTCGGTCTCCTGCCCGACCCCCACGTTCTGCGTGGCGGTGGACACCTACGGCAACGTCTTCACCTGGAACGGGACGAGCTGGTCGCCTCCGACGTTGATCGACGCGGGCGCAAACCCGGACGACCCGCTCGCCTCGGTCTCGTGCCCGACCGCAACCTTCTGCGTCGCAGTCGACGCCGACGGGAACGCCTTCCGGTGGAACGGGACGACCTGGTCGGCACCGGAGTCGATCGACCAGCGAGCACCGGGCTACTTCGGGGTCACCTCGGTGTCGTGCGCCACCGCTTCCTTCTGCGTCGCCGTCGATTCCGAGGGCCGCGCCGTCACGTGGAACGGCTCGAGCTGGGGGCCCCCGCAGGAGATCGAGCAGACGTCGGTCGCCAGCGAGGGACCCAGATCGGTCTCGTGCCCGACCAGCTCCTTCTGCGTCGCCGTCAACTTCTCGGACACCGCGGTGACCTGGAACGGGGGGAGCTGGTCCGGCCCGGTGTCCATCGACCCCGGTGACGCACCCCTGACGAGTGTCTCCTGCACCTCGGCCACCTTCTGCGTCGCCGTGGACCTGGGCGGGGATGCTGTGACGTGGAACGGCGCCACCTGGTCCTCCCCCACCCTGATCGACGACTTGATCTTCTCCACCGACGGCGGCATGCACACGGTGTCGTGCTCCTCGCCCCAGTTCTGCGCGGCGGCCGACGGTGGCGGCCACTTCGTGACGTGGAACGGGAGCGCGTGGTCGGCTCCGATCAGCCTCGGTCCCGACGCAGGGCCCCTGCCCGTGCTCTCGTGCCCGTCCGCTGACTTCTGTACAGCGGTCGAGCTCGAGGGCTACGCGGTCACGTGGAACGGGGCCACCTGGTCGACGCCCTTCCCGATGGATCTCCCAACGGGAGGCCTGGACGCGATCTCGTGCCCGTCGGCCACCTTCTGCATGGCGATCGACGCGTACGGCAGGGCCGTCCGGTGGAACGGCAAGACCTGGTCGACGCCAGTGCTCGTCGATCCAACTCCTTCCTGGTCCGCGGCCCTGTCCTGCGCGAGCGCGACGTTCTGCGTGGCGGTGGACGTCGCCGGGAACACCTTCACCTGGGACGGGAGCAGCTGGTCGCCAGCGGCTTCGATCGGCCAGCGCTCGGCGTCGATCCCTTCCGTCTCCTGTCCCTCGACGACGTTCTGCACCGTCATCGAGCAGTCCGGCTACGCCTTCAGCTGGAACGGGAAGGTCTGGTCGGGGCCGGTCCAGATCGACTCGGGTCTGAACCTCCTCGACGCGGTCTCCTGCAGGTCCTCGACCTTCTGCGTCGCCGTGGACGCGGCCGGCAACGGCTTCACCTGGAACGGGAGGGTCTGGTCGGCGCCGGTGACCATCGACCCGAGCAAGGGGGTCCTGGCGGGGGTCTCCTGCAGCTCCGCCGACTTCTGTGCCGCCGTGGACGGTGCCGGCAACGCGCTCACCTGGAACGGAAGGAGCTGGTCAGAGCCAGTGGTGATCGACTCGGGAACGGGGCTCACCTCCGTCTCGTGTGCCTCGTCGAGCTTCTGCGTCGCCGTGGACAGTGCTGGCAACGCGCTCACCTGGAACGGAGCGACCTGGTCGGAGCCGGTGGCTCTCGAGCAAGCTGTTCGACTGGCGGGCGTCTCCTGTCCGTCCGGGCTGTTCTGCGCGGCCGACGACGGGAGCAACGCATTGGTCGGGCGGGCCTGAGCCCCGGTCGCTCACCCCGAGCGACGCGCCTGGCGGGCGGCCTCCGCGAACGCCGAGGCTGCGTTCGCGCTGCACCGGAAGGAGTTCGCGCTGCACCGGAAGGAAGAGGGGGGCAGATGCGCCAACGGGTGGGCGAGCGGGTGCTCGCACGAGGGAGGTGACCCTGCGAGCGGAGTGAGACCCCTCTGGGCGACCTCCCGCTGCACGTTCACCTCGCCGGCGACCGGGTGGCAACGGCGTCGCGTCTCGACCCTCCTCGCACCGGCGGCACCAAGGACCCTGTCTGTCAGACTGACGTGCGACGCCTGCAGTAGCCCCCGATCCCACCAGGGCGAGACGGGACGAGAGAGAACCATCACGGCACGCCTCCCTTGCGGCGATCAGCCCGGCCCGAGCTCGTGCATCCTGAACAGCGGGACCAGCCTGACGCCGATCTCGGCGAGCGCCTCGCTGCCTCCCGCCTCCCGGTCGATCACGCAGAGCGCGTGGCTGATCACTGCCCCACGACTGCGCAGCTCCCCGACGGAGGCGACCACCTGCCCGGCCGTCGTCACGACGTCCTCCACCACGAGGACCCGTCGGCCCGCGATCTCCGCCCCCTCGGCGAGACGGCAGGTGCCGTAAGGCTTCGCCGCCTTGCGCACGAACGCCGTCGGGAGCCCGGTCACCCCGCCGAGCACGACCGCGAGGGGGACCCCGCCGAGCTCGAGCCCGGCGAGCACCTCCGTCTCGGTGGGGACGAGCGGGGCGAGCGCCCGGCCGATCTCCGCGAGGAGGGCGGGCTCGGCCTCGAAGCGGTACTTGTCGAAGTACTCGCTGGAGGTGGCCCCCGAGCGCAGGGTGAACGTGCCGGTGAGGTGCGCCACCCGGTACAGCGTGGCGGCGAGGCGCGCCCGGTCCCGTGCGCCTACCTCACCGGAGCCGGACGACGCGCTCGGGTCCTCGGTCCCGGTCGTCACCGAGGACCGGCCCCGGCACCCTCGGAGCCCTCCTCGTAGGCCTCCATCGGCGGGCAGGTGCAGGCGAGGTGCCGGTCGCCGTAGGCGTTGTCGACCCGGGCGACCGGGGGCCAGTACTTGCCCTCCCCGCTCCCGAGGCCCCCGGCCGGCACGCCTGCGGGCCAGCCGCCCTCGCGGCGGCTGTAGGGGCGGTCCCAGACCTCGGCGGTGAGCGCCAGGGCCGTGTGGGGGGCGTGGCGGAGCGGGCTCTGCTCGAGGCGCACCTCGCCCCGCTCCACCGCTGCGATCTCGGCCCGGATCGCGAGCATCGCGTCGCAGAAGCGGTCGAGCTCGGCCTTGGACTCGCTCTCGGTCGGCTCGACCATGAGCGTGCCCGCGACGGGGAAGGACATCGTCGGGGCGTGGAAGCCGTAGTCGATCAGGCGCTTCGCGACGTCCTCGACGGTCACCCCGCTCGCGGCCGTGAGCGGGCGCAGGTCGAGGATGCACTCGTGCGCCACCCGACCGTTCGCCCCGACGTAGAGGATCGGGTAGGCACCGCCGAGCCGGGCCGCGACGTAGTTCGCGTTCAGGATCGCGACCTCGCTCGCCAGCCGCAGACCCTCCGGGCCCATCATCCGGATGTAGGCCCACGAGATCGGGAGGACCCCCGCGGAGCCGTGCGGCGCAGCGGCGACCGGCCCGACGGGCCCGGTGCCCCCGGCACCCTCGCCGCTGCGGCCCGGCAGGAAGGGCGCCAGGTGGCTCGCCACCGCGACGGGCCCCACGCCTGGTCCTCCCCCGCCGTGGGGGATGCAGAAGGTCTTGTGCAGGTTGAGGTGCGAGACGTCCGAGCCAAACCAGCCCGGCTTGGCCACGCCCACCAGTGCGTTCAGGTTCGCGCCGTCGAGGTAGACCTGGCCGCCGTGACGGTGGACGATGTCGCAGACCTCGACGATGCCCTCCTCGAAGACGCCGTGCGTCGACGGGTAGGTCACCATCGCCGCCGCCAGGCGATCGGCGTTCGCCGCCGCCTTCGCCTCGAGGTCGGCGAGGTCCACGGCGCCGTCCTCGGGACGACACGCCACGACCACCACGCGGTAGCCGGCGAGCGTCGCGCTCGCGGCGTTCGTGCCGTGGGCCGACGAGGGGATGAGGCAGACGTCCCTCCCCCCCTCGCCGCGGGCCTCGTGGTAGCGGCGGATCACGAGGAGGCCGGTCAGCTCACCCTGCGAGCCGGCGTTCGGCTGCAGCGACACCGCTGCGTAGCCGGTGACCTCGGCCAGCCAGCGCTCCAGGTCGGCGATCAGTGTGAGGGTGCCGGCGGCCTGGTCCTCGGGGACGAAGGGGTGGAGCTCGGCGAGCTCGGGCCAGGTGATCGGGGCCAGCTCGGCCGCGCTGTTGAGCTTCATCGTGCAGGAGCCGAGCGGGATCATCGCCCGGTCGAGCGCGAGGTCTGCGTCTGCGAGGCGCCGGAGGTAGCGCATCATCTCGGTCTCGGTGTGATAGCGCTGGAAAACCGGGTGGGTGAGGAAGGGCGAGGTCCGCCGGAGCGCCGGAGGGACCGCCGGTTCGGCCTCGTCCGCGAGGCGCCGCACGGCCTCCTCGTCCGCGACGCCACCGGCCCCGTTCCCCGCACCGAGTGCGCCGCTGCTCCCTGTACCAGCGCCGCCGCCCGGCACGTCGCCCCCGCGGGCTGCCCGACCCCGACCCGCAGCGAGGGCCTCCAGCACCGCCGCCACCTCCGCCGGCGTCGAGCACTCGTCGAGGGTCACCCCGACGGTCCCCTCGTCGATCCGGGCCAGGTTGAACCCACGAGCGGAGGCCGCCGCGAGGACGGCACCGGGGTCGTCGACGCGGAGGCGCAGCGTGTCGAAGACCGTCGTGTGCAGCGGCTCCGCCCCCACCGAGGGTGCGGCGGCTGCGAGGGCGCTCGTGAGGCGCGCGACGCGGCTCGCGATCGCGGCCAGCCCCTCGGGGCCGTGCCAGGCGGCGTACATCCCGGCCATCACGGCGAGGAGCACCTGCGCGGTGCAGATGTTCGAGGTCGCCCGCTCCCGGCGGATGTGCTGCTCGCGGGTCTGGAGCGCCAGGCGGAGCGCCGGCCGACCCTCGGCGTCCACCGTCACGCCGACGAGGCGGCCGGGCAGCTGGCGAGCGTGCTCGTGGCGGGTGGCGAAGTACGCCGCGTGCGGCCCGCCGTAGAACATCGGCACCCCGAGGCGCTGGGTGCTGCCGATCGCCACGTCCGCACCGAGCTCTCCCGGTGGGGTGAGCAGGCAGAGGGCGAGCGGGTCCGCCGCCACCGCGACCA
>JAJYWE010000039.1:18950-27489 GCA_021791675.1 Actinomycetes bacterium | reverse complement strand
TCGCGCTCATGGTCTTCGGGCTGATCGAGGCGGAGCTGCGCGCTGCGCTCGGTGAGGACGGGGTGTTGCCCGGGATCCTCCCCGAGGGGCGCGCCGCTCGTCCGACCGCTCGCGCCGCGCTCGGTGCCTTCGAGTGCCTGTCGGTCACCTACACCCCGACCGGTCTCGTCCTGGACCGCCTCACCAACACCCAGCGGATGATCCTTGCGCTCCTCGGGATCGCTCTGCCGTGGCCGGAGAGGCCGGAGAAGTAGGCGTCTGGGAGTGCGGAAAACGGGCCCAGGCGAGGAGCTTCGATAAGTTCACGGTCAGCGCCAGCGCTCTCGGGTCAGCGGGTGCCCTTGTAGTTGAGGACCTGGGTCAGGACCTCCTCGACTTCGACGAGATCTGCCTGGGCGGCCATGACGGCGTGGATGTCCTTGTAGGCCTCGGGCGACTCGTCGAGGAGCGCCTCGGCCTCGCGCTCCTGCCAGGTGCGCCCGGCCATGGCGTCGCGGAGGCGCTCCACACTCAGCTGCTTGCGAGCCTGGCCTCGGGAGAGCCGCCGGCCGGCACCGTGGGCGCAGCTCTCGTAGGAGGCGGGATTGCCCTTTCCGCGCACGATGAAGGTGGACGTGCCCATCGAGCCGGGGATCACCCCGCGCTCGCCGGCGCGCGCCCGGATGGCACCCTTCCTCGTCACCCAGACCGGGCGGTCGCCGTGCAGCTCCTCGGCACAGAAGTTGTGGTGGCAGTTGACGCGCTCGAGCACGACTCCGGGACGGGTCGCCTGCCAGAGCTCGGCGAGAGTCGCATCGAGGAGCTGCTCGCGGTTCGCTGCCGCGTAGTCCTGCGCCCAGTGCATGTCCGCGACGTGCGCGGCGAACTCGTCGGTACCCTGCGTGAACCAGGCCAGGTCGGGATCCTCGAGCTCCGTGCCGTTCACCTCGGCCAGCGCATTCGCCGTCGCGATGTGCCGGGACGCGAGCTCGTTGCCGATGCCGCGCGACCCGGAGTGCAGGACGACCCAGACCCGCTCCTGGCGGTCGAGGCTCACCTCCACGAAGTGGTTCCCCGAGCCGAGGCTGCCGAACTGGTCGGCGGCCTTCGCCGCCTGACGTCCCGAGAGCTCGGAGGGCGGGGGGTGCTCGGTGAGCCACGAGCCGGCCGCATCCGTCGCGTCGTCGTGGCCCCGCCCGACGCCCGCGGGCACGGCCCGTGCCAGGCGGTCCCGGAGTCGCGACAGGTCGTCGGGGAGATCGCCCGCCGACAGGTCCGTGCGTGCAGCGATCATGCCGCAGCCGAGGTCGACCCCGACCGCTGCCGGGACGACTGCGCCGGCCGTCGCAACCACCGAGCCGACGGTCGCGCCGATCCCGACGTGCGCATCGGGCATGAGCGCAACCGGTCCCGCGAGGATCTCGAGGCGCGCGGTCCGCCCGGCTTGCTCGAGGGTGCCGGGGTCGAGGTCGTCGGCCCAGGAGATCAGTCGTGGAGAGAGTGTCTGCGGCATGGCTCCAAGGTGGTCGGCTCGCGGGGATGTCGCAAGCGAGTTTCGCGTGGACGACGCGGCGCGGGGGAGGGGCAGGTTCCCTCGGAGCGGTGTCCCTCGGTCAGTAGTAGGCGCGGAGCACGCTGGTCTTGGAGTGGGCGGGATCGCCGTTGTTGCGTTGGAGACTGATGTCCACGGCCGAGAACTGCTGCATGATCGAGCCGGCGATCCCGTAGGAGCCGGTCCCGGTCGGGGGCAGGACGCCCATCGGCAGCATCTTGTCGGTCTGCGGCGCGAGCAGCCAGACCTCGTAGAAGTCTCCAGCCGGGGGCGGGGGCAGGTTCGCCGTGCGCACGACGAGGAGCCGGTCCTTGCCCTTCGCCACGACGGTCACCTCGCCGCCTGCGGGTGCCGGTGCCGCGAGGCGCTCGAGCGCCGCGGTCGCGACGACCGGCCCGCTGGTCGCGCGTCGGCTCGGGAGCTGGCGGCCGAGCAGGACGCCCCCGGCGAGCAGGACTGCAGCGGCGACCGCAGCCGTGGCGGCTCGGAGGCGCGCCCGGGGCCGGCGGATCTCGCGGAGGACGGGGAGGAAGGCGATGTCCTCGCCGTCCTGTCTCGGGGTCCCGGCTTCGCCGGTGCGGGTGGCGAGCGCCGCCGGTGCCGAGGATGCCGGTGCCGAGGACGCTGGTGCCGAGGACGGCGGTGCCGCAGCCGGCTCGGCCAGCCAGTGCTCGATGCGGGCTGCAGCGCGCAGCGCACCCGTGCCGACCGCGATGTCCACCAGTGCCGCCTGGCACTCCTGGCACGTTTGGAGGTGATCTGCGACCTGGAGGGTCTCGGTTCGGCCGAGCTCCCCGGCGAGGAGCGGAGGGAGGGAGGGCCCGACGTGCTCGCCCGGGTGTGGCCGCTCTGGCGACGGGGCGACGGGCGGAGGCGGGCCGGCGGGCGGAGGCGGGGTGGCGGTCGGATCTGGGTCGTCGGGGGGTGTCATCGGTCACTTCCTCTGAGCTCGTCGGCCAGCCGGGCGAGTCCGCGGGCGACCCTGGCTTTCACCGTCCCGAGTGGGACGTCCAGCCGCTCGGCGATCTCCCGCTGGCTGAGCTGCTCGTAGTACGACAAACCTATGGCCTCTTGCTGGGCCTGGGGGAGGCGCCCGAGGGCGTTGCGGACCTCCATCGCCCAGACCACTCGTTCTGCGATCTCCTCACCCCGGTCTCCGACGAGGTCACGGAGGGCCGAGGCGTCCACCACGTCGTGCCGTCGGCGGAGCGAGTCGATCGCCCGCCGACGTGCCACGGCGAGGAGCCAGGGCTCCAGCTCGCGCTCCGGGTCGAGGCGGGCTCGGCTGCGCCAGAGCTCGAGGAAGACCATCTGCACGACGTCGTCGACCCCGTCGGCAGGGACGAAGTGCCGGACGTAGGTGCGCACCATTGCCGCATGCCGACGGAAGCACTCCTCGAGCGCACGCTCTTCGCCCCGGCCCAAGGCGACGACAAGCGAACGCTGATCCTGCAGCGCAGCCGAGCTGCCTGCGGGGCTGGGGCGCGCCCTGAACGAATCCGCGCTCGAGCGGTGCGTGGACACGGCACCCTCGGCCCCCCGGGAGAGCGGGTCCCTGCCCGATCCCCACCTCATGTGGAGCCGGGCGGGGTGCTGGCTGCTGGGCCGCTCTCGCTCCCGGCTCGGGCGCCGAGCGGGCTGGCTGCGGTCACGGCTGCACTCGCTGGAGGTGGTGTGGCAGAGACCTGCTCCGCCACGATCACGATGTTGTCCTCGTAGAGGTGAACGGACGGATCGTAGACCCCGCCACAGCTCATGAGCACGAGGTGGGGAGCCCCGGTCGCCTGGAGGAGGTGCGAGCTCGCGAGTGCGGACTGTGGCTGGACGAGGCGCTCGACGACCCGGTAGCGGAACACTCCCCCGCCGGCGGTGTCGACGGTGACGGTCGCTCCGAGCGGCACGGCGTCGAGGCGGAGGAATGCGCCCGGCACTCCGAAGTCGTCGATGTGGCCAGCCAGGAGCGTCGCACCGGGCTGGCCGGGAGCCGGGCCGTCCTCGTCCCACCCGACCAGGTGCGGTACCGGGATCACCAGTGCCCCATCCGGCTCGACGGGCTCGGGGACGACGTTGGCGTCTACGCCGGTTGCCGGTATCTCCACTGCCACCGGGGTGAGTGCCTCCTCACCGGCGAGGAACGACGCCTGGCCGGTCGGCGAGGTCGCGACGGCCAGCGAGCGCTGGATCGAGGGGACGGGAGCGGTGACGGTGCTCCCGACTGCCCCGGTGGCGGCGGTGCCGCTGCGGAGCCCGTGGGGGAGGCTCCGCAGCCCATCTCCCGGCGAGGAGCTGGTGGTCGCACTGGTCGTGCCCGAGGCGCCCGTGGATCCGGCGGGCGTCGACGCCCCGGTGGGTGTGGCGGCGACCGGCGGGACCGGGAGCAGTCGGATGACCCCGGGTCGGGTCCACAGCGCCCAGGTGGCGACGCCACCGCCGACGAGCGCCAGGGAACCGACCACGCCGAGGACTCCGAGCCGGTCCCACCGGCCGCCTCGCATCACTTCGCCTCGCCCCGGGTCCGCAGGCGCCGGATCGAGAGCCCGCCGATGCCGGCTCCGACGACGACGACCGCTGCGAGCGCCGCCAGCGGCAGCACGTGCTGCGTGACGGGGTCGGTGTTACCGGTGACGACGGCGCTCGGTGCCGGCCCGAGCCCCGAGATCGTCTGGGTGAGCAGCGTCAGCGTGTGGGCCGATGCTGAGCCGACGGCGTAGACGATGGTCTCGGTGCCGGCGGCGAGGTCGAGCGAGGTGGGCCCGAGGACCGTCGTCGAGGTGCCGTGCAGGTTCACCGCGGCCGTGATGGTCCCGGCGGGGAGCGTGGCCATGGCCTGCTGGCCGTTCACCAGGTCCGAGAAGGCAACCTTGCCGTTGGCGAGGACGTCCACCGCTGGTGCGTCGGCCACGTGGCGGACCACGAGGCGGGCGTCACCCGCAGGGATCGTCGAGGTGTCGTTCTCGAAGACCGACAGCGTCGGGGTGCCACTGGTCGTCAGGTTCGCAACGAGGCTCGCGTTCTCGCCGGCCACGAGGGTCGCCGAGCCGGAGATGATCGGCGCGGCGGTGGAGGGCGCTCCTGCCTTGCGGATCGCGATGTCGTAGGTGCCCGGCGGCAGCTCGAGGGGCTGGGTGACGGTGTCGGGCTCGAACTTCGGGAGCGTGAGCTTGCCGTTGACGTAGACGTCGACGGGCACGCCCGGCACGCCGTGGACGACGGTGACGGTGGCATCCGCGCTCGATGCAAAGGCGGGCCCGGCAGCGAACAGCGGCCCGGCGACGAGCGCCCCGCCGGCCGCAGCGGCGAGGAGCAGTTTGGTGGTGCGTGATCGCATTGGTTCTCCTTGGGTCCGGCCGGCGTCTCCCCGGCGCACCCTGGTCTTCGCACGGGGGGGCGCCGCGGTTGCATCGGATTTGGTCGGGCTGGGAGGGGCCGCGCTGGGAGGGGCTGGGAGGGGCTGGGAGGGGAGGTGGCCACCGGGGCGGGCGTGGAGGACCGCTGTCGGAGCCCTCCGGTAGGGTTCGGGCGTGGCAAGGCGACCTGAGCCGGCGGGGGTGGGTCCAGTGCCGCGAGGCGAGGTGACGGGAGCTGCAGTCGACGGCGCAGCTCGGATCGAGGAGCTGCGCCGCCTCGTCGCCTACCACGCCTACCGCTACCACACCCTCGACGATCCGGAGATCCCCGACGGGGACTACGACGCGCTGGTGCGGGAGCTCGCCGCGCTCGAGGGGCTGGCCGCCGGGGGCGAGCCGGTCGAGGCCGGCGGATCCGTCGAAGCCCGCGCACGTCGCGGAGCCGGCGCACGTCGCGGAGCCGGCGCACGTTTCGAGGCCAGCGAACCAGCCGAGGCAGGAGGACCGGTCGACGGCGGCGGGTCCGTTGGGGCCGGCGGACCTGGCGAGGGCGAGGTCGCCCTCGCGGTCGGCGCGCCGCCCTCGCCGCTCTTCGCGCCCGTACGTCACCAGGATCCCATGCTCAGCCTGGACAACGCCTTCTCGGAGGAGGAGCTGCGGGCGTGGGCGGCGAGGATCGGGCGGCTCCTGCCGGACGCCACCTTCTCCTTCGTCTGCGAGCTCAAGATCGACGGCCTTGCCATCGGCCTCCGCTACGAGCACGGCGAGCTGGTGCGGGCTGCGACCCGTGGGGACGGCGTGGTCGGGGAGGACGTGACGGCGAACGTGCGCACGGTCGCCGCCATCCCCGAGCGTCTCGCACTCACGCCCGCCCCGGCCGTGCTCGAGGCGAGGGGCGAGCTCTACATGACCCTCGAGGCGTTCGCGGCCCTGAACGAACGGGCCGAGGCGAACGGGGAGCGCCGTTTTGCGAATCCGAGGAATGCCGCAGCCGGCTCGCTGCGCCAGAAGGACCCGGCGGTGACGGCGTCGCGGGCGCTCTCGTTCTGGACGCACCAGCTCACCCGGCTCGAGGGGGCGCCGTTGCCGCCGACGCACTCGGCCTGCCTGGAGCTGCTCGCCTCGGCGGGGCTGCCCGTCAACCCGGAGATCCGCTCCGGCGCCACCCTCGACGACGCCGTCGCGTACTGCGCCCGCTGGGAGGCGGCACGCCACGACCTGCCCTACGAGATCGACGGCGCCGTGGTGAAGGTCGACGACCTTGCGCAGCGGCGGGAGCTCGGCGCGACGAGCCACGCGCCCCGCTGGGCGATCGCCTACAAGTTCCCGCCCGAGGAACGCACGACGCTCCTCCGGGAGATCATGGTCTCGATCGGCAAGTCCGGGAAGGCGACGCCCTTCGCAGTGCTGGAGCCGGTGGTCGTGGCGGGGTCCACCGTCGGCCTGGCGAGCCTGCACAACGAGGACCAGGTGCGCTTGAAGGACGTCCGCCCGGGCGACCGGGTGATCGTGCGCAAGGCCGGGGACGTGATCCCCGAGGTGGTCGGCCCCGTGCTCGCCGAGCGTCCGCCGGACCTCCCGGCCTGGGAGTTCCCCCGCACCTGCCCGGCCTGCGGCGAGCCGCTCACGAGACTCCCGGGCGAGGCGGACACCTTCTGCACCAACGCCGACTGTCCTGCACAGCAGGTCCAGCGCATCGTCCACTTCGCCTCACGGGGTGCGATGGACATCGAGGGGCTCGGCGAGCAGCGGGTCACCCAGCTCGTGAATGCCGGCCTGGTCCACGACGCCGCGGACCTCTATCTCCTCCGCGCAGACCAGCTCGGCGAGCTCGAGGGCTTCGCCGAGCTCTCGGCGGCGAACCTCGTGGCGGCAATCGAGGCCTCGAAGGCGCGGCCGCTCGCCAACCTGCTCTTCGGGCTCGCCATCCGCCACCTCGGGGACACGACCGCCCGGGCGCTGGCCCTCGCATTCGGGGACCTCGCCGCGATCGTCGCCGCCGGCGCCGAGGAGCTCGCCGCAGTGGAGGGGGTCGGGCCGAAGATCGCGGCCAGCGTCGTCGCCTTCTTCGCCGTGGAGCGGAACCGTCGGCTGGTGGAGCGTCTCACGGCGGCGGGGGTCCGCACGACCGGTGAGCGGGCGCCGGTGCTCGCGCCGACGCTCGCCGGGAAGTCGATCGTGGTCACCGGCTCCCTCGAGGGTTGGAGCCGGGAGGCGGCAGAGGCGGCCATCAAGGCGCGAGGCGGGAAGTCGCCGGGCTCGGTCTCCGCGAAGACGACGGCGCTCGTCGTCGGGGCCGAGCCGGGAGCCTCGAAGGTCACCAAGGCCGCCGAGCTCGGGGTGCCGGTGGTGGACGAGGCCGGTTTCGCGCGCCTGCTCGAGACCGGGGAGATCGGGGAGGTCCCCAGTACGGGAGGAGCCGACCGGTAGCCTGGGGCGGATGGCAGGCTCCTCCCTTGCCGAGCAGGTCGGGCGGGTGCTCGCCGGGCGCTACCGGCTGCTCGCGCCCATCGGGCGGGGCGCGTCGGGACAGGTCTACCTCGCCGACGACGTCACCCTGGTCCGGCGCGTGGCCGTGAAGCTGCTCCACGGACCGCTCGCCGACGACCCGGGCTTCTTGAAGCGCTTCCGGGCGGAGGCTCGTGCCGCCGCAGCGCTCTCCCACCCGCACGTCGTCGCGGTGTTCGACTGGGGGGAGGACGACGGCGAGCCGTACCTGGTCCTCGAGTACCTGGGAGGGGGCAGCCTCCGGGGACTGCTCGACCGGAGCGCACCGCTCTCGCTGGCGCAGGTGGCGGGCCTCGGGATAGAGGCCGGTGGCGCGCTCGCCTACGCGCACCGCCGTGGCGTCGTGCACCGCGACATCAAGCCGGCGAACCTCCTCTTCGGAGAGGACGGCGCCCTGCGCGTGGCAGACTTCGGGCTGGCGCGCGCGCTCGCCGAGGCGGCCTGGACCGAACCGGTCGGCGTGTTGATCGGGACCGCGCGCTACGCCTCGCCCGAGCAGGCGCAGGGCCATCCCCTCGACGGGCGATCCGACGTCTACGCGCTGGGACTGGTCCTGCTCGAGGCGGCGACGGGCGAGCTGCCGTTCGGCGCAGACACCGCGCTCGGGACGCTCATGGCGCGCCTCGAGGCCGATCCGGAGGTGCCCGGGTCGCTCGGGGTGCTCGCACCGGTGCTCCGGGACGCCACCCGACGGGATCCCGCCGAGCGGCTCGACGCTCCGGGGCTGTTGGAGGGGCTTCGCAGCGCTGCTCGCCGGCTCCCGTCGCCGGCGCCGTTGGTGCTGGCGCCCGGGACCGGGGGAAGCGGGCCGGCGAGCGGGGGCACGGCTGGGGTGGGGTCGGCGACGGCTGGGGTGGGGTCGAGCACGGCGGCGTTGGAAGCGGGGACGGCGGCGCTGGAAGCGGGGACGGCGGCGCTGGAAGCGGGGACGGCTGGGCTAGAAGCGGGGACGGCTGGGCTGGAAGCCGGGACGGCGGGGGCGGGGGCACCGGACAGGACGGCGGGCGAGCTCGTGGCGGCCGGCGGGGAGGTAGTGGCTGGTCGGAGTGCCGCCCTCGACAGCACCGCAGAGGTCGTGGTGCCGGCCGAGGTCATCCCGGCGAGCGGTCGGACGCGCCGGCGAGGCTGGCGGGTCGCCGCGCTCGCCGTGGTG
>JAJYWE010000039.1:14920-18850 GCA_021791675.1 Actinomycetes bacterium | reverse complement strand
TCGGACGCGCCGGCGAGGCTGGCGGGTCGCCGCGCTCGCCGTGGTGATTGCCCTCCTCGCTGCCGGGGGGAGCTTCGCGGCGCTCCGCTTCCTGGTCGTGCCCTCGGCGCCGGTGCCCCCGGTGGTCGGGATGCCGCCAGCGGCTGCGACGGCGGTGCTGACCAGGGTGGGGCACTGGAAGGTCCAGCGCCTCCCGAGCGTCTACGACAGCCAGGTCGCCGCCGGCCGTGTTGCGTCGCAGCAGCCCGGGGCCGGTCGGAGCTGGCCGGAGAACCGTGCGGTGGGGCTCGTCCTCTCGCTCGGGCCAGCGCCACGACCGGTGCCGTCGCTGGCGCACCTCGACCAGAACGCCGCGCTCTCCCTCCTCAGCACCACCGGCTTCACCGCCCGAGTCAGCACCGCCTACTCCCAGTCGGTCCCCGCCGGCAGCGTCATCAGCTGGTCCCCCCGGGGCGTCGAGCCCTATGGGTCCACCGTGAACCTGGTCGTCTCGGACGGCCCACCGCCGGTCACCGTTCCCAGCCTCGCGGGACTGAGTTACGCCGGCGCCGCGGCCAAGCTCGCCACACTCCACCTCTCGGCGACGGAGGTCACGGAGTTCAGTACCCAGGTGCGCGCCGGCGCAGTGATCACGACCGAGCCCTCGCCGGGCGCAACGGTGCCCCAGGGCACCCTGGTGACGGTGCTGGTCTCGAAGGGGCCGCAGCTCGTCCAGGTTCCCGACCTCGAGTTCAAATCGGTCGCCACGGCGCAGTCGCTCCTGCAGGCCGCGGGCCTCTCCCTCGGTGCGGTCTACGGCCCGAGCGGGTCCGGGGTGGTGATCGACCAGACGCCGGCGCCGGGCTCGATGGTCGCTCCCGGGACGACGGTGAACCTCTACACGCTCTGAGCGGAGGAGTCCCGCGCCGCTCGCGGGCCGGGTCAGTCGCTGCCGTGGAAGAGGGGCCTCAGCTCGGCGCGTGAGCGGATCTGGAGCTTCCGGAACACGTGTGCCAAGTGGTACTCGACCGTCTTGCGGCTGAGCGAGAGCGCCACAGCGATCTCGGGGTTCGACAGCCCCTGCGCGGCGAGCTCCGCGATGCGGACCTCGCTCCCCGTGAGGTGCTCTGCTCGTCCCTCACCCCCCTGGCGCTCGAGTGCAGCGAAACCAGTCCTCACCGCCGGCATCCACCCGTGCGCTCCGGCGGTGGCGAGGAGACGCTCGGCACCGGCCAGCTCCCTGCGTGCGCGTGCGATCTCCCCGCTCGCGGCGAGTGCGCGACCGAATGCCGTCCGTGTTCGGGCGAGCTCGAGGGGGGCGTCGAGCGCAGTCCCGATCGCGAGCGCCCGTTCGAACGCCTCACGGGCGCCGGGGTGGTCGCCGTGCGCCGAGCGCAGCATGCCCCGGATCCGGAGGGCCTGCATGGTCGCCAGCCTCCGGCCGAGCCGGGCTGCCCGCTCCTCGTAGGCGGTGAGGCAGGCCGTGGCCTCGTCGAGCCGGCCGAGGCCGACCAGCGCCTCGGCGAGCACGGGGCCGTAGGGGAAGGTGCCGGGGTCGGTGCCCTGGACCAGCTCGGCTGCGGGCTCTGCCGCGGCGAGCAGCGCCTCGGGGTCGTCGGCGGCGATGGCGAGGGCTACGGCCACGCCCGAAGAGGCGGCGAGCGAGTTCCGCAGTCGCTGGAACGTCTCGGGGCTCTGCGCCGGTGCATCCTGTGCTCGGCCCACGTTGCCGATGCGGGTGGCGAGCGCAGTGATGGCGCCGATGTGGGAGCGGGCCGCGTCCAGGTCGCCTGCCACTGCAGCTGCGCAGCCGGCCCTGGTGTGGACGATGACCACGTCCCACCACCGCCCCGCTTCGTCCACCATGTCGCACGCCGTCTCGGCGAGGCGACGTGCCTCGTCGAGGCGTCCCATGCGGAAGCACGTCTCGGAGAGGTAGGCCCTGGCTTGCAGGACCACCAGGACCTCGCCCTCCTCCAACCTGCGCACGGTGGCGGAGAGGTCCTCATACGCCCCCCGGAGGTCGTCGGCCCACAGCCGCACGACCCCGCGAACCCCGAGCTCGTGCAGGTCGACGATGGCCGGGGCTCCCGGATCGAGGACCCCGAGCGCCTCGGCCGTCGCCCCCTCCAGGGCGAGCGAGATCGCCTGCACCGCCTTGGCGAGATGCCGGCTCGGGCCTGCGCCGACGAGGTCACCCGCCTGGCGAGCCATGGCCTGCGCCTCGGGCGTCGCCATCCGGACCACCGCGAGCAGCGCTCGCTCCAGCGCAACGGCCCCCCTGCGCTGGCGCCAAGTGGCCACGTCGGGCTCGGGATGGGCGTCCAAGGCGGCCTCGGCCCGGCGGAGCAGGCTCTCGGCGGCGACGAAGCGCCCCTCGCTGCGAGCCAGCCAGCCGAGGAGGTGGTCCCGCTCGGGATCGGGCTCCCGGTCCGGTGTGGCGCCGGACTCGGCATCGGGCGGGGTGTCGGAGTCGCTGTCGGGCGGGGTGTGGGAGTCGCCGTCGGCCGGGGTCTCGGACTGGGGGTCGGGCCCGTCTCGGGGGGTGCCGCCAGCGAGGGCGCCGAGCGCGGGGCCGGCGACCTCGGCGACGTGCAGCCGGGCGGCCCCGGGCATTCCGGCGGCCAGAGCGGTCTCCATTGCCAGCAGCGCCCTGCGCCGGTGGGCTGGCCCTGGTGGGCTGAGGCGCCAGGCCGCCTCGGCGTGGCGGGTCGCAGCGGTGAGCTCCGATGCGGCGAGCTCCAGACGGCTGGCCTGCTCGAGCTCGGCAGCCACCGGCTCGCTCGGAGCGAGCGTGGCCAGGGCCAGATGCTCGAGCGCGGCCGCACCCGAGAGCCTCCTCGCCGCAGCCGAGTGCAAGGTCGAGCGGTGGACGGCACCGAGGCCGCCGAGGACGGCGCTGCGCAGGAGTGTGTGGCGGAAAGTGGCCTGCCCCGCGCCGGTGTCTGCGAGGATCCCGGCTGACTCGGCCTCCTCGAGCGCAGCAGCCGGGTCGGTGATCTCGGCGATCCCGGCCGCCAGTGTCGTGTCGAAGCGGTTCCCGAGCACGGCACCAGCGGCCACCAGTGCCCGGGCCGGCTCTGGGAGCGCCCCGTACTGTGCCTGGATCGTGGTCGCCAGGTCGTGGGGGACCGCCAGCTCGATTGCGTCGGAGCAGAGGACCTGGTCGGAGAGCTCCCGGAGCAGCGCGCTCACCCAGAGCGGGTTGCCGTCGGTCTGGGTCTGGAGCTGGGCTGCCCGTCGGTCCGGGAGCGTTCGGCCGAACGCTCGGGCGAGCTCCGCCACCGCCTGGCGGTCCAGGCCCCGTAGGTGCACGACGCGCCCGGAGGCAGCCACGAGCCGCCTCCATCCCTCGCCGAGCGCCCCAGGGAAGGGGGGGCGGACGCTGGCCACGGTCAGCACCGGGGCACTCCCGACGTGGCGGAGCGCGAAGCGCAGAGCCTGGGACGACGGCTCGTCGCTCCAGTGCAGGTCCTCCAGGACGAGCACCACGAGTTTGACCTCGGCGAGGGCGGTCAGGCGCGCCACGAGGCCCTGGCCGACGGAGAGCGGGTCGGCATCGGGTGCCGGGAGACGCCCCGCCCCCTGCCCGTCGAGCTGAGCCAGACCGACGAGGAGCTGACCGAGCAGTCCCCACGCGAGCGACGACTCGGCCTCTTCAGCGCTTGCCCGGAGCACGGTCGCCGCACCCGCCGGCCGCTCGTCGACAGACGGTTCCAGCCAGTGCTCGAGGAGGGTCGTCTTGCCCATTCCGGCCTCGCCCTCGAGGACGACGATGCGGTGGTGCCCGGCCAGGGTTGCCGCCATCTCTCGCTCGAGCAGGTCGAGCTCGAGCCCCCGCCCGACGACGACCTCGCCGTGTGACAACCCTGTGATGCGAGCTTCCGGTATGGCCGGAGGCTAGCCCAGCGATCGCCGCGGCGACCGTCGCCGCCTCCTCGATCCTCGGGC
>JAJYWE010000039.1:12393-14820 GCA_021791675.1 Actinomycetes bacterium | reverse complement strand
GGCCAGGAGGAGCGATCGCATGAGGGCCGAGGTCGAGGTGCGCCGGGACGAGCAGGGCCGGCTGGTGGGCGAGATCCACTTCGGAGCGACCGACCGCCAGTCGTTCGTCGGCGTGGTGGAGCTGGTCGGGCTGATCGAGCGTGGCCTCGCGGGCGAGGCCTCCGGTGCCGGGCCTCCGGGTCAGCCGGAACGCGGAAGCTGAGCGACGGACCGATCGGACCGGGGGTGGCCTCGCGCTGCGGGTCGACGGTCCGGGGCCCGACGCCGAGTGGGCCGTCCAGCGCCGAGCACCCAGGGTCGCGCACCCAGCGCGGAGCACCCAGGGCCGAGCACCCAGGGCAGTCGTCAGATCCGATCACAGAGGAAGTCCGTGGCCTCGGCGTAGGCCACCCGAGATGCCCGCCGGAGGAGGCCGGCGGGAGTGCACGCCACAACGAGCGGGATCCTGGAGCACAACCATGCGACGAGGCTCGCCCGAACGGGCTTCGTCCTCACGGGAGAGGGCATTCGAGATGCGGAAGCACAAGAGCGGAAGGCACTGGAAGAGCGCAGGAGACGAAGCGGGGCGCGCGGGGTGGGCGGGCGCGCTCTCGGCCAAGGGCGTGCTCGCGATCGGGACGGGCTCGGTGCTCGCCCTCGGGCTCGTCGGGACCGGCGTGGCGTTCGCCGACGGTGTGAACGTGAACGGGTCCATCCCGGGGCCCAACGGCGTCATCCATGGTTGTTACAACGCCTCCGGGCTTCTCCGGCTCGAGCCCTCGGCCGACGCGTGCCAGGGCAAGGAGACGGCCATCTCGTGGAACCAGAAGGGTCCCCAGGGACCCCAGGGCAAGACGGGGCCCGAAGGGCCACAGGGGCCGACCGGACCGGCGGGGCCGGGCGAGGAGGCGTTCACCAGCGGGACGGCCACCTACACGGTGCCGGCGGGTGTGAGCGAGCTGCGGGTCGAGCTCTGGGGTGGCGGTGGCGGGGGCGCGGATACTTTCCAGGCCAATCAGGGTGCGGGCGGCGGCGGCAGCGGCGCGTTCGCACGCGCGCTGGTGCCGGTGACCGGGGGGGAGACGTGCACGGTGGTCGTCGGGGCACCCGGCACCGGCAGCGGTCGGGTCCTGGATGGAGTCCGCGACAGCTCTTACGACGGGCTCGCCGGGGGACGCTCGAGCGTCACCTGCGGGAGCGCGAGCGTGACCACGTTCGGCGGGATGGGAGGGGGCGGCCAGGCCGTGGCCAACCCGGAGCTTCCAGACCTGGGTGGGAACGGCGGCGAGGCCTTCACCAGTGGCGACGTCATCCTGCTGAGCGAGGTACCAGGTCAGCCCGGAGGGAACGGCAGCACCGACGGCGCCGGCGGCACCGGCGGCGGCTACTACTACTACTTCCCCCCGAGTGGCACCACGGGCAGCGGGATCAACGCCGCAGTCGTGGGCGCTGGCGGGAGCGGGAAGGGCGAAGTCGGTGCCGAGGGTGGCGGCAACGGCGGGCCCGGGCTCGTGCTCCTGACGCCGATGTCGTGACGACGGGCGAGGACTGAGCAAAGCCACGGGGTCCCCGCCGGAGACCCCGGCCCGAGCGGAGCTCGCTCGCCTGCTCGGTCCGGGGTCGCCCACCTGGAGCCTGCTCCGGCGGCGCGCCGAGATCCTGGTCGGCCTCGGTGCGCTGCTCGGAGCAGCGGTCGCAGCGGTGCACCTCGTGGTGTGGGCGGTGTTGGCAGCGCTCACGACGAGCCTCGCCCCGCCGACCGGTGGGGAGGTCGCCTTCAGCGCCGTGGTCGTCGTGCTCTCGACCGTCGTCGCAGCCGCTGCCTACCGGGCGCCCCGACGCCGGCAGTCTTCACAGCCCGCCGTGGTCGGTGCCGTGGCGGTGCTCGAGGTGGTGACGTTCGTGGTGCACGGCCTGGTGCTCACGCCCTCCCTGGCCGAGGTCCGGCGCCACGTGGGCGGTGGTCCGCTCGCCCTGGAGGTGGCGATGACGGTGGGGGCCCTGGTCGGTGTGATGCTCCTGTTCCGCCACGAAGTCGAGGACGGCGTGGCGGGAGCGGGCGCTCGCAGTGCGGAGCCGGGCGTCCCTGGTCCCTCCTGAGCGACGCCTTGGTCCCTCCTGAGCGACGGTCGCGAACGTCCGCCTCACGCGAGACGAACGGTCGCGTGCTGGGTGGTGAGGCAACCTCAGAGCTGCCGAGCGTGGGCAGCCCAGAGGTGGTCTCCTCGAGCCGTTGGGATCGCCGCGGACCCGTCCCCCGGTGCCTCCGCGACCACCCAGTCCGGCGGTTGCCTCGGCGACTGGAGGGATCCCTTCGTCGTCCTCTGTGGGCCGGCCCGGGCGGCCATCGCCGGAGTAGCGGGGAACCAGGCCGACGATCGGTGCCAGCTCCTCGTCGATCACATCGCCGCACGTTGTTCGCCCCATGCCCCACTTCGACGGCAGGCC
>JAJYWE010000039.1:9779-12293 GCA_021791675.1 Actinomycetes bacterium | reverse complement strand
CGTAGCCCGTCCCGCATGAAGCTCCCAGGACGCGCCCGTGGCGGCCTACAGGGTCTGCGTCGGTGAAGAGCCCGAGTTTCGCCACCCGGGAAACGGTCGGACACGTATGGGCCACCCACGGGAGACCGGCAGGGTGACGAGGACGACGACCACGACCGCGAGATACGGCTCCGAGCGAAGGAATGGAACCAACCGGCTGAGGAACGCCAACAGAAGGACCAGCGCGAGCTGCGCAACCGGCTGCCACCAGAAGTCCACGGCGTCCCGCAACTTCGCCGAGGTTCTCCCACCCATGCCGCACCCCCTTCCCAGCGAAGGCGTACCGCTCGGCGCTCCTCGTAGGCCCCGCGCGACGTACGCAGCGGATCGAATCGGCTCCGCATCCCCTCGTCCCGCTCGACCGACCCCGAGGCCGGTCACTCCTGGTACCGGCCCGGCTCGACGAGCGGTCCGCTCCCCCTCCGCACCACCGCCTCGCCCCCCGCGTGGAGCGGCGCGGACCGCCTCACCTCGACCGGCACGGCGGGGATCTGGGCCTGGAACGTGCCCGTGACACTCAACCCGGGGGAGACCACGCCCACCGCGACGAGCTTCGCCCGGAACGAGATCGTCTCGAACAGCCCGTCGCTCTCGGACAACCCCTCGGCACAGGACGCCCCGACCCCCGCGGCGATCACGGGAGGCCAGAACGAGGGCGTCCTCCAGGGCAGCACCTCGCAGACGGTCAACCTCGACGCCGGGCAGGTGGCGGTCAGCCCACCGGGTGCCACGTTCTCGGTCGCCAACGGTGCCACGACCGGCAGCGCCGTCATCACCTCGATGATCACAGCGGCCTCGGCGGAGGCGCAGGCCGCCGCCGAGGCCGAGGCCCGTATGGCTGCGAGGCAGTTGCACGAGCAGGGCGTGTCGTTGCGCGACGTGAGCGAGGTTCTCGGCGTTTCGCGTCAGCGAGCTCACCGACTGGTGAGCGGAACACCCACTCCTCGCTCGCCTACCTCGCGGCCAGCACCCCGCCCCCGTGCATCTCATGGACCACACGCGATATCGATCTCAGTTTATACTGAGGGGCTGGGCCTTCCCCGCCACCCCCAGGTGGCGGGCTGGCTCCGGAACCTCTCCGATGCGACCCGAGGCGAAGTGGACGAAGCGCTGGACTATCTCCAAGAGCACGGGCGGGCCGCGGCGCTGCCCGATGTGCGCCACCGCATCCAGATCTCTCGACACTTCCCCCACATGAGTGAAGTTCGCGTCGACATCGACGCCGCGCACCTCTACCGGGTGCTGGTTGGGTTCGGACCGAACGATGTGCCTGCCCTGTTGCTTGCGGGCAACAAGGCGGGCATGGCGAATCGCTGGTACGACGAGAACGTGCCGATCGCCGATGAACGCTTCGACGCCTACCTCGCGGCGCTGGCGCGCCCGCGACGCACGACCCAGGAGCCCTGATGAACGATCTTCCCGAAGGCTGGGGCAGCTACGACCCCAACGACCACGACCGCAGCGACCAGCCCAGCTACCAGGTAGCCCGAGCGGCCGCGGCAAGCCGAGCCGAGCGGCGACGCGCCGCGTACGGAGAGGCGCTGGCCGCGCTCCGACGCGCTCGTGCCTTCACCCAGGTCACCGTCGCCGAACAGCTCGGTGTCGCCCAAGGAGAGGTCTCCCGCATCGAGCACCAGGGCGACCTCCTGCTCTCGACGCTGGCCCGCTACGTCGATGGCATGGACGGGTCGCTCTCGTTGCTGGTCCGCTTCGGTGACGGCGAGACCATGGAACTGAGTCTGATGCTCGACAGCCTCACCGAACGGAGCTCCGCCGCGACCGTTGTGCCTGATCCCCTGACGGCAATCCGCCTGGCCGGTTACATCGGCCGCTACGACGCCCAGGAAGAGAAGTTCCTTGCCGCTCCTGCCGCCTGAGCTCGCCCATCCCTTGCAAGACCAGGACGAACGCGCCGCGGCTCGGCATCGTCTCAGCGAACGCGACAGCACTCTCCAAGCCATCGAGGCGCTCGCCCGCCGTCCGGCAAGCGCCTGGACGAGCCACGAACGCGCGGCGTTCCCTGGCTCCACCAACGGGGTTGTCGAGCCACCCGAACAGCGACTCAGTCGCTGGGCGTCCCTCTTCGCAGAGGAGCTGACCGAGATCCACCGCGTCGCTGCGGTTTCCCGTCCGCTCTCCGACCTGGAGCTCCGAGAAGCCCTCTACCTGGCTGGCCGGCTCCTCTCCACCGTGACCGGGCTGCCGATCAACGACGTCGACGGCTTCCGGCTCCCTACCCCGCCACACTGACGGCGAGCCCGTCACCTGGCCCTGATCCCCCAACTGGCCCAGATCACACTGACGTCGAGCCCATCACCTGGCCCTGATCCCTCCAACCTCGCCCGTACTCGTCACCGGGGGTGTTCGTGCCGGCGTGCGACTTCGAGAAACCTGCCGGAGTGGGGGCGATCCCGGGCATCACGACCGCCGCGTCGACGAGCCACTTGGCCTTCTCCCACTACTACTTCGGTCGCG
>JAJYWE010000039.1:7665-9679 GCA_021791675.1 Actinomycetes bacterium | reverse complement strand
TACTTCGGTCGCGCGTTCTCGGTCGGCGCATGGGTGTTCCTCCTCGTGGTCGGCGGCGTCATGCTGAAGCTCGACAAGGGATCCAAGCTGAACGAGCTCCTGCGGGACTCGTGAGGAGAGGCGCCCAGGGGAGCGCTGCCTCGCGCCGGTCGCGGCCTCACCCCGTTCGCGGCCTCACCCCGTTCGCGGCCTCACCCCGCTCGCCGCCTCGGGCCGGTGCCGTTCGGCTGCCTCCGCGCTCGTGGCGTGGCCGCTCGGCGCGTGGCTGCTCGGCGGTCGCGGTGTGGCTGCCGGGCACGGCGAGCAGGCCGCTCGCGTAAGCTTCCCCGGAACGTCACGCCTCCTGCGCTCGAAGCGCGCGCTCGTGGGGCGGGTCGCGCTGCGGGCGGCGGGAGAGCCGGCGCTGCGAGGGCGCCGCAGCGGAGCGAAAGGAAGGGGCAATGGGAGCGCTGGACGGACGGGTCGCCATCATCACTGGTGCGGGGGGTGGCATCGGGAGGGAGCACGCGCTCCTCTTCGCCCGTGAGGGAGCCAAGGTCGTCGTGAACGACCTGGGTGGAGCCGTCGACGGCAGCGGCAGTGACCGCACCGCCGCCGAACGGGTCGTCGACGAGATCACCGCCCTCGGCGGCGAGGCCGTGGCGAACGGAGACGACGTCGCGAGCTGGGAGGGCGCACAAGCGCTCGTGAACGCTGCGGTCGAGGCGTTCGGGGACCTCCACGTGCTCGTGAACAACGCCGGCATCCTGCGGGACCGCGTCATCGTCAACATGACCGAGGAGGAGTGGGACAGCGTCATCCACGTCCACCTGAAGGGCCACTTCGCCCCGATGCGCTGGGCGGCGACCTACTGGCGGGAGCGCTCGAAGGCCGGGCACGAGACGAACGCCGTGGTGATCAACACCTCTTCGACCTCCGGCCTCCTCGGCAACCCCGGCCAGGCGAACTACGGCGCCGCCAAGGCGGGCATCGGGGCGCTCACGGTCATCGGGGCGCAGGAGCTCTCCCGCTACGGGGTGCGGGTGAACGCGATCGCACCGGCAGCCCGGACCCGCATGACCGAGTCCACGCCCGGTCTCTCGGACCTCGTGAAGCCACCCGCGGAGCCCGGTGCATTCGACGAGTGGGCACCGGGGAACGTGTCCCCGCTCGTCGCCTGGCTGGCACGGCAGTCCTGCGCCGTCACCGGCAAGGTCTTCTTCGTCTACGGCGGCCGGGTCCAGCTCTTCCAGCCGTGGTCGCTCACGAACCAGATCGAGAAGAAGGGCCGCTGGACGGTCGAGGAGCTGGACGCCGAGATGGCGACGGTGCTCGGGGAGTAGCCGCGCTCGGCGGTCGGGCTCGCCGGCCGCCGAGCTCTGGTGGCGAAGCCCGTGTCAAGGCGTGTGTGAAAATCCCCTTTCCCTCGGGCGGGGTGGCGGCTACAGTAGAGGTCGCTGGGGCGTCGGGGGGTGGTGTTGCTGAGGCAACGTTCCCCAGCCGTTGCCGGTGCCGCCACCCCCCGAGGCCGCCAGCACCTCCGAAAGCCCGCGCCTGCGCCGCCCGCCGAGCTCGGGCACGTCCGACCGGTGAGACCTCAGTCCACCCCCTCGGTGATGGCGCGGAGCTCGGCGCCGATGTCGCCCGCCATCGGGTCCGGGGCACCGCCCATCCCGAAGACGGCCATCAACCGGCCGATGTCGCCGTCGACGCGGACCCTCCCCGCCATGAACGCCTGCATCCCGGCCTGCGCGTTCCCCTCGACGAAGATCGCCCGCGTCGTCTCGTAGTCGAGCGTGACGGTGACGTCGGGGGAGTCGAGGGCGCCCAGGTCGACCTCGACGAGGCCGGGCTGCGCGGCGAGGTGGGCGAGCAGCTCGGCGTCGGCGAAGGGAACCTCGGTGACGACGAGGTTGACCCGGACCTCCTCGGTCGGCGAAGGGAGGCGCTCGCGGTGCACGGCCGCGATCGCCCTGGCAGCCTCGATCCACTCGGGGCTCAGGAACGGGAACCTCTCCACCCGGCTCCTCCTCAG
>JAJYWE010000039.1:0-7565 GCA_021791675.1 Actinomycetes bacterium | reverse complement strand
CGGCATGGACCTCGACCGACGCCGGTTCCCCGCCCTCGCCCGCACGCAGGAGGGACGCCCGGTCGTCTACCTGGACGGGCCGGGTGGCTCGCAGATGGTCGACCTGGCGATCGACGCGCAGGCGGCCTGTGCCCGCTCGGGGATGGCGAACCGACATGCCGCCTCTCCGACCAGCCGCGAGACGGACGAGCTCGTCGACGCCGCCCGCCTCGGCATGGCACGCTTCCTCGGCGCGGCGCCGAGCGGGGTGGTCTTCGGGCCGAACATGACCACGCTGGCGTTCGCGCTGGCCCGGACACTCGCCCGGGACTGGGCTCCGGGTGGTGAGGTCGTCGTCACCGAGCTCGACCACCGGGCGAACGTCGACCCCTGGCGGACCGCAGCCGAGGACCGGGGGCTCGCAGTGCGCTGGGTCCCCATCGACCGGAAGTCCTGCACCCTCGATCTGGCGGCGCTCGAGGCCGCGATCGGCCCGCGAACCGTGCTCGTCGCCGTCGGGCTCGCCTCCAACGTGGTCGGCACGGTGACCGACGTGGCGGCCATCGCGGAGGCGGCGCATCGCGTCGGGGCGCGCGTCGCCGTCGACGCCGTCCATGCGGCGCCCCACATCCCGGTGGACGCGGGCGAGCTCGGCGCCGACCTGCTGTTCTGCTCGGCCTACAAGTTCTTCGGCCCACATCTCGGCATCGCGGCGCTCGCGCCGGCACTCTCCCGAGAGCTCAGGGCGTACAAGGTCGCCCCCGCGCCCGACGGTGCGCCCGAGTGCTTCGAGACGGGCACGCAGAGCTTCGAGGCACTGGCCGGACTGCTCGGCGCGCTCGCCTTCCTCGGCGAGCTCGGGGGCGAGACGCCGGGGGCCCTCGGCTGGCTGGGGTCCGCAGGACCCGGGGGGCTCAGCCGTCACGGGCTCGGAGGATCAGGTGGCCCCGACGGATCCGGGGGACTCGGCGGGCAGTCCTTCGCGGGTTGGTCGGTGCCGAGTGGGCCGGCGCTGCGGCGAGCGCTCGCGCAGGTCGAGACCGAGGAGGGCGTCCTCGCGGAGCGCCTGCGGGCGGGACTCGCCGAGATCCCCGGTGTCGAGCTCGTCGGTCCGCCGACAGGCGTTCGCCGGACGCCGACGGTTGCGTTCCGGCTCGGCTACCGTTCTCCCCGCCAGGTCGCAACCGCGCTGGCTGAGGAGGGCATCTTCGTGGGAGACGGGGACTTCTACGCATCGAGCCTGGTCGAGCGGCTCGGCTTCGGCGCAGACGGCGGGGTGGTGCGGATGGGGCTCGCGCCCTACAACAGCGCAGACGAGGTGGACCGGACGCTCGAGGCCGTGCGCCGGATCGGAGCGGGGTCAGCCCCGGGCGTCGCCGCGGGGGTGGGGGCGCCGGGCGGGGAGCGCGTGGCGTCCGGCCCGGGAGGTGCGCGATGAGTGACCACCCGGTGCTCGCGGGCGCGGAGCCCTGGTCCTACGCCGGTGGCGAGGCCGGGGTGCTCGTGCTCCACGGTTTCACCGGCTCCCCGCAGTCGATGCGCCGGCTCGCCGAGGCCTTCGCCGCCGCTGGCTTCACCGTGGAGCTCCCCCTCCTCCCGGGGCACGGGACCCGGGTCGAGGACATGGTCCCGACCCGCTTCGGCGACTACACCCAGGCGGTGGAGGACGTCTGCGCGGACCTGGTGGCGCGCTGCGAGCCGGTCCTGGTGGCGGGGCTCTCCCTCGGGGGCACGCTCGCCCTGTGGCTCGCGGCGCACCACGCCGAGATCGCCGGGCTCGTCCTCGTGAACCCCCTCGTGGAGCCTGCCGCGGAGTCCTTCGTCGCGATGCTGACCCAGGCGCTCGGACAGGGGGTCGAGACGATCCCGGGCATCGGCTCGGACATCAAGGCGCCCGGGGCGAGCGAGCTCGCCTACCCGGCGACACCGATCGCGCCCCTCCTCTCCCTCCAGGAGGGAACCAGCCAGCTCGTGACCGACCTCGACAAGATCGACTGTCCCGTCCTGCTCTTCTCGAGCGTCGAGGACCACGTCGTGCCGACGTCCTCGGGTGACCTGCTCGAGAAGGTGCTCGGCGATCGCCTCGAGCGCGTCTGGCTCGCCGACAGCTACCACGTCGCGACGCTCGACAACGACGCCGAGCGCATCGAGGAGGGCGCCGTCGCCTTCGCTCGCCGTGTTGCCGGCGCCGAGCGGCCGGTCGTGGGCGAGGACAGGGGCTCTCTCCCCGGCTGAGCGGAGAGGCCTGCGCGGGCTGGACAGGGGAGCCTGCCCCGAGGTGGAGACGGGAGCCCGGTCCCAGGCTCGCCATAGACTTCCGCCGGTGGAGCCTCGCATCTCCCGCGACCAGGTCGCCCACGTCGCCAAGCTCGCGCGCCTCGCACTCGCCGAGGACGAGCTGGACGTCCTCGCGGGCGAGCTCGCGGCGGTCCTCGACTACGCCGCGGACGTCGCAGCGCTCGACACGGCGGCGGTCCCCCCGACGGCCCACCCGCTCCCGCTCGCGAACGTCCTCCGTGCCGACGAGGTCCGCCCGAGCCTCGACCCGGCGGTCGTGCTCGCGATGGCGCCGGACGCCGCAGAGGGCCGGTTTCGCGTGCCCCGCATCCTGGGCGGGGCCTGATCGTGGCGGACGAGCGGGCCGGCACGTCGGGCGCTGTCGGGCCGGGCGGGACGGACGGCGGCACGGGGGCGGCCGGGCTGCACGCGGGTGCAGTGGGGATCGCCCAGGCGGTGCGCCGCGGCGAGCTCCGGGCGCAGGACGTGCTCGAGGAGCACTTGGCGGTCGTGGAGGCCCGGGAGCCGGCGCTGCACTGCTTCCTCGCGCTCGACGTCGAGCGGGCGCGGGCCTCCGCAGCGGCGCTCGACGAGGCGGTGGCACGTGGGGAGGCGGTCGGGGCGCTGGCGGGCGTGCCGGTCGTGCTGAAGGACAACCTCTGCGTGCCCGGTCTGCCCGCGACGTGCGGCTCCCGCATCCTCGAGGGCTGGGTCCCGCCTTACGAGGCGACCGTGGCGGCCCGGCTGCGGAAGGCGGGTGCCCTGCTCGTCGGGAAGACCAACCTGGACGAGTTCGCGATGGGCTCCTCGACCGAGCACTCGGCCTTCGGCGCGACCGCGAACCCCCACGATCCCGAGCGGGTTCCTGGCGGCTCGTCGGGAGGGAGTGCCGCTGCGGTCGCCGCGGGGATGGCCCCGATCGGGCTCGGCTCGGACACCGGGGGCTCGATCCGCCAGCCGGCTGCGCTCTGCGGCGTGGTCGGGGTGAAGCCCACCTACGGGCTGGTCTCGCGCTACGGGTTGATCGCGTTCGCCTCCTCGCTCGACCAGATCGGCCCGCTCACCGCCACCGTCGCGGATGCAGCACTCGCGCTCGAGGTGATCGCCGGGGCGGACCCTGCGGACTCGACCTGCCTCGACCGGCCAGCCCCGGTGCTCGGGCCGGTGCTCGGGCGGGGCGTCGAGGGCTTGCGCGTCGGCGTCGTGGGCGACCTGGTGGAGGGGGCCGATCGCGAGGTGGCTGCCGCGGTCGCGGCTGCGGCCGATCGCCTCGCCGGCGCGGGCGCGAAGGTGGACGAGGTGGCGATCCCGGCCTGCCGGTACGGACTGCCGGCCTACTACCTCCTCGCGCCGGCAGAGGCGTCCTCGAACCTGGCCCGCTACGACGGGGTGCGCTACGGGCTGCGGGTGGAGGGGGAGGACGTGGCGGCGATGAACGCTGCGACACGCGCTGCCGGCTTCGGTCGGGAGGTCCGCCGTCGCATCATGCTCGGGACGTTCGCGCTCTCCGCCGGCTACTACGACGCCTACTACGGCCAGGCACAGCGAGTGCGGACCCTGATGATCCAGGCCTTCGCCGACGCCTACCAGCGCTTCGACGTCCTACTCGGTGCCACGACGCCTGGTGTCGCATTCCACCAGGGGGAGAAGCTGGCGGACCCGCTCTCGATGTACCTCTCCGACGTCTTCACGGTCCCGTCGAACCTGACCGGCCAGCCGGCACTGTCGGTCCCGTTCGGGACGGGCGAGTCGGGGCTCCCCGTCGGGGTGCAGGTCCTCGCGCCGGCGCTCGGGGAGGAGGTGTTGTTCCAGGTGGGCTCGTCGCTCGAGGCGATGGCGCCACGGGGCGGGGCTGATGGGGCGGCCGGGCAGGGGACCGGACAGGAGGCCGGCGGGGCGGCCGGGCAGGGGACCGGCGGGCGATGAGCGCGGCGGTGACGGTGCCGGTGTGGCCGGTGGAGGGCTGGGAGCTGGTCGCCGGGCTCGAGGTCCACACGGAGCTCTCCACCGCGACGAAGCTGTTCTGTGGGTGTCGCAACGCGTTCGGTGACGTCCCGAACACCAACACGTGCCCGGTCTGTCTCGGCCTGCCGGGTTCGCTCCCGGTGCTCAACGCCGAGGCGGTGGAGCTCGCCGCGCGCGTCGGGGTAGCGCTCGGGTCGGACGTGCGGAGGTCGCTGTTCCACCGGAAGAACTACTTCTATCCCGACATGCCGAAGAACTACCAGGTCAGCCAGTACGACGAGCCGATCTGCGTGGGCGGCTCGCTCGAGCTCCCGGACGGGGTCCGCATCGGGATCGTGCGGGCACACCTCGAGGAGGACACCGGCAAGACCACGCACGTGGGTGGCGACGGACGCATCCACGGGGCGAGCCACTCGCTCGTGGACTACAACCGCGCCGGGGTCCCGCTGCTCGAGATCGTCTCGGAGCCGGACCTCCGTTCGGCCGAACAGGCCCGCGCCTACGTGGCCGAGCTGCGGGCGATCCTGGTCGCCGTCGGCGCCTCCGACGGGCGGATGGAGGAGGGGTCGCTCCGGGTGGACGCCAACGTCAGCGTCCGGCGCGTCGGGGATGCGACACTCGGCACGCGCTGCGAGGTCAAGAACCTGAACTCGCTGCGCAGCCTCGGGCGGGCAGTCGAGCACGAGGCCGCGCGTCAGGTGGCGGTGCTGCTCGCCGGCGGCACCGTCGCCCAGGAGACGCGTCACTGGCGCGAGGACGAGGGCCGCACCGTTGCGATGCGTTCGAAGGAGGAGGCGTTCGACTACCGCTACTTCCCCGAGCCCGACCTGGTGCCCGTGGCGCCGGACGCAGCCCTGCTCGAGCGGGCACGTGCGGCGGTGCCGATGCTTCCGGCCGCGCGCCGAGCGCGCCTGTTCGGGTTGCTCTCGCGAGGCGGTGACCAAGACCCGGCCCGGGCGGGTGCCCCCGGAGCGCAGGTGGCGGCCGTCGTGGCGAGCGATCTCGACCAGCTGGTGGCCGGGGCCGTGGAGCGGGGTGCGGAGCCGGCGCTCGCGCTCGCTCGGGTGGCGAACGAGGCCGCCGCGGAGCCGGATGCGGCGCGCCGGCTGGATGTGGAGGCCTTCGCCCACCTCTGCCGGATGGAAGCGGCGGGGGAGCTGAGCGCCACACAGGCGAAGACGGTCCTCGGTGTCCTGCTGGCCGAGGGGGGTGACCCGGCCGAGATCGCGGCCGCACGGGGCCTCGCAGCGCTCCCCGCGGGGGCGGTGGAGGAGTTCGTCCGCTCGGTCGCTGCGGCACACCCGGAGGAGTGGGGGCGTTGGCTCGCTGGCGAGGAGAAGGTGGCGGGCTTCCTCGTCGGCCGGGTGATGCGCGAGAGCGGGGGTCGAGCGGACGGCAAGGCGGTCCGTGCCGTGCTGGACGCTGCTCGCAGCCGGGCATGAGGCCGGTCCCGGGCAGGGGTCAGGCCAGTCCCAGGGGGGAGATGCTCGTCCCTGGAAGGAGCGAGGCCAGCCACACCCAGACGTGAGGCGTTCTGCGGTCGCGAGCGGCGCACGCCGGCGCGAGGAACGCCCGTCGGCGTCGTACTTGACATCGAACGCGACGACGAGAAATGCTCTCCGTGACCTGCGCCGCCGGCGCAGTACACCCAGGGAGGAAGCCGTGGCGGAGCAGGTTGTGAGCGAGGGGCGCGCGGGCGCGGGGGACATGCCGCGAGGAGGGGGCAGTGAGCGGCGCGGACGCCGGGGTGCGCGCCGGGGGCGGGTCGGTGCCGCAGCAGCGGCCTTCGGTGCCGCCGGACTGCTCGCCGCCGCAGCGAGTGGTGCCGGGGGAGGGGCGGGAACGGCGGCCGCCGCAGCGCGCGGGCCGGCGTCGCGGGGGGTTCCCGCCGCGCTGACGAGCGTCCACTTCGGGTCGCCGAACGCCGCGGCGCCGGGGCGCGCCCCCCTGGTCGGGCTGCGGGTCCGGGGCACTGCGCAGGCCGAGTCGACGAACTGGGCGGGCTACGCCGACGACAACTCCGCTGGCAACACCTACACGCAGGTCCAGGCGACCTGGGTGCAGCCCGCGGTGAGCTGCAACCCGACGGGACAGGAGCTCGCTGCGTTCTGGGTCGGTCTCGACGGCTTCAACGACGGCACAGTCGAGCAGGATGGCTCCCTCGCCTACTGCGACAACGGCGTGGCGTCGTACTACGACTGGTGGGAGATGTACCCGGCGAACGCCGTGCAGATCGTGGCACCGGTGAGCCCGGGCGACACGCTCTCGAGCTTCGTCGTCTACTCGAACGGGGCATACGACCTCCACGTCGAGGACCAGACGAACCCCTCCGCCTCGTTCACCACCACCCAGCGGTGCTCCTCGACCTGCTCGAACTCGAGCGCCGAGTGGATCGCCGAGCGGCCGTCCACCTCGACCGGCCTGGCCGTGCTGCCGGACTTCGGGAAGTGGTCGGTCATCGGGGCGCGAGTGCGCTCGGGTGGGGTTCTCGGGGTGATCGACAGCTTCCCCGATGTCGCGCTCACGATGGTGGACACCTCGGGGAGCACCCTCGTCGGCGTCTCACCCCTGAACAGCGTCGGGGGCCACTTCGTCGCGACGTGGTACCGCTCGAGCTGAGCCTGGCGAGCTGAGCCTGGCTGGCTGAGCCGCTCGGTTGGCCGGCGGCGTGGGCCGGGGTGAAGCCCTGCCCAGGAGGGCTTGGCGCCGGCTCAGTCGGCGGAGGACTCCGGGGGGGGCGAGGTCGCCCAGCGCGGGGAGCGGCGCTCTCGGAAGGCGGCCATCCCCTCCGTCGCCTCCTCGCCGCGAAACAGCTCGGCCGACTCCACGCTTCGCGCCCGGAGCGCCTCGTCACGGGGAAGGGTGCCCGCCCCGTAGACGAGGCGCTTCGCCGCGCCGAGGGCGCCCGGTGCGCCGAGGAGGAGCTTTTCGATCCAGCGGTGCAGGGTCGCGTCGACCTCCTCCGGGGCGGCCGCCGCGGTCACGAGGCCCGCTGCCGCGGCGCGCTCGGCGGAGAAGCGCTCGCCGGTGAGGAAGAGGGCGAGCGCGTCGGCTCGGGAGAGCTTGGGCAGGCAGACCACCGAGATCACCGAGGGGGCCACGCCGAGGCGGACCTCGCTGAAGCCGAAGGTGGCCCCGGCGGCGGCGACCGCGAGGTCGCAGGCCGCCGCGAGGCCCACCCCACCGCCTGCGCAGTGGCCGAGGATGCGGCCGAGGACGGGTTTCGGACAGTCCTGGATCGCAGCGAGCACGCCGGCGAGGTCGTGGCGGCCCGGTGGGGCGGCGAGCCCGCCCGAGGAGAGATCCGCGCCCGCGCAGAAGGCGGGGCCGGTGTGGGTGAGGAC
>JAJYWE010000038.1:10693-28430 GCA_021791675.1 Actinomycetes bacterium | reverse complement strand
TCTGGCTCGAGATGCAGGAGTCCGGCGTCATCTCGAAGACCGCGCTCGTCTACGGCCAGATGGACGAGCCGCCCGGGGTGCGGCTCCGGGTCGCGCTCTCGGCCCTCACCATGGCCGAGTACTTCCGGGACGTGCAGAACCAGGACGTGCTCCTCTTCGTGGACAACATCTTCCGCTTCGTCCAGGCGGGCTCGGAGGTGTCGACGCTGCTCGGGCGGATGCCCTCCGCGGTCGGCTACCAGCCGACGCTCGCAGACGAGATGGGCGAGCTGCAGGAGCGCATCACCTCGACCAAGGGGCACTCGATCACCTCGATGCAGGCGGTGTACGTCCCCGCGGACGACTACACCGACCCTGCGCCGTTCACGACCTTCACCCACCTCGACGCGACGACGGAGCTCTCCCGCCAGATCGCCGCGCTCGGGATCTACCCGGCCGTCGACCCCCTCGCCTCCTCCTCGACCATCCTGGCGCCGGAGATCGTGGGCGAGCGCCACTACGCCGTCGCCCGCCGGGTCCAGGAGGTCCTCCAGCGTTACCGCGACCTCCAGGACATCATCGCGATCCTCGGCCTCGACGAGCTGTCGGAGGAGGACCGCCTGATCGTCGCCCGCGCCCGCAAGATCCAGCGCTTCCTCTCGCAGCCCACCTTCGTCGCAGAGCAGTTCACGGGGCTGAAGGGGATCTACGTGCCGATCAACGAGACCATCGACTCCTTCGCGGCGCTCGTCGACGGCGAGCTCGACGACGTCCCGGAGCAGGCGTTCTTCAACGTCGGCGGCGCAGAGTCGGTACGGGAGAAGGCCAAGCAGCTCGAGGAGCAGGCCGGGTGAGGCCGTGAGCTTCCCCTTCGCACTGCGCACGCCCGAGCGGACCCTCTTCGAGGGCGAGGCGGACGAGGTGTCGCTGCGCGCCGCCGGGGGTGACATCGCGTTCCTCACCGGGCACGTCCCCTTCATCGGCGCGGTGCGGGTGAGCGAGTGCCGGATCGCCCCGACCGGTGGCCCGACGGTGCTCGCGGCCGTGCACGGCGGCCTCGTCGAGGTCGACCCCGAGCGGGCGGTGGTGCTGCTGGCGCCGATCGCCGAGCTCGCCGAGGAGATCGACGTCGCCCGGGCCAGGGCCGCCGAGGCGCGACTTTCGGGCTCCGCGCACCTCGGGGACGCCGCCGCGGCAGCGGCACTCGAGCGGGCGGTGTGCCGCCTCGGCGTCGCAGCCGTGGTCGCGAGCGCCGGAGGCTTGACGACTGCGGCAACCCGTGCGCCAGCCGGCCACGGGTCCGGGTCCTAGGGGCGGCACGGCGGGTGGCCCGCGCGCGACTCGGCGTGGTCGCGCTCGTCCCGCCACCGATCGACCGCGAGGTGGACGCGTTCCGGCTCGCACTTGCCGATCCCGCTCGGGAGCGCATCCCGGCGCACGTCACGTTGGTCCCGCCCGTCAACGTGGAGCTCGCTCGGGTGCCCGAGGCGCTCGGGCTGCTCCGCCGGGCGGCGTCGGGCGGGCGGCCCTTCGACCTCGAGCTCGGCCCGGTTGCCTCGTTCGCGCCGGAGAGCCCGACCCTCTATCTCGCTTGCGGCGCCGGGTCCGAGGCCCTCGCGGTGCTCCGCGGTGCGCTCTGGTCGGCCCCGCTCGCGCGGGCGGTCGAGCGGGCGTACGTCCCGCACGTGACGGTCTGCGAGCAGGCGCCGCCCGGACTGCTCGCAGCAGGGCCGGTGGCGCTCGCGGGCTACCGGGCGTCGGTCAGGGTCGAGCGGATCCACCTCCTCCGCCAGCGGGACGACCGGTGCTGGCGCCCGCTCGCCGACGCGTGGCTCGGCGCCGGTGGGATCGTCGGGCGCGGTGGGCTCGAGGTGGAGCTCGCCCCGGGGACCCTGGCCGACCCCGAGGCGCTGGCATGGTGTGCTCGGTGGCCCGAGGGTCCGGCGGGCTCCCGGGGTGGCTCCGTCTGGGTGGTCGCCCGCCGCGAGGGTCGGGTGGTGGGCGTCGCCGCGGGTCGTCTCGCTGCGACGGGCGTGCTCGGCGCGCTCGAGGGTGAGCGAGCCACCGCCCGGACGGTGCTCGACGCGGAGGTGGGGGCGGTCCTCGGATGGCTCGGGGTCGAGCCGGACGCCCGCCGCCAGGGCATCGGCGGGCTGCTCCTCGGCGGGTTCCTCGACGCGGCGCATCGGGCCGGCGCCAGCGCCGTGCGCAGCGGGCCGGGGCTGCCGGAGGCGGTCCAGGCACTCTGCCGTGTCCGGGGTCTCGCGCCGGCGGATCGGCTGGACCCGTGACCTCGTCTCCGGCCGGCCGGGGCGTGCCGACGAGGTGCGAGACTGGGGCCGTGGAACGCCCCTCGGTGCGGTCGGCCGCGGTGCCGGCCGCGGTGTCGGGCGAGGGGAATCGGGCCGTGCCCAGCGGGCCTGGCTCGGCGCCGGCACCGAGTGCGCCCGGACCGGCGGCGCTGGTGGTGGTCGACGAGCTCACCAAGGTCTACGAGCCCTCGCCGGTGTGGATGCGCTTCCTGCTCCGCTCGGCGATCTCCGAGCCGGTCGTCGCGCTGGACCGGGTCTCGCTCTCCGTGCCCGCCGGGGGCATCACGGCGATCGTGGGACCGAACGGGGCGGGCAAGTCCACGCTGTTTCGCGTGCTCACCGGCCTCACGTCCCCGACCAGCGGGTCGGCGCTGATCGACGGTGTGGACGTGGCGAACGCACCGCGAGGCGTCCGGGCGATGATCGGCTTCGTCCCCTCGGGCGACCAGACGCTCTACCTCCGGCTCAGCTGCGTGGACAACCTTGCCTTCCACGGCCGGCTCCAGGGGATCCCCCGCCTCGCCCTTCCCGGGCGCATCGCCGAGGTCCTCGAGCTCGTCGGCCTGTCGGACGCGGCCGAGCGGGTCGGCTTCGCGCTCTCGGCGGGCATGCGCGGTCGGCTCCAGCTCGCCCGCGCCCTGCTCGGTCGCCCGAGGCTGTTGGTCCTCGACGAGCCGACGGCGGCGATCGACCCGGTCGGCGCGTACGAGCTGCTCGGCCTCGTCCAGTCCGTCGCCGCCGAGCAGGGCGTCTCGGTGCTGCTCAGCTCGCATCGCCTGGAGGAGATCGAGGCGCTCGGGAACCACCTCGTGCTCATGGACCGCGGGCGGATCGTCTACGACGGCGGCCTCGCGGAGCTGCGCCGGCGTTGGCAGCGGCCGCGACTGGTGCTGCGCTTCGTCGGCGTCGACGGGGGGCGTGGCGCCGCCGCGCTCCTCGCCGATCTCGACGTCGAGCTCCTCCCGCAGACCGACCTCGACGACGCGGAACCCCTCGCCCCGTCTCCGGGTGTGGGGGAGGAGCGGGTGGTGGTCGCGCTCGGGCCGTCCGTGACCGCCGGCTCGGTCCTCGCTCGTCTGCGACCCCTGCTTCCGGGGCTCGTCGGGGTCCAGGAGGCCGAAGCCTCGCTCCGGGACGTCATCTACGGGGTGCTTGCCGGCACTGCGGGGCGAGCCGCGAGCAGCGAAGCCGATCTGGGACCGAGGGCCTCCCTCGCGAGCACGGGTCGGGGGGACCGAGGCGCGACCGAGTCGGGGATGGCGTCCGACGGGTCGGCGGGGGCCACCTCACGCCGGGATGCCACCTCGACGAGGGCCCGGTGAGCACCCTCGGGCGACCGAGCGACGCTGGTCGCTCCGCCGGGCCGACGCCCGGGAGGGAGGGCGTTGCCCGGCGAGGTGCCGGGAGCGCGCCGAGGGGTGACGTGCGCTCTCGGGTGCGCCGTCTCCTCCAGTTCACGGGCGCGTTCGTGCGGATGGGCGTGCGAGCGACGTTCAGCTACCCGCTGGGTTTCGCGCTCTTCCTCGCCACCCAGGTCCTCTCCGTGGTCTCCTTCGTGTTCCTCGCGCACTACCTCCGTCCGAGTCCGGCGATCGGACCGAGCTATCTCTCCTTCGCGGCGGTCGGTGTGGTCGGGAACCAGGTCCTCCTGGCCGGGATCTCGGGGCTCAGCGCCGAGCTCTCCTCGGCGATCGAGCAGGGGCGGATGGAGATGTTGTTGATCGAGCCCGTCTCGTGGCGCCTCCTCCCCGTCGCCCTCGCCGTCTGGCAGATCCTCTACCGGGTCGGTGCTGCGCTGATCGTGCTCCTCTGCGCCTGGGCGCTCGGGGTCCGCTTCGTGGTGGAGGGGTTCCCCGTTGTGGTGGCGCTGGTCGCGGCGGGCTCGGCGGCCGGGGTGGCGGTCGGGGTGCTCGCCGGCAGCGTGCGGGTGCTCGCCAAGCGTGCCGATCCCGTGGCAACCGTCTACACGCTCGCCGCGAGCCTCCTGGCGGGCACGTTCGTCCCGCTCAACGACTTCCCGGAGCCCCTCCGGGTGCTCGCGTGGTTCCTCCCGACCACCTACCTGAACGCCGGGCTGCGCAAGGCGATGCTCCCGGGCTCGGCTGGGATCTACGGTCCGGGAGCGGGCTTCGCGCTCCTCCTCCTCGCGCTCTTCGTCGCCCTCGGGCTGCCCCTTGCGGTCTGGGTCTTCGGCAAGTCGCTCGACGTCGGTCGCCGCTACGGAGTCCTCGCCGGGTACTAGCCCTGGCCCGGCTCCGCGACGCCGTCCGGCGCGTCCTCGGATGCGCCGTGCAGGTGAGGTGGGCGCGAGAGGGTGCGGAGCGCGTCGGCGAGGGCGCTGCTCCCGCCCGATGACCACCGCGAGTAGTGGCCCGAGCGCGTCTCCCGAGCGACGAGGCGCAGGGCGTCGAGCGCCGGGAGCACGGCGACAGCCCGGCGGGACCGGAGATGGGCCTGGTAGTCGGACACGATCGCCCAGCTCTCACCTGCCCACTCGAGGTCCGGGCACCCCGTGCTGCGAGCGACGTCTCCTCGGGCCACCTCCAGGCGCTCGAGGAGCGCCGCACAGAGCTGGAGCAGGGAATCGACGGCCGCCGGGTCGGCGTGGCGACTCGGGAGGCGGGGGAGTCGCCGGGAGCTCGAGCTGATGCCCACCTGTTGGGCAGGGTGCTGGCGGTAGTCGATGAGCGGGGCTGCAACCGGCTCGACGGGGCCGAGGGCCGCGGCCACGACGGCGAGCCAGCCGTCGTGGCGGCGCGGGATGCCGGTCGGCATCGGGAAGGCGAGCGTCGCAACCCAACGGCGGACGGCCGCGGTCGCCCCGGTGACCAGCGGCTGGCGGAGCAGCCGGGGGAGCGCGTCCCGTCCTGCCAGCTGCCGAACGGTTCCTCCATCCAGCCCGAGCGTCTCCCAGAGCCTCTGGCCGGTCGGGCGGAGGCTGGCGTCGACGACTGCAGCGTCGCTGAAGACGAGCGTGGCTCGGGGGTGGTGCTCGAAGGTCGCGTCGAGCGTCGCGAGCTTCTCCGGGTGCCAGACGTCATCCTGGTCGGCGAGCGCGACGAGCTCGCCCGAACAGGCCGAGACGGCGCGCCCGAACCCGACGTCGCTCCCTTGCCGGCGTACTCCCCGGACGACCCTGACCGGGATCGGTGCGGTCGCCGCAAACGACTCGATGAGCCCGACGCTCCCGTCGGTCGAGCCGTCGTCGTAGGCGACGATCTCGTCGGGCCGACGCTCCTGGTCGAGGAGGCTCGCGAGCTGCTCCTCGAGGAACCGCGCGCCGTTGTGCGTCGCGAGCGCGACGGACCACCGCGTCACGGACCCGTCGGCCCCTCGGTTCGGAGGGGTGGGGATCCACCGGCCGACCGGGAGCCGGACGCGATCGCCGGCTGCTTCCTCACGAAGAGCCGGACCTCGCGAGGCGTGACGGTGCACAGGCCCGCAGCCAGGGCCCGTGCCCGCCCCGATGCCAGGCGGCGCTCCTCGCCGGTCCGGGCAGGGGAGAGGCTGCGAGCTCCGAGGCGGAGCGCGAGGGCGGCCGTGAACCCGCCCGCCCGAGCTGCGCCGGGATACCCACCTCGCTTCGCCGCGAAGAGGACCCCGTTGCGCGCCATGAGGCGCTCACGCTCAGCGATCGCCGAGCCGCGGCCGCGGGCGGCCGCCGTCGCGACGACGCCCACCTTCCACCCGCTGTCCCAGCAGCGCAGCCCGTAGTCGAGGTCCTCGCCGTAGGAGTGGAGGTCCTCGTCGAACTCCCCGACCCGCTCGACGCAGCTCCGCCGGAGCAGCAGGCACGTCCCCGAGATCCAGTCGGCCTCGACCGGCTCGGTTGCCACGGCCCCGGAACGCCCGACGGTGCTCGCGCCTCGGCGCGAACCCTCGCCTGGCTCGGGCGACCCGTCTCCGGCGGTCGCCCTCGTCGGTTCGTCACGGCGCCCACCGCCATCGTCACCCTGCGCGGTGGCTGCGTCGGGGTCGGGCAGCCCCACTCGTGGGGGGCCGCCCCGTTGCCAGGCGCGGTAGCCGTTCCACACGCCACCCCAGAACGGTGTGGGGGGTCCGAGGACGGGTCCGAGGAGGCCGAAGTCCGGGGACCTCTCGCCGGCGGCAACCAGCTCAGCGACGCAGTCGGGCTCGACCAGGAGGTCGTGACTCCCGAGGAGGAGCCAGTCCGCCGCCGGAGAGGTTCCTCGCCAGTGCCGGATCGCGAGGTTCGCTGCCCCCGCGTAGCCCAGGTTGGCGTCCGCCCCGATGACCGCCACGTCGGCGGGGAGCTCCCGACGCAGCCTGGGCGACGGCGCCGAGTTGTCCACGACCGAGATCTGGATGCGGACGCCAGCACTACGGGCCAGCGCCGCGACGGTGTCGAGGCACCAGCTCTCTGCCCGGTAGTGGACGATGTAGGCCGCGACGCTGTGTCGTGGTGCTGGCTCGGCTGGACGGCGAGCGCCTGTGCGCTGCTCGCCTCCCGGATGGCTGGAGCGGGGCTCGTCGCGAGGTGCCGGCATCTCCCGCCCGATCCTACGGCTGGCCGTGACGTCGCGGACCGACGCGCCCGTCTGAGCGGCGACGAGCAGGCGCAGGGGCCTCGCGTCGGGCCCGACGCAGGCCCGACGCAGGCCCGAACCTCGCTCGAAGCGGGGCGCCCGTCTCGCCGCCGGCCGCCGGCCGCACTCCGCAGGGCGGTCGGGAGCCCCTGCTGTCCGGGATCCTGGTGTGACTGTCGGTGAGACTGGCGGCAAGGTTCGCGTCAGCTCGGGAGCGTGGCGCCGTTCAGGCGCGTCCGTGCCGACCCCTGGGCCTGGCTCGAGGCGGGACACACCGCATCATCACCTTCCTGGTCAGGCCGGCACGAGGGTCGGCGACTCGCGAGGGAGGTCGAGACCCGAGCGACCCGGGAGACCCGAGCGACCCGGGCGTGACCCTGCGCGGCCCGCTCTTGCCGCCGGAGTCGAATCACTCTGACAGCTTGTGTCAATCACAGTTCTCGTGTAACAATCGACGGCAGAGACCGTTCCCCCGCCGTGGCGGGACGGGAGCGACGAGGAGGCTCGACGTGGCGGACACCGAGGAAGAGGTCGGCACCGGGATCGCCGGGCGTGCGACGTCGCGGCGGAGCTTCCTGGTGAAGAGCGCAGTCGTGGCGTCGGCTGCCGTCTGGGTTCCCCCGGTCGTCGAGAGCTTCACGTCGCCGGCGGCCGCCCAGTCGGTCGCGTTCACCTGCTCGTGGGCGTACGTGTTCTGGTACGACACGGCCGCCGGGGCGGGCTCGCAACTCTACGTGACGGGGTTCACGAAGGCGACGAACTCGAAGTGTGGGAACAACGGTTCGAACCCCGACCACGGCACGACCACGCTGACCTGCGACGGGTACGCCGTCAGCTTCCCCGAGTTCACCGGCCCCCCTTCCCCCTTCGCCTACACCTACGGGAAGACGTCGGGCACAACGGACTACGTCGGCTCGCCACAGTGCGCGTCTGACGTCACCGACGTCGGGAACGTCGTCACCGGGAGCAACCAGGTGACCCTGGTCGGGGCGGTGTACTTCGGCGGGGCGACCGGTCTCGCGACCGTCTGCGCAGCGTCCAACACCGTGACGCTGCCGGTCAGCTGCTGACCGAGCTGCCAGCCCGCTCTGACCGCGTCGCCGTTCCGGCCACCGAGGTCGACTCACCTGTCCGCGTGGGGGATGAGCCCGTACTCCCGGAGCTTGCCGAGCTGGTGGATCGCCTCGATCTGGCGGATGGTGCCGGTGCGTGAACGCATCACGAGGGAGGACGTCGAGGCGCCCTGGCGACTCACGCGAACTCCCTGGAGCAGCTCCCCGTCGGTGATGCCCGTCGCCGCGAAGAAGCAGTTGTCGCTCCGGACGAGCTCTCTCGTGGTGAGCACGGTCTCGGTGTCGTAGCCGAGCGCGGTCCCTGCACGGCGCTCCTCGTCGTTGCGCGCCCAGAGCCGGCCCTGCAGCTCGCCGCCCATGCAGGTGAGCGCCGTCGCGGCGATGACCCCCTCGGGCGTGCCGCCGATCCCGAAAAGGATGTCGACCCCCGAGTGCGGCCACGCGGTCGAGATCGCACCGGCCACGTCGCCGTCGGTGATGAGGCGGATCCGCGCGCCGGCGGCGCGCACCTCGGCGATCAGCTCGGCGTGCCGGGGCCGGTCGAGGATCACGGCGGTCAGGTCGCTCACCTCGGTGCCCTTTGCCTCCGCGAGGGCCTCGAGGTTCTCCGCCGGGCTGCGTCGGAGGTCGACCACCCCCCGGCCCTCGGGGCCGACCGCCACCTTGTCCATGTAGACAAAGGGGCCGGGGTTGAACATCGTCCCCCGCTCGGCGACCGCGATGACCGCGAGCGCGCCACCCCGACCGAGCGCGGTTGGCGTCGTGCCGTCGATCGGGTCGACGGCGATGTCGGTCCGGGGGGGGTTTCCATCGCCGATCGCCTCGCCGTTGTAGAGCATCGGCGCGTGGTCCTTCTCGCCCTCACCGATCACGACGACGCCGTCCATCGCGACGGTCGAGAGGACGTGGCGCATCGCCTGGACGGCGGCGCCGTCTGCGCCCTCCTTGTCCCCCCTCCCCATCCAGGCCGACGCCGCGATGGCCGCGGCCTCGGTCACCCGGACGAGCTCGAGGGCCAGGTTCCGATCGGGGGACTGCCGGGGGTTCGCCACGCGGGCACGCTACACGGCCCAGTCGGGCCGGGTCGAGAGTGCTGCCCCGTCGGGCTCGTCCGTGGCTCCCGCCCCCGCTCCCGTGGCTCCCGGCTGCTCGCCCCCTCCGGCGCTCGCCGAGCCAGCGTGCCCGTCCCCCGACGCGGTAACGCTTCGCAGCGCGAGGGAGGCGAGGGCCTCGGTCAGCGCCGAGTTGACGTCGGTGACGTCCAGGGCACGTGCCTCGGCCGGCTCGAGGGGCACGCAGGGGACCTGGGAGATCAGTGGATGGCGGTCGCGCCGGTCGGGCTCGTCCTCGCCGAGGAGGGTCTCGGTGAGCTTCTCGCCCGGGCGCAGGCCGGTGAAGACGATCTCGATCGCGCGCCTGGACTCCGCGATCATCCGGGTCGCGACGTCCAGGATCCGAACGGGATCCCCCATGTCCAGCACGAGCACCTCGCCGGGCCGGCCGATCGCCCCGGCCTGCAGCACCAGCTGCACGGCCTCCTCGACGGTCATGAAGTAGCGGCGGACCTCGGGATGGGTCACCGTGACCGGCCCGCCCGCCGCGATCTGCGCCTGGAACGTCCCGTAGACCGAGCCCCGGCTCCCGAGGACGTTGCCGAAGCGCACGCTCACGAAGCGCCGCCCGAGCTCGCAGCCGATCCCGGCGGTCAGGCGTTCGCCGATGCGCTTCGTGTAACCGAGCACGCTGGTCGGGTCCGCGGCCTTGTCGGTCGAGATGTTGACGAAGGTCTCGGTGCCGTGGCGCGCCGCCGCCTCGAGCAGGTTGAGCGTGCCCCAGACGTTGGTCTTGACCGCCTCCGCGGGGTGGCGTTCGAGCATCGGGAGGTGCTTGAGCGCGGCGGCGTGGAAGACCGTCTCCGGACGGCGCTCCGCGAAGAGCAGGTCCACGGCCGCTGCGTCGCGGATGTCCACCAGCGCGAGGGCTGCCGAGTCGAGCAGCGCCCGCCCCTCGAGGGAGAGCTGGAGCGCGTGGAGTGCCGACTCGTCCCGGTCCACCATGACCAGCTCTGCAGGCCCGTAGCGGCGGAGCTGGCGGCACAGCTCGGCTCCGATCGAGCCCCCCGCCCCGGTGACGAGGACCCGCTTGCCGATGAGGTAGCCGGCCGCGCCGTCGAGCTCGGCCGCGAGCTCGGGGCGCCCGAGCAGGTCCCGTGCACTCGGTGTCCGCAGGTCGAGCGGGCTGGCCGACCCCTCGAGCAGCTCACGGAGGCGCGGGAGCACGCGGAGCTCGAGCCCGGCCGCCGCCGTCTGCTCCGCGAGAGCGCGGAGCAGGGCGGGCGGTGGCGCAACCATCGCGACGAGCAGCGTCGTCGCCCCGTGCGTCGCGGCCACCGCGGCGAGGTCGTCCCGCGTGCCCTCGACCCGCACGCCGGCGACGACGAGGCGGCGCTTCGCGGGGTCGTCGTCGAGGAGCGCCACCGGCAGGTAGGTGCTGTCCGCGCGGTGTAGGAGCTGGGGCAGGACCTGGGCGGCGGTGTCACCGGCCCCGAAGACCACCAAGCGTTGGAGGTTCGCGGCACGGGGGTGCCTGCGGTGCTCGCGCGAGAGCCGGTAGAGGTAGCGCGCCGCCAGGGAGAGCAGGAACGCCGCCATGGCCCCGAAGACGGGAGCGCTCGCCGGGACGGGCCGGGGGGCGACGAAGTCGGCCAGCTCGAGCAGGAGGGCGACGACGAAGGTGATGCGCGCGATCGCGGCCACCTCCTCGAAGCTGGCGACCCGCCAGAGCCCCCGGTAGAGGCCACCGACGGTTCCCACGACGAGCTGGAGGACGATGGCGACCAGGATCGCCTCGGCGAGGCCGTGCAGCTCGCGGGCCCCGAGGTCGCCGCCGAGGCGGAGCGCGACGACCCCTGCGAGCCCGAGCGCCCAGGCCAGGCAGTCCGTGGCTGCCATGGCGGCGAGGCGGCGGCGCCCGGGCCAGGGGCTCGGCCGACGCCGGCGGGCGGGCGCGTCGCTACCTCGGTGCGCGACGTCCGGGCGCGCGCTCGGCTCGCCGTCACGGGGTTGGCGCTCCCGCCTGGCGCGTGACCCGCCCCTCACAGGTGCTCCACCCGCGCCCCGCTGCAGCGGTGGCGCGTGTCGAGGACGTAGGGAGCGTGCATCGTGACCAGTTCGTAGTCGAACGCGTCGTGGTCGGTGAGGACCACCACCGCGTCCGCCGCGGCCAGCTCCTCGGCCGAGAGCGTCGCTCGGCGAACCCCTGCGGGCACCCGGTCGTCCTCGACGTAGGGATCGACCGCGGCGAGCGCCGCGCCGGCGCCGAGCAGCAGCTCCGCAACCGCGAGTGCGGGGGACTCCCGGGCGTCGGCGGTGTTGGCCTTGTACGCGAGGCCGAGCAGGAGCACGCGTGCGCCCTTGAGCGGCTGTCCGCGCTCGTTGAGCGCGGCCACGAGGCGTCGGACGACGTAGTCGGGCATGTGGTCGTTGACGTCGTTCGCGAGCTCGACGAAACGGAAGCGCTGCCCGAGCCGGCGCGCCACGCGCCAGGAGAGGTAGCTCGGGTCGACCGGGAGGCAGTGCCCCCCGACGCCGGGGCCAGGGGTGAAACGGAGGTAGCCGAAGGGCTTCGTGGAGGCCGCGTCGATCGCCTCCCAGAGGTCGATCCCGAGGTCGTGGGCGAACATCGCGAGCTCGTTCACCAGGGCCACGTTGACGTGGCGGAAGGTGTTCTCGAGCAGCTTCGTGAGCTCGGCCTCGCGGGTCCCCGAGACCGCGACGGTCCGCTCGACGATGCTCGCGTAGAAGGACTCGACCGCTGCGAGGGACGCCGCGTCGACCCCGGAGACGACCTTCGGGGTGTTGGCGAGGCCCCAGGTGCGGTTGCCCGGGTCGATGCGCTCGGGCGAGTACCCGAGGTGGAAGTCCTCCCCGGCGCCGAACCCCGAGCCCTCCTCGAGCAGTGGGCCGAAACGCTCCTCGGTGGTGCCGGGGTAGGTCGTGGACTCGAGGACCACGCAGCAGCCCGGACGCAGGTGTGGTGCGAGCGTCCGAGCAGCCTCGTCGATGGCGGAGAGGTCCGGGACGCCCTCGGCGAGCGGGGTCGGCACGGTCACGACTGCCACGTCGAAACCAGCCAGTGCGCCGTCCTCCCCGCTCGCCTCGTAGCGCCCCGCGCGGATCACCGCTGCGAGCGACGCGGACGGCACGTCCTCGACGAAGGACTCGCCGGCGGCGAGGCGCTTGACCCGGGCCGGGTCGGTGTCGAAGCCGAGCACCTGCCACCCGACCTCCGCTGCGCGCACGGCGAGTGGCAGACCGACGTAGCCCTGCCCGACGACGACGAGCCGGCCCCGCGAGCCGATCGGATTCGTCCCAGTCTGCGCCGCCGTGCTCCGGCTGACGGCTCGACCTCGCGGGCAGTCCGGTTGCTCCCCAGTCTCGGCCGCCACATTCCGATTCTGGCACCCCCGTGGGGGCATGTCTCTAGGTCGATCGGCGCAACGCGCCCAGGGGTTCAGCGCGCCCGCCCTCGGCGTGGCGCCCCGCGGGGTTTGCCGACCGATCCGAGGCGCCTCGGCGGGGACGGCCTGCCAGACTGGGCGGGTGGAACCCGCGACCACCCCGACGGGCCGCGCCGACTGCGGGTCTCCCCGCCGCCCCGCCGCCCTTCGCCAGTCGGTCACTGCGCTGCGCGCGGCGGCAACTGCCGGGTTCCTCCGCCTCCCTCCCGACCTCCAGCGCCGAACCCTCCACCTCGTCCGCCGCTACGCCCCGTGGGAAGCTGGCTTCGCCCACGACCGCCCGCCCGAGCCCGATCCCGGCTGGCTCGTCGCCCCCCCGGACTTCGTCGGCATCGGCGTGCAGAAGGCCGGCACCACCTGGTGGCACGCGTTGGTGGAGGCGCACCCGGGGGTGCACCGGGTCCCGGGCGCGCACAAGGAGCGGCACTTCTTCGGTCGTTTCGCGGTGCAGGACTTCGCAGCGGCGGACGTGGTCGCCTACCACCGGTGGTTCGCCCGCCCGCCCGGTGCCCTCGCCGGTGAGTGGACCCCGGACTACTGCCACCAGCCCTGGGTCGGAGCGCTGCTCGCCGAGGCGGCCCCAGAGGCGCGGCTCCTCGTGCTCCTCCGGGATCCCGTCGCGCGGCTGCGCTCGGGGCTCGCGCACCACCGGGCGCGGGGCGACCTCCCGGCGGCCGTTGCGGCAGCGGATGCCTTCGCGCGGGGCTTCTACGCCCGCGAGCTGGCCCCCTACCGGGAGCGCTTCGGGCCCCGCATGCTCGTGCTCCAGTACGAGGCGTGCGTCGACGATCCGGCGCGCTGGCTGGCGACGACCTACCGCTTCCTCGGGCTGGACGATGCCTTCTCGCCGGAGGGGCTGCGCCGGCCGGTGAACCCGACCCCCTCGCCACTCCGCCTGCCGGCGGGCTTCGAGGCGGCCGCCGCCGACGCGTACCGAGCGGATGCGGTCGAGCTCGCCTCGTGGTTCTCGGAGCTCGACCTGGACCGCTGGCCGAGTGTCGCCCGGGCGTCGGGCGGCGCGAGGAGCGCGTCCTCGTGAGCCCGTCGAGCCTCTGGGGCCCGATCGCGATCCTCGCCCTCGGGCTCTTCGCCGTCCCGCCCATCGCCCGGCGCCTCGGGGAGCTCGACGGAGACCCGACCGTCCGGCGGATCGCGTTCTGGGGCGGGCTCGCGAAGCTGGCCGCAGCGCCGGTCTACCTCGTCGTGATCGAGAAGGTCTACGGCGGGGTGGCGGACGCGCTCGGGAACACCAACATCGCGGCGCGTCTCGCCCGCCAGTTCCGCCGCGGCGACTTCTCCCTCTCGCTCGTCCACCCGTTCCTCGGCGACGGCGCGATCCGCCTCCTCGCCGGCATCGTCTACTCGTTCACCGGGACCGACACCCTGGAGGGCTTCGTCGTCTTCTCGTTTCTCGCGTACCTCGGCACGGTCGCGTTCTACCGCGGGTTTCGCATCGCGATCCCGGACGGGGACCGCCGGCGCTACGCAGCGCTGGTGTTCCTGCTGCCGTCGTGCCTGTTCTGGACGGCTGCCACCGGGAAGGACGCGCTCAGCGTCCTCTGCCTCGGGCTCGCCTTCTACGGCGGGGCGAAGCTGCTCACCGGGCGGCTGGTCGGGCTCGTCCCCCTGATCGGCGGGCTCGGAGTGACGGCCCTCGTGCGGCCGAACCTCGCGCTGCTCGGCTTCGTGTCGCTCGCGGTGGCCTTCCCTTTCCGTCGCACGGTCGAGGGCCGTCCGGCCCCGCTTGCGGGGACGGTCCTCGGGGTGGTGGTGCTCGTGGTGGTAGGGCTCGCGCTCGCCCGTGTCACCGAGAGCTTCTTCCACATCCCGAGCCTCACCCCGAGCGCGATCGAGCAGGTCCTCCGGCGCAACGCCCAGCTCACCGGGGTGGCCGCAGCCGGCCAGCACGGCTTCAACTCCTCCGTCCACGCGTCGGTCTCCCTCGACCCGCTCCGCTTCCCGCTCGACTTCTACGACACGGTCGTGCGACCGCTCCCGTTCCAGGCATCGGGGATCACCCAGCTCGCGCAGTCGTTCCAGAACCTGTTCGTGCTCGGCCTCCTTGCCGTGTCGTGGCGCCGGATCGTGGCCCTGCTCGGGGAGACCTTCCGGCGCCCCTACGTGCTCGGTGCGCTCGTCTACTCGGTGATCTGGATCGTGCTCTTCGCGAGCATCGGGAACCTCGGGATCCTCTCCCGGGAGGAGACCCAGCTGCTCCCGTTGCTTCTGGTGCTGGCCTGCGGTCCGGCTCTCGCCCAGGATCGGGCGACAACCGGGGCCCGAGACGCGCCCCTCATCCCACCCGAGGCCGCCGCGCTCGCCGGGGACGTTCCCGTGGCCGGAGGAGCTGCTGCGAGCTCGCCGGGCCGCCCGGAGCGCCTGGCGGGACCCGAGCGAACGGCGGCGGAGCCCCTCCCGAGGCTCGGCTCGAGACGCGCTGAGCACACGCCGGCGTGAGCGTCGAGCGGAGGTCGAGCTCGGATGGCGACACCGACGGGGAGCGCAGTGCTGACCGGGAATGGCCGCCGGGCGGGGGGGGCTCGAGCGGGCCTCTGGGGGGGTCCGAGCCGTCGAGCGTCGTTGCGCTCGTGCTCACCCACAACGCACCCGGGGCGTTGCGATCCTGCATCGCCGCCATCGACGCGCAGCGAGTCCAGCCTGCACGGGTGGTGGTCGTCGACAACGCGAGCGTCACGCCGGCGGCCGAGGTGCTCGCCGAGCGGCTGTCCGACGCCGCCCGGACGCCACTCGAGGTCCATCGCGAACCGGTGAACGGGGGTCCGGCCGGGGGCTGGGCGCGCGGGCTCGAGCTCGCCGCCGGCTCGGCCTGTGAGCTCGCCTGGGCGCTCGACGACGACGCGATCCCCGAGCCGGGCTGTCTCCACGCGCTGCTCGCCGCGTCGGCAGGCGCGGAGCCGGCCGCTTGGTTCCCGCGCTGGGTCCAGCCGGACGGGACCTCGTCCAGCTGGACGGCGTGGTGCGGGGTGCTCCTCCCGGTCGTCGCCGTGCGTCGCGCCGGGCTCCCGCGCCGGGAGCTCGTGTGGTGGGCCGAGGACACCGAGTACTTCATGTGGCGGCTCCCCGCCGCCGGCTACCCCGTGCGCCACGTGGCGGCGGCGGTCGTCCGGCACACGAAGGAGCGGGGCGTGTGGGGGAACCCACCGTGGAAGTACTACTACGAGGCCCGCAACACCACGTACTACGACCTCTGGATCCGCCACCGCACCCGCCGGTTGCCGCGAAAGCTCGGTCTCCTCGTGCTCCGCGGCGCGCTCCGCGAGCGACGAGGGCGCGCCGCTCGACTCTGGATGGTCGCGCGCGGGCTCGCCGACGGGGCGGTCGGCCGGCTCGGCCCCACCGTCCCCCTCGAGACCACGGAGGTGTCAGCCGGGCTCGCCGGCGCGCCAGGAGCGGAACGACCCGCGCCAGCATCCTGAACAGGAGCGTGGATCGCCGCGGCGGGCCGGTCGAGGAGGCCAGTCGAGGAGGCTGGTCACGCGTCGGGCGAGCGGGACGCCGCAGTACCGAAAGGCGGTGACGACGTCCGGGAGACGGGCCGCGTCCGCTCAGACGGCCCGGGTGGCCCCAGCCGTCGTGCCAGCGACGCTCGATGCCGCCTCGGACCCGACCTGGTGGGCAAGGGTGCGCACCCTCACGGAGCCTTCACGAGCGGTCGGGGCTGCTCGGGCGGCGGGCCGCCACGGAGCGGACGATCTCGATCACGCGGTCCTGGTCGGACGTCGAGAGGCTCGAGCCGCTCGGGAGGCAGAGCCCCTGGGTGAAGACGTGCTCCGCAACGGCGCCGCCGAGGACCTCTGCGCCGGCAAAGGCCCGCTGGAGGTGGAGGGGCTTCCAGGCCGGGCGCGCCTCGATATCCGCGGCCTCGAGCGCCAGGCGGACCGTCTCCGGCCCGGCCCCGAAGACCTCCTCGTCGAGTGTCACGCAGGTGAGCCAGTGCGTCGGCTCTCCCCAGGGTGCCACGGGTGCGAAGGCGAGCCCAGCGAGGTCGGCGAGCCCCTCCTCGTAGCGGGCCCGGAGCGCCCGCCGCCGGGCGACCTTCGCCTCGAGGGAGCGCAGCTGGCTCCGTCCGAGCGCAGCGAGGAGGTTCGAGAGGCGGTAGTTGTAGCCGACCTCGTCGTGCTCGTAGTGCGCCGCGGGTAGGCGCGCCTGGGTGGCGAGGTGGCGGACCCGCTGGACGAGGGCCGGTTCGTCGGAGAGGACCATGCCACCACCACTCGTGGTGATGATCTTGTTCCCGTTGAACGAGAGCACGCTTGCCCGCCCGAACGCGCCGGCGCGCCGGCCCACGCAGCTCGCGCCGAGTCCCTCGGCCGCATCCTCCACCAGGGGCACCGCGAAGCGGTGACAGGTCTCCTCGAGGCGTTCCCAGTTCGCGCACTGCCCGTAGAGGTCGACACCGACCACCGCGGCGGGGAGGGAGCCGGCCCGCGCGCGTGTGGCGAGGAGGTCCTCGAGGAGGTCGGGATCGAGGTTCCAGCTCGCCTGCTCGCTGTCGAGGAAGATCGGTCTGGCCCCGAGGTAGGTCGCAGCCGCTGCGGTCGCGACGAAGGTGAGGGTGGGGACGACGACGCAGTCACCCGGTCCGACGCCGAGCGCTGCGAGCGCGAGGTGCAGTCCCGCCGTGCCGGAGGAGAGCGCTGCGCCGGCTGCGACGCCGACGAAGGCTGCCGCCTCTGCCTCGAACGCGTCCACGTCGGGACCGAGCGGTGCGATCCAGTTGGAGTCGAAGGCGTCGAGCAGTGCCTGGCGATCCGCTGGGCCGACGTCGGGCGGCGAGAGGTAGACGCGGGTCATCGGGCCTGGCTCCCCGTCGCCGCCCGCGGCGCGGCCCCCTCGGCGACCACGGCTCGCCCCCCGGGAGCCTCTGCGCGTCGGTGGGAACCGCCCGTCGAGTGTCGGATGTGCTCCGACGTCGAGCGTCCGGGGTGCACGGCCATCAAGGCATCATGGCGCGTCGCCATGGTCCGCGCCTCCCGACCCGACAGCAGGTTCCGGCTGGCACGAGCCCGGGCGGTCGCGGGGTGGCGAGCAAACGGGTCGGGCCCCGGGCGAGCAGTCGCGCTCAGCCGGCCGTTCGGGTCGGGCCCCGGGCGAGCAGTCGCGCTCGGCCGGCCGTTCGGGTCGGGCCCCGGGCGAGCAGTCGCGCTCGGCCGGCCGTTCGGGTCGGGCCCCGGGCAAGCAGTCGCGCTCAGCCCGCTCCCCGGATCGGGCTACGGTCGGGGGGCCGTGTCCAGCTCGCCTCTCGGATCGACCGCGGGCCCCACCGCCGTCGCGACCGTCGCGGCC
>JAJYWE010000038.1:9039-10593 GCA_021791675.1 Actinomycetes bacterium | reverse complement strand
AGTCGCGCTCAGCCCGCTCCCCGGATCGGGCTACGGTCGGGGGGCCGTGTCCAGCTCGCCTCTCGGATCGACCGCGGGCCCCACCGCCGTCGCGACCGTCGCGGCCGTGGTCGTCACGCACCGCCGTCCCCGGCTCGCAACCCAGGTCGTGGCCGGCCTCGTGGAGCGGGAGGGGCTCGACCCCTCGCAGATCTTCCTCGTCGTGAACGGGGAGGGGGGACTCGACGACGCCGAGCTCGAGGCGGCCGTCCGCACGGTCCGCCTGGCGGAGAACCTCGGGCCGGCGGCCGGATTCCGTGCCGGGATGCTCGCTGCATTCGGGTCCGGTCCCTACCGGTGGGCCTACTGCTGCGAGGACGATGTCGGGCTCTTCGAGCTCCCGAGCCCCCGGCTGGCGGGGCTCCTCGGCTCCGTCGACGCCTTCGAGGCAGCGCGCGGGGTCCTGCCGATCGGGGCCGTGGTCGCCTACGGTCGGGACCTCGACCGCAGGACCGGCCACACCGTCGTCCACGAGAGTGCCGCGCAGTCTGGTCTCGAGGTCGTCGACGTGGCGTCCTGGGGGGCGACCCTGGTCAGCCGTCGCGTGCTCGAGGCAGGTGTCGTGCCGGCCGACGAGTGGTTCTTCGCCTTCGAGGACTTCGACTTCTTCCTCCGCGTCCGGCGCGCTGGACTCCTCGTCCTCGAGGACCGTCTCGCGGCGAGCGCGGTCGCCGCCCAGATGAGCCTCGCGGGGAGGGACGCGGCGCTCGGTCGCGATCGGCCCCTCGACGCCGAGGAGCCCTGGCGGGCCTACTACCCAGCGCGGAACTACTTCCGCCTCGCCCGCCTCCAGGGCCGACCGAGCTGGGCGGTGGCGCACGTCGCGTACTCGGCTCGTCGCATACAGCTGGCGGGGTCGGCGCCGGAGCGGGGGGCGATCCTCGTGGGGCTCGCCGACGGGATCCGTGGCCGGACCGGCCCGAACCCGCGCTTCCAGCGCTCGGTCGGGGAGCGCTCGACCGGGCTTCGGCGCCCGGGAGACCCTGCTGCGAGCCGTGGTGTCGAGGCTGGTCTGCCCCGGGGAGAGGCAGCCCGGCCGGGCTCGGGGGGTGGGGGTGGGGGCGGGGGCGGGGATGTCGGGGGCCAGCGGGAGCGTGTCGTCGTCCACGTCCTGCCGAACGACGTTGCCCGAGGCGCCCAGGTGAGCGCCCGCGCCACCTGCCGCGTCCTCGACCGTCCGGGAGACCGCCACCAGCTCCTCACGATCTTCGCTGCGCCGCCGGCGGTCCTCGACGCGGACCACCGGCTCGACGCTCGGAGCGGGTGGTGGCGCGCGCGGGGCTTCGACCCGTTTGCCGCCTGGCGGCTCCGGCGCGAGCTCCGCGAGCTGCGCCCCGACGTGATCGTCGCCCACGGGGGGGAGCCGCTCGAGTACCTGGCGCTCACGAGACCCGCCGGAACACCGCTCGTCTACTTCGCCCTCGGTATCGTGACGGACGACGCCCGGCGGGGATGGCGTCACCTGCTCTACCGCTGGCTCTACCACCGCGCCGACGTCGTGGCCGGCATCTCCGA
>JAJYWE010000038.1:0-8939 GCA_021791675.1 Actinomycetes bacterium | reverse complement strand
GTCGACGAGGCGAGGAAGTGCTTCGGCGTGCCACCCGCCCGGCTCGCCCTCCTCCCGAACGCACGGGATCCCGAGGCGTACCGTCCTCGACCTCGTGGTGCCACTCCCGGGAGCGGCGCAGGTGGCGAGGGAACGGGATGGGCAGGGGGCACCTGGGGCAACGATCCCGACGGGACCGCGCAGGACGATCGCGGCGACGACGCAGCGGTCCGGCTCCTCTTCGTCGGCCACCTGACGGCGACGAAGAGGCCCGAGCGTTTCGTCGCCCTCGTCGAGGCACTGCGCCGGCTCGGGCTGGCCATCGAGGGCGTGCTCGTCGGGGACGGGCCCCTGGAGGCCGCGCTCCGCGCGTCGGTGATCCCCGGGGTGACCCTGCTCGGCCGGCGCAACGACATCCCCGAGCAGCTCCGGGCCGCGGATGTCCTGGTCTTCCCGAGCGTGCCCGAGAGCGAGGGGATGCCGGGCGTCCTGATCGAGGCGGGGCTCGCCGCCCTCCCTGTTGTCGCGACGGACTGCCCCGGGGTCCGTGACGTCGTCGTGGACGGCCAGACCGGCTTCGTCGTCGGCGTCCACGACGACGACGCGATGGAGGAAGCGACGGCCCGTCTCGTCGGAGACCGAGCGCTTCGCGTGACCATGGGCGCTGCCGCTCGGGAACACTGCGTCGAGCGGTTCAGCCTCGCTGCCAGTGCCGCGCGCTGGCGAGCCCTCCTCGACCGCCTGTCCCCGCTCGCGGTGGAGTCTGGCGATCCCGGGGAGCGACTCGAGACGAACCGTCGCGCGTCTCCGCTCCGGAGCGGGGGCGCCTCGTGACCGCGGGCGGCCAGGACCACGAGCAGCCCGCCGGGACGATTGCCCGCCGCCGGACCAGCCCTGAGGTCTCGGTCGTGATCCCGACCGTGCGGGGCGGGCGGCTGCTCGCCGAGGCTGCGCGTTCCGCCCTCGGACAGACCCTCGACGACGTGGAGGTGCTGGTCGTCACCAACGCGAGCGGCGTCGACCTCGCCCTCCTCCCGGCAGATCCCCGCATCCGCGTCCTGCACCAGCCCCGGGGGGGCAAGCCGTGGGCGGTCAATCTGGCGGTGGGCGAGGCGCGAGGACGCTGGCTCGCCTTCCTCGACGACGACGACCTCTGGGAGCCGGAGAAGCTCGAGCTCCAGCTGGCGGCGCTCGAGGGTTGGCGCGGGGTGCCGGCGTGCACCAGCCAGTTTCGCTTGATCGACGAGGACGGTGCGCTGACTGGTGACGGGTGGGGGAGGCCCATGACCTACCGGGAGCTGCTCGGCGCGCGAGGGAGGTTCCTCTGGAGCACGCTCGTGGTCGCACGCTCGCGGTGGGTGCTGCTCGGCGGGCTCGACCCGCGGGTCCGCTACGCGGAGGACCTGGCCTTTGTGCTGCGCCTCCTCGCCGATGGCCCGTGCGCGTTCGTCGACACACCGCTCGTCCGCTACCGGCGCCACCGTGGTGCGATCACACGGGACCACGCCCTCGAGCTCGTCCAGTGGCACTCGCTCGTGGTCGCAGCGGAGCGGCGGCTGGCGGCGCGGGCAGGCGACTGGGGCTCGTGGGCGGCATCGCTCCGTGGGAGCGTGTTGGCACGGCGCTGGACGACCAGCGAGGCGTTCGCCGAGGCCGACCGCAGCTTCCGGCAGGGCTCCTACCGTCGGGCGGCGGGCCTCGCCCGGGTCGGGCTCGCCGCCTCTCCCCCCGATGCCGTCCGGCTCCTCCTGAAGCGGGCAGCCGGGCGGATCTGACCAGGACGGTCTGGGCCGGGCAGCCGGGCGGGTTCGCGCAGGCGGGGTCGGCGTCGGACCTTCCAGACGGCTGCCTCGGGTGGGCCGGCCTCGCGGCCTCAGCGGCCCCGGGCGGCGGGACGCGCTGCGAGCTCGCCGCGCATCCACCGCAGCGTCTCGGCGAGGCCGTCCTCGAAGGGGACCGGGCGCGCGTCGGGGAACAGCGAGCGGAGCAGCGTGGTGTCGGCCTGGGAGTGGGGGACGTCGCCGGGGCGTGGCGGGCGACGCTCCAGGGCGAGTGGGCGGTCGACGAGCGACTCGAGTGCCGAGATCACGTCACGGAGCGAGCGGCGCGACCCGAAGGCCAGGTTGACCGGGGTGTCGGCGGAGAGCCGGCGCTCGACGGCGTCGACGAGGAGCGCCACGACGCTCCCGACGTAGGTGAAGTCCCGCGTCTGGCTGCCGTCGCCGTCGAGCGGCAGGGGCTCGCCGGCCAGCGCTGCGGCGGCGAAGGCCGGGATCACCGCCGCGTAGGCGTGCCCCGCCGGCTGCAGCGGGCCGAAGACGTTGAAGAACCGCAGCGCCAGCACGCCCAGTCCGAACGAGCGCTGCCAGGCGAGCGCATAGGACTCCGCTGCGAGCTTGCTCGCGGCGTAGGGGCTCGCCGGTGCCGGTGCGTGGGTCTCGGCCGAGGGCAGCGTGGCCCGTGGGCCGTAGACGGAGGAGGAGGAGGCGACGATCACCTGCGCGACGTCTGCCGCCCGGGCCGCCTCGAGGACCCGCATCGTCCCCGTGGCGTTCACCTCGTGGGTGGCAGGCGGGTCTGCGAGGGAGCGCGCGACCGAGGGGCGTGCGGCGAGGTGGACGACGCTCGCCGCACCCCGCATCGCGCCGGCGAGCGCGTCGGGATCGAGGATGCTCGCCTCGACCAGCTCGACACCTCCGACCCCGGCGAGGTTCTCCCGCCGGCCGCTCGAGAGGTCGTCGAGGACCGTGACGGCGCCGACGGCCTCGCTCTCCACGAGCGAGCGGCAGAGGTTTGCACCGATGAAGCCGGCACCGCCGGTTACGACGACCCGCACGGCGCGCTCCCCTCTCCTGCCCCCGTCGCCGCCCCCGTCCGCCGCTCCGTCCCCGCGCCCCCGCCCGTCCCCATCAGCGCTCCCGACCCCGTCTCGGTTCCCATCCACGTCCACGTCCGCCGGGTCTAGCCGAGCGGGTGTCCCCGCCGGGCGCGAGGCGGACTGGCGCGACGAGGCGATCGCGCCCCGGCGAGCAGGATCCCGGTTGCAAGCGCGAGGAGCCCGAGCGTCACGACCACGTCGAGGCCGCCCCCGCCGGTCAGTGGGTACGCCTGGCTCAACGTGGCGACGAGGACGAGCTGCCCGAGGGCCACGACCAGGGTGTCCCTCCCGCCGACCCGGGGTTCCCCGAGGAGCCGGCGAGGCGGGTCGGTGCGGCGAGCGAGGGCTGCGGCGAGCGGCTCGACCAGGAAGAGCCCGAGGCAGGCGAGACCGGTGACCATCGTGACCGGACGACCCTGCCCGCCGTCCACGGCCGCCCAGGCAAGGATCGCGATCGTCGCCGGACCCGCGCGCCCGAGCCGGGCGAGCGGCCGAGGCCAGCCGAGCAGGGCGAGCGGCACCGACACGCCGACCACGACCAGTGCGAGCTCAGGCGTGGGGACGGTCTCGTAGCAGCCCACGGCGGACACCGCGAAGAGGACCGGCCCGAGGGCCGCGCGCCGATGGCGGCGTTCGAAGCCCGGGAGGGTCGCAGCGACGAGGACGACCACGGCCCCTGCGAGCAGCCGCGCGACGAGTGGCGCGGGGAGGCGCGTCGCCAGTGCCAGCACCGCCGCGCCGGGCAGGGCCGCGACGGCCTGGCGGGCCGGAGCGCCGAGGCCGCCGACCGCCCGGCGCACCGTCGAGGCCGCGGGTGTGCTGGCGTGCCGGGCTCGCAGCGGGGGAGCCCCCGAGAGAGGTCCGGGCAGGTGCGCCGCGCTCCCGCTCGCCGCAGCCCCAGCCCCGAGCACGAGCAGGACTACCGCCACGACGAGGCCGGGGACGAGCTGTCCCAGCGCAGCGAGCGCAACGAGGATCCCGACCAGGAGGAGCAGGCCGGCAACGCCGATCGGTCGACTCGCAGCCGGGCTCCGCCTCGGCGCAACCAGTCCCTTGCGCTGCGGCTCCGCGACCGGGCGTCCCGTCCTCGACCCGGCGCTCGGCCCGTGGGCTCGGTGGAGCGCCCGGATCGTGCCGAGGCCCACGGCGAGCGCTGCCGCCCCGATCGCGAGCGACACCCACAGCTCGGGCAGGCGGAGGGCGGCGAGGTCACACGAGAGCCGCCCGCGGCACGAGACGTCGAGGGTCACCACGCCGGCCACGGGGGGCACCCTCAACCGCCCCGCTCAGGCGCCGAGGCGAAGTGCCCCGCCCCGCCAGCCCGCCAGGAGCATCCCGCCCGAGGCGAGAGCGGTCCGGCACCATGTCCGCCGACGCCCGGCGCACCTCGACGCGTCGACGGCGAGCAGCACGGCGCCTGCTTCCAGTGCGAGGCAGGTGGCGACCGGGAGCGGCACCGGCCAGTGACGTCCCGCAAGGCGGTCGTAGAGGTGAGCCCGGTCGCCGACCCACGGGGCGACGCCCCCTCGCAGGCGCCGGATCACGGCGAAGGCGAGCTCCGCGAGCGGGTAGGAGAGGGGGAGCAGCGCCGTTGCCCAGCCGATCCCTGCGCCGGCCGACCCGCCGTTGCCCGTCGCGTCCGGCGTGGCTCCCGCTTCCGAGCTCGGCCCGCGCTGGCCGGTGTTGCCCGGCAGGCAGGCTGTCTCCGACGCGAGCACGGCCAGAGCCGTGCCGAGCAGGTAGGCACCGCCGTCGCCGAGGTAGAGGCGGGCGGGCGGGCGGTTCCACCAGAGGAATCCGGCCGTCGCGCCGGCGAGACCGGTCGCGAGGGCCAGCTCGGGTCGGGTGGCGTCGACTCGCGCCGGCTCGCGCAGGGCCGGCTCGCGCAGGGCGGGCTCGCGCAGGGCGGGCTCGCCCGGGGCCGGCTCGGCCGGCGCCGTCTGGAGTGGCGCTGGCCCGCCTCGGGCCGGTCCGGTTCGCCGTGCCTCGCGGAGCAGTACCGCCTCGCCGAGCGCGCCGAGCAGGGCCGTGCCGGCCGCCAGACCGTCGGCGCCATCCACCAGATTGAGGGCGTTGGTGGCGAGTGCAGTGACCAGTACCCGGGCGATCACCTGCCCGAGTGGCCGGGACGGCGGCCCCGACCGAGGACGCGCCGGCAGCGGGGATCTGGTGTCTCCCGCCTGGCGCGCGACGAGGATGCCGACCGCCAGCTCGCCCGCCAGTCGCAACGAGACCGGGAGGTCGACGGCGTCGTCCACGGTTCCGAGCACGAGCGAGGCGAGGAGCGGGGGGAGGCGCCTGGCCATGCCCCGCCGCGCCTCGCCCGGCACGGCCGCCGCTGCCGCGACGATGCCGGCTGCGACGGCGAGACCACCCAGGTAGGGGACGGGTTCGGCGTGGGGCTTGAGCCGCCCGGGGCGGTCGAGGAGGTCGAGCGCGTGCGCGAGGCGGGCTGCGAGCGGCGCTGCGACGACGCTCCCCGCGAGGCCGGCGACGGCGGCCCGGCCCGGCAGCGTTGCCCAGCGCGTGACCGCAGCCCGGCCCGCCCGCCCGGCTCGACGGTGTGCGCTCACGGCCAGACCAGGATCGCCGACCGCCTGCCCCGGTGGAGCTCCGTCACGTCCCAGATGCGGAAACCAGCCCGCGCATAGAGCGCGCGTGCCGCCTCGTTCGCCTCGGCGACGACGACCCGTGCGAGCGGCGTGGCGAGGTTCGGGACACGCTCGCTCGCCCCGGTCGTCCGACCGGTGCCGAGCCTGCGCGCCGCCACCTCGGACTGGAACGCAGCGACGAGGTCTCGACCGACTCCCTGCCGCCGAGCTCGCGGGGCCACGGCGAGCGCAAGGAGCTCGGCTCTCGGCAGGCCGCTCGTCCCCCGGGCGTTGCCCGGTACGCGTGCAGGGCGCCCGGGAGCACGAGCACCCCGCTCGGGGTCATCTCTGCCCGGACCTGCCTGCCCGGCACGCCCCGGCCCCGGATACCCCTGAACGGGACGCCCCGACCCCGGATCCCCCGCCCCCGGATCCCCCGCCCCCGGGGCCGGGTCGGCCCCGCCCCCGAGCAGGCCGTAGCGCAGCGACTCGAGGACACGGGGGGAGTGCTTGGCGAGTGCCGGACCAGCTGTCCAGAGCGCCCTCGGTCCGTCCCGGAGCAGGAAGTCTCGGTAGAGCCGGCGGGTGTCCTCCGTCCCGGCCACGAAGCCGGCAAGCCCCACCTCCGGCCGGCCAGTTGCGCTGCCGGTCGCTTCGCCAGTCCCTCCGCCGGGCGCTCCGACGGCCCCCTCCGGCCCCGTCGCCTCGGCGACGAACACGAAGCAGCGCTCGTCCTCGAGCATCCGGCGGTAGAGCAGGGCGAGGAAGTCCTCCCCGAGGCTCGACAGGAACGCGTCGGGCAGGGCGCTCCGGTGGAGGCGAGCGATCGCCTCGACATCCGCGGAGCAAGCGGGACGCAGCGCCGCTGAGGCGGGGGACCCGAGCTCTCCTTCGTCCCCGGGGCGCGGCGGGCCGACGCCGCCCTGAAGATGCGGACGGCCGGGGCGGACGGTGAGACGGTCGGCGCTGCCGCCGTGGCGATCACCGCCCCTGCGCCGTTGGCGGGGTGGGGCCGTGGTCCGCAGCCGGGCGGAGTGGCGCCCGAGGAGCTCGTCGTAGACGGCGAGGGTCTTCGCGATCACCTGGCGCTGGTCGAACTCCCGCTCCGCCTTGGCGCGCCCGGCGGTGCCCATGGCTGCCCGACGTGCCGGGTCGCCTGCGAGCGCGGCGAGCGCGCCGGCGAGGGCGCGCCCGTCGCCGACGGGGACGAGCAGGCCGGTCTCGCCGTGGGAGACCACCTGGCGGCAGCCGCGGATGTCCGTGGCCACGACTGGGAGCCCCGAGGCGGCCGCCTCCATCGCAGAGCGGGGGAAGCCCTCGCGGTGCGACGCGAGGACGTAGCAGTCGAAGGCCCCGTAGAGATCCTCCACGTCGTCTCGGTTCCCGAGGAAGCGGACGCCCGCCTCCCGGGCGGCGGAGACGGTGCCGGGGTCGAGCGCGTCCGCCTTGTCGGGGTCGTCCGGGCCCACGACCACGAGCCGGATCCGGGGCGTCACGCGGGCGAGCTCGGCCGCAGCGGCGAACAGCTCGGGATAGCCCTTCTCGGCCACCAGCCGGCCGACCGCGCCGACGACGACGTCGTCGGGCCCGGCCCCGAAGCCCCGACGCAGCTCCGCTCGTCGCCGTGCGTCGAGTCGCCCGGGGCGGAAGCGGTCGAGGTCGACGCCGTTGCCGAGGAGGTGGAGCCGATCTCGCGGGACCCCGAGGCGGGCGAGGAGGCGGAGGTCCTCCTCGTTCTGGACGAGCTCGGCGTCCGAGCAGGTGGCGGCCACGCGCTCCAGGGCATAGACGACGCCACGGCGCACGAGCGGGTCGTCGGGGGTGGCGTAGAGCCCGTGGACCGTGTTGACGACGACCGGGACGCGGGCGGCCCGCGCCCCGAGGCGACCGTAGAGGCCCGGTTTGGGGTTGTGGGTGTGGACGATGTCGGGTCTGATCCGGCGAAACAGGCCCTCCAGCTCGACCGCCGCGGCCACGTCCCGCCCTGGTGCGACGGAGCGGGTGGCGTGGCGGAGCGGGTGGTGGGGGATGCCCCAGGCCTCGAGGCGGGCGACGTAGGGGCCCGCGGCCGAGGCGGTGTGGACCTCGAAGCCCGCCTCGGCGAAGGCACGCAGCTGGGGGCCGAGGAGCAGGACCAGGCTCATGTCTGCAGTCGTGACGTGCAGCAGCCGCCCCCGGGACACGCCGCAGCATACCGGTGGGCGGAAACCTCGGCCTGGCGCGACGCGTGGCGGGCGGCACCGGCTGGCAGGGAAGGGCGGCCGGGACGGCCGGAGGAGCGGTGGCCGCCAGGGACGGTCGGGGCTGGTCGGGGCGGGTGCGTAGGGTTGGTGGCGTGTGCGGCCTGGCGGGGGTGTGGGACCCGGGGGGCCGGACGGCGGAGGAGCTCGGGCACCTCGCGGCGGCGATGGCCGCAACGCTCGTCCACCGCGGCCCCGACGACGAGGGCGTGTTCGTGGACGGGCCCGCAGGGCTCGCGCTCGGCCACCGCCGCCTCGCCGTCGTCGGGCTCGGCCCGGACGGCCACCAGCCGATGGTCTCGGCCTCGGGGCGCCTCGTCTGCGCCTACAACGGCGAGGTCTACAACCACCGGGAGCTCCGCCGCCGCCTCGCCGCCGAAGGCGTGGCGTTCCGGGGCGCTTCCGACACCGAGGTCCTGCTCGCAGCTGCGGAGACCTGGGGGATCGAGACCGCGCTCGAGCGCGTCGAGGGGATGCTCGCGCTGGCGCTGTGGGATCGCGGCACACGGCGGCTCGTGCTCGCGCGGGATCGTTTCGGGGAGAAACCCCTCTACTACGGGATGCTCGGCGGCGCGCTCGTCTTCGCGTCGGAGCTGAAGGCGCTGCGGGTGCACCCGGGCTTCCCTGGGGGTCCCAGGGGGCCGGTGGACCCGTCGGTGCTCGATCCCGTCGCGCTGCGCGCCTACTTCCGGCTCGGGCAGGTCCCCGCCCCCCGCACGATCTACGCGGGGGTCACGAAGCTCGGCCCGGGCAGCCTGGTCTCGGTGGACGAGGCGGGGCTGCGCAGGCGGGAGCTCGTACCGCAGCGGTGGTGGTCGCCGGTCGAGCGTGCCGTCGCCGGCACCGGCAACCGACTCCCAGGGAGCCCCGAGCAGTTGGCGGACCGGGTCGAGGAGGCGCTCGCCCGGTCGGTTGCGACCCGCCTCGTCGCCGACGTGCCGGTGGGAGCGCTGCTCTCCGGCGGGATCGACTCGAGCCTGGTCGTGGCGCTCGCGCAGGTGCAGGCCAGGGAGGCCGTCCGGACCTTCACCGTCGGCTTCGCCGAGGCCGCCTACGACGAGTCCGCCTGGGCGGCGAAGGTCGCCGCGCACCTCGGCACCGACCACACCCAGCTCGTGGTGTCACCGGCGGAGGTCGCCGCCGTCGTGCCCACGCTCGGCCACCTCTACGACGAGCCGTTCGCGGACGCCTCCCAGCTCCCGACGCACCTCGTCTCCGCGCTCGCACGGCGCCACGTCACGGTCGCGCTCT
>JAJYWE010000037.1:27485-28657 GCA_021791675.1 Actinomycetes bacterium | reverse complement strand
CCCGTGTTCACCTACTGGGCCGCAGTCTGGGGCGTGCCCGCGCCGCTGCTCGAGGCAATCGCTTGGCACGAGTCGCGCTGGGAGTACTGGGTGGAGTCCCCGACCGAGGCCATCGGCATCGGTCAGCTCGAGCCCTACACCGTCACCTACGTCGAGGCGGACCTCCTGCACGGGGCGAGGCTCGACCCGTGGGTGCCGAGCAACAACATCGAGATGAGCGCCGTGCTCCTTCGCAGCTTGCTGGACGCGACCGGCTGGAACGTACCCAAAGCACTCGAGGCATATGCCGATGGGCTCGGGGCCGTGGAGGCCAACCGGTTGGCACCAGGCACCAGGCAGTATGTCGCCGCTGTTCTGGCTTACGAGCGACAACTGGAGACCGACCCGGCGACACTCCTCGGGTGAGTGCAGGGCCAGATCGCCCTCCCGGTCGCCGAGCGCCAGAGGGTCGATCGGCCGCTCCGGGGTAGAACAACACGGTGCCCTCTTCGCTCCCGGAGCTGCCCGGGATCTTCCAGAGCCTCGCACCGATCCTCGACAACTACGGCTACCTCGCGGTCGGAGGGCTCCTCTTCCTCGAGGACTTCGGCGTCCCCGTACCGGGCGAGACGATCATGATCGCCGCGGCGATCTACGCAGGCGCTGGGCGGCTCAACGTGGTCCTCGTCGCGCTGGTGGCATTCTGCGCAGCGGTGCTCGGGGACAACCTCGGCTTCGTGATCGGCAGGTTCGGTGGGCGAGCGCTCGTCGATCGCTGGGGCCGCTACGTCCTGCTGACAGCGGAGCGGCTCGATCGCGCGCAGGAGTTCTTCGAGCGGCGCGGAGCGTCGATCATCGTGGTCGCGCGCTTCATCGAGGGCCTGCGACAGGCGAACGGCATCATCGCCGGCATCTCCGAGATGCACTGGCGACGGTTCCTCGCCTTCAACGCGCTCGGCGCCGCGCTGTGGGTCGGCGTCTGGGTGACGGTCGGTGCCGTCGCAGGGAGCCACATCACGGCCGTCTACCACGCGTTCACGAGTGCCGGCCTCTACGGGCTCGTTGCGCTGGTCCTCCTGGGGCTCGGCTTCCTCGCGCTGCGCCATCGGCGCCGGGCGGCGGCGCGGCACGCGCTGTCCCCCACGCCTGACGCCCCGACCCCTCGCCCGCGAGTCGGCACCAGTGCGATGGAC
>JAJYWE010000037.1:20170-27385 GCA_021791675.1 Actinomycetes bacterium | reverse complement strand
CGACGACCGGGGAGTCGAGGTGGTTGCCGTCCGCCGCCGGCGAGCCGTGCCAGGGCACCCCGAAGTTGAAGACGTTGCCTGCGGCGGTGGCAAGCCAGTAGCCGTCCCCGGTGGGGCTGGCCGCGATGGCGACGACCGGGGAGTCGAGGTGGTTGCCGTCCGCCGCCGGCGAGCCGAAGAACGGTGCGTCGTACGTGTGGACGGTGCCGTCGGTCTCCGCGAGATAGAAGCCGCCCTTCGGGTGGGCCGCGAACGCGTACGAGACGACGGGCTGGGGGGCCTGGAGACACGGTGCGTTCTGGTCCGCCGTGTTGTCGTCGAAGAACGTGGTCGTCGAGCACGTCGCATCCAGCTCCCACGGCGGGGTACAGGTGACGAGCCGGCAGGCGATCCGCCCGGCGCAGCCGATCTCCTCGTGGCACTGGCCGTAGCGGAAGGTGATGCACCCGGCCTGGCGCTGCGAGCAGCTCGACAAGCCACACCCACAGGTCAGGCCGTCGCAGGAGGGTCCACAGAAGGGGGAGCCGTCCGCGCAGTCCCCGTCGCAGTGGCAGCTGGCGTTGCAGTCGATGTAGTACCGGGCTCCGGGGCAGAAGATCGACCCGTCCGCGCGCCACCAGCCGCCCGTGAAGGTCCCGGGAGGGCACACGTTCTCGCCGTAGAGCACGCAGCAGAACTCGCTGTAACCGTCGCAGCAGGCCGACCCGCAGCCGCACGACGGGTCGCCACACTGGCAGACGGCGTCGTAGGCACTGACCGGACGGAGCGCGAAGACGAGGGGGGCCACGGTGAGGGCTGAGCCGGCGACGGCCACGCGGGCGAGGAAGCCCCGTCTGCTCGTCCTGCGGTCGAGCACCGCCGCGAGCGTCGAAACCGCTCGCTCTGCGAGGACGCCGGGACTCCTCACCGCCGCCGGGATCCCTCGTGACGGGGAAGGCCCACCGGCGGAGCGACGCCAGTTGGTCTCGCGCTGTTCTCGAACCCGAGCGCTCGCAGCCGAGCGACCCCGCTCAGGACGAGGAGGACCGCCCAAGCAAGGAGCAGCGTCGCGAGGAGAACTCCAGCACCGCCCACGCCCCGAGTGAGCGCAGCCCACGAGGGCATCCGGAGCGCGCCGACGAGCGCCTCGAGCGCCGCGATCACGGCAGCGACCACGGTGATCCCGAGGTGCGCGAGGGTCGGCGGGGTGTCCGGTTCCCCGAAGCACCCACACGTGGACAGGGGGAGGTGGCGCCGGAGCGCCAGCCCCACCACCACCGCGAAGCCTGCGTAGGAGGCGCCGACCAACGTCGCCGACAGGGGCGAGGGATCGAGCAGGGCCCAGATCCCCACCGCGACCTCGACCGCCGCGAGGAGCCGGACGAACACGCCCGCCCTCGGGACCCCGAGGCGGGCGATCGCGTTCGCGGTGTCGGCCGGGTGGACGAGTTTCGCTGCACCGCCACCCATGAGGACCAGGGAGCTCGCCATGAACGGCGCGAAGAGGATGGGGGCGCTCACGGTCGTCGATCGCCCTCGAAGCGACCGCAACGACTCGGCGCAGCAGTCGGGGGCCTCTGGCACGTCCTCACGGCGGGCTCCACGGGCCGATGGTGAGGCCAGCGAGGAGCTCGTTCAGCCTCCCGAGCGTCGTTCCGCCGGGGCGGGCTCCGGCGAGGACCGCATAGAGGCAGAGCTTCCTCCCGGCCGCGCAGAAGAAGCGCTGCGTCCCGGTCTGGCCGCCGAGTGCACGGTGCAGCACACTCGGTCGGAAGTCACTCGGCCGGAGCGGCCAGGGCGGGCGAGTCGCAGCGAAGAGTGGCGTCGGCTGCCGGAGTGGCCCGTAGTCGAGCACGGCGGCGAAGAGATCGCCTGGTCGCATCCGTTCCACCACCCCGCCTCCGAAGTCCCCACGGTTCGGCGGAAGGGGGAGGGTTGCCGCGTGCAGGATCGGGTAGGTCTCGCCGCCGCCCGGACGCCGCCGGTAGATGCGAAGGTCCCAGCCGGGAGGAACGGCGACGGTGAAGCCGAGGGCCTCGAGCCGCGGGCTGCCCGAGACCGCGCCGGAGAACGCCTCGCCGGTGGGTGCGCTCACCGCAAGACCAACGCAGCGCCCGCCACGCCCGCCACCACGAGCACCACCGCCGTCGCCCGTCTCCCGGCCGTCTCCCAGGTAGCGAGCCGCTTGACGAGCGACCGGAGCGCCATCGCATCCCCGATGCGCGCCCCGAGCAGGACCGGTGCTGCACGGGCCAGGCCGAAGACCGCCCCGATCAGGCCACCTCGGGCTGGCGATGCCGCCACCACCGCGAAAACGCCGGCAAGGTAGATCGCGCCAGTGGTCACCGTCGTTGCGACCCCGGCCCCGAGCTGGAGCCCGAACCCGGCACCATAGACCCATCCCCGATAGCGCGTGAGCCACGCCTCGTCGACCTGGCGGCGCCACGTGGGCACGCGCCCCACGGTCTCGAGGAGCCCGCCGAGCCCGCCGAGGGCAACGAGCCCGGCGGCGAGGCCCTGCTGCGCGAGTCCCGCCCGCCCGGCCGGCTCGGACAGGGCACCGAGCACCGAGAGGAGATCTCGGGCGAGGCCGCCGAGCCCCCCGAGCAGGGCACCGACTGCGAACCCGCCGAGCACCGAGCCCACGAAGTAGGCCAGTACCGTCTCCCCCCAGCGTCGTCCCCGTACCCGCTCGACGAGCGGGTTGATGCTCGCGAGCATCGACTCCCCTCAGGGCGACCAGGCCGAGCGGAGCCCAGCCACGAGGGCAATCCCGGCACCCACTCCTGCGAGGGCGGTGGCGCTCGCCAACGCTCCGCTACTCACGCCGGCTCCGATCCCCGCCGCCGCTCCGGCGACGGCGGCGAGCCGAGTGTCACGCCGTAGAGGCTCGGATGCCCGGGTGTGAGGCCCGCATCGAGGAGCGCCGTGTCCACGCTCGAGATCGGGCGCGCCGACGGGGCCCCGCCGCCTGTGTCGGCGCCACGCCGTCCGTCGCCAGGCCGGGTCGTCCGGGGGCGTCCGGACCCACTCGCCGCCCCGCCACCGAGATGCCGGTCCGCTCGTGCCCTGCTCACCAACCCCTCGACCTGCTGCCACGACGCCGCAACGCCGGAGCCGACCACGCGGCCGCCTCGGAGCTCGGCCACGTACGGGGAGCCGGGCACGGCGAGCGCCTCCCAGGTACGGCTCGACATCACCACGACCACGTCAGGAGGCGCAAGGGCTGCGACCCCGGCGACGCTCTCCTCGGAGGGGTCTCGTGTGACGACGACGACATCGGGCGGGTCGGACGGGAGCGTGCCGGTGCCAGGGGCGGCCCGAGGTTCCGGTCGACGGCGTCGGAGCCCCTCCCAGAAGGCCGCACACGTGCGGCAGCCGCTCGAGAGGAACACGAGCAGCACCTCCCCACCGCCGTCGAGCGCCACGCGGGCGACCTCGCCGCTCGGCGTCACGCCGACCACGGCATCGAGGAACAGGCCCTCCGAGGCGCTCCCGGTACCAGGGCCCGCCGTCACGGGCTCGGCGCGCGATCCCGGCGAGCCGTGCCCGTGACGCTCGGCGATCGCAACGTCGGCTCCCAGGGCGTGGAGCGCCCGGAGGATCTCGGCATGGCTGCGCAGCAACCCGGTCACGATGAGGAGGAGGAGCAAGAGCAGCGCGCCCTCGGCCACCACGAGCGCGGTCTCCACCGCCTGATCATCCCCGTTCTCGGGGGGCCGGTCAAGCACCGCTCGACGCGACCCCCAAGGCGGTCCTCGCCGGCACCTCGGCGCCCGCGCGCGTGCGTTAGGGTGACCGCGTGCTGCGCGTCTCGCTGCCAGCCTCGGCCTCCGGACGCGAGGCGTCGCGGCCCACGGGCCATGGCTGACGAACACCGACCCGCGCGGCCGCCCGCGCCCGCCGAGCCGACTCCGCCCGTCCCGGGGGGGATGACCCCCGGAGCGCTCGGTACTCGGCGCACACGGCGCCGCCCCGGCGAGATGCCACCCCAACCGGAACCGCCCCGACCCCGCGCAACCGGGGCAGCGGCCGCTTCCTCCTGGCCAGTCGAGTCCTTGCGCCAGGCGGTAGCGGTGGGCGAGATCGACACGGTCGTGCTCGCGTTCCCCGACCTCCAGGGTCGACTCCAGGGCAAGCGGTTCCACGCCGGCTTCTTCCTCGAAGACGTGCTGTCCGCAGGGACCGAGGTGTGTGACTACCTGCTCGCAACCGACGTCGAGATGTCGACCGTCGGGGGCTATGCGCTCGCCTCGTGGGACCGGGGCTACGGCGACCTGGTCCTGACACCCGACCTCGCGACCCTGCGCCGCATGCCGTGGGAACCGGGAACCGCGCTCGCGCTGGCCGATGTCGCCCACCCGGGTGGCGACCCCGTCGCCGTCGCGCCCCGGCAGGTCCTGCGCCGCCAGCTCGAACGGCTGGCGGCACGCGGCTGGCGGGCGCAGGCGGCCACCGGTCTCGACTTCCTCCTCTTTCGCGAGCCCTACGAAGAGGCGCAGCGACGTTCCTACCGCGGGCTCATGCCGGCAAACCTCTACGACGTCGACTACTCGATCCTCGGGAGCGCACGCGTCGAACCGGTGCTGCGCAGGATCCGCAACGAGATGGCCGGAGCCGGGCTGGTACTCGAGTCGACGAAGGGTGGGCGCAACCTCGGCCAGCATGAGGTCACCTTCCACTACGACGACGCTCTCGCCGCCGCGGACAGCCACGCGATCTACAAGACCGGGGCGAAGGAGATCGCAGCGCAGGAGGGCATGAGCCTCACCTTCATGGCCAAGTTCGACGAGCGGGAGGGCAACAGCTGTCATGTCCACCTCAGCCTCGTCGACGACGAAGACTGGCCGGTCTTCGCCGCAGCGGACGGAGGCCCCTCCCCCACCTTCGAGGCGTTCATCGCTGGCCAACTCGCCTCCCTCGGCGAGCTCACGTTGCTCCTCGCCCCGAACGTGAACTCCTACAAGCGACTCACCCCCGGAAGCTTCGCACCGACCTCGATCGCCTGGGGGTTCGACAACCGGACCTGCGCCGTTCGTGTCGTCGGGCGGGGCCGATCTCTCCGCATGGAGCATCGCGTGCCCGGCGGTGACGTCAACCCCTACCTTGCGCTGGCTGCCGTCGTCGCTGCGGGGCTGCGGGGCGTCGACGAAGGCCTCCCCCTGTCACCACCCGAGCCCGGGAACGCCTCTCGCCTGGCCACCGCTCGCATCCCAGGGAGCCTCGCCGAGGCGGCCGACCGTTTCGAGGCGAGCACTCTCGCACATGAGGTCTTCGGGGACGCGGTCGTCGAGCACTACGTCCACGCCGCGCGCGTCGAGCTCGCCGCGTACGGTGCTGCCGTCACGGACTGGGAGCGAGTCCGGGGCTTCGAGCGACTGTAGAGCCGCTCGATCCCGCCGGCCGGCGGGGAGCACGGAGAGGAGCTAGAGCGTACGATGCGACACCTATTGGGCATCGCCGGAACACTCGGCGCGACGCGACGGACGCCAGCTCGGCGCCGGACGGGGCGGGCGGCGCGCCCAGGTCTGAAGCGATGAGCCCCCGGGCCGGGTCCGAGGACGCCGGATCTGGAGGGAACACCCGGGAGCTGGGTCTCGGGGAGACGGAGGCCGGCACTCGACCGGTCGTCCGTGGTCGCTTCAGCGGGCGAGTGGTCGTCGTCACCGGCGGTGCGAGCGGCATCGGCGCAGCTACCTGCCGTCGCCTTGCCGCAGAGGGGGCGACGGTCGTCGTTGCGGATATCGACGAGACGGCCGGCGCGGCGGTTGCTGCCGAGGTCGGAGGGCACTTCACGGCGGTGGACGTGACCGACGAGGCGGGGGTGGTCGAGCTCTACGCCTCGGCCGCGGCTGCACACGGGGGGATCGACGTGCTCGTGAACAACGCCGGCATCTCCCCTCCGGAGGACGGCTCCATCCTGGAGACCGGGCTCGAGGCGTGGCGGCGTGTCCAGGAGGTCAACCTCACCTCGGTCTACCTCTGCTGCCGGCACGGCATTCCCCACCTGCTCGCGCGCGGTGGCGGTGCGGTCGTGAACACGGCCTCGTTCGTCGCCGTCATGGGCGCGGCGACCAGCCAGATCTCCTACACGGCATCCAAGGGAGGGGTGCTCGCGCTGAGCCGTGAGCTGGGGGTCGAGTTCGCTCGTCGCGGGGTCCGCGTGAACGCGATCTGCCCGGGCCCGGTGAACACCCCGCTCCTCCTCGAGCTGTTCGCGAAGGATCCCGAGCGCGCTGCTCGCCGCCTCGTCCACGTGCCGATGGGAAGGTTCGGAGAGGCCGAGGAGATCGCGGCGGCAATCGCCTTCCTCGCGTCCGACGACGCCTCGTTCCTCACCGCTGCTGCACTCATGGTCGACGGTGGGATCCACGCCGCCTACGTCACGCCGCTCTGAGCGGCGGGCCGGCTGGGCCCGAGCTCGCCCCGCGGCGCTGTGCCAGGCTGGTGGGGTGAACCAACGCGACGTCGACGACGAGACACTCGCGGCGGCGCGGGAGGGCGAGGAGTGGGCCCTCGCGGCCCTGTATCGCGCCTACCAACCGGCACTTCGGGCCTTCCTCGGACGGCGAGCGCCGAGCGAGGCGGACGACCTGGCTGCCGAGACCTGGGTGGGCGTGGCGCGGGGGTTACCCAGCTTCACGGGCGACTCCGCGGCCTTCCGCTCTTGGCTCTTCACCATTGCGCGTCGTCGCGTCCTCGACGAGCGCCGATGGCGCCGCCGTCACCCAGCGGACCCGCTGGTCGCAGATCGGGTCGAACCGGCCGCACCATGGTCCGGCGAGCCCGGGGTCGCCGAGATCGTCGAGGCACACGAGGAGGCGCTCGACCTCCTCGGACGGCTCGCGCGCACGCTCCCGGCGGCGCAACGAGACGCCGTGCTGCTGCGGGTGATCGCGGGGCTCACCGTGGCCGAGACCGCGGCAGTGCTCGGACGCTCACCGGCAGCGGTCAGCGTCCTCACGCACCGTGCGCTCCGGCGGTTGGCCGCGACCCTCGGCGAGAACGGCGGCGCCTGCTCGACAACGGACACGGAGCACCCGTCGCACCCCGCGGGCTCCTGAGGGCCGAGGCCTCCTGACGGCCGAACCGCCCGGGCGGTGGCACCCTCCTGGCAGCCGCACGGTCCTGGCAGCCGCACGGTCCTGAAAGATTCCGGCCGGCATCGGCGATGTCCATGGTGATGCCACGCCGTCTCGACCCCAACACGACCGAGAGTCTGCTCGCCGGCAGCCT
>JAJYWE010000037.1:0-20070 GCA_021791675.1 Actinomycetes bacterium | reverse complement strand
TCCTGGCAGCCGCACGGTCCTGGCAGCCGCACGGTCCTGAAAGATTCCGGCCGGCATCGGCGATGTCCATGGTGATGCCACGCCGTCTCGACCCCAACACGACCGAGAGTCTGCTCGCCGGCAGCCTGCATCCCGAGGACGCGCCACCCGGCTACGCGCGCCTCGCCGCGCTCCTCGGCGAGGCAGCACACGCCCGAGCGGCCCGGGATCGCGGGGCCACCCTGCTCGCCGACGATGAGGCCCTCGGCATCGTGGCAGCGATGCGCGAGTCCCTTCCCACGCGTCAACCAGCCGCCCCCCGACTTCGCACCCGGGAGCAACCGCCCCGAGGGGGCCCGCTCTCGCAAGCCCGACGGACTGCGCGGATCGCGGGGGTCCCTGCGGCGCTTGCCGGCGCCGGGCTGCTCGTCATGGCGACCGCCGGCGCAGCCGTGGTCGTCGCGGCGACCTCTCCCGCCAGGCAGTCCGTCGCGACCAGCCACGCCACCGGCCAGCACGTCGCGCGGGCCGGGTCGACGCACGGCGACGGGGTCGGCCACGACGCGTCCAGCACCACCCATGGGGGAACCCGCGCGGAGGGCGACACCCGCCCCGGCGCAGGATCCGCCACGGCGGGGGCGAGGTCCACCACGCCGAACCCGCACGCGACCTTCGGTCTCTGCACGGCGGAGGCAGCAGGTGCCGGCGGCCACCGCAGCCCCGATGCGCCGGCGCTGCCGAGCGCTGCGACCTGTGCAGCCACCCGTCACCCCGGCGACGGCTACGGACGGCCCAGCTGGTCTCTCCCCCCTGGCGGTGCCGCATACCTGCCACCCAGCACTGCTCCGGGCGCCCACCCGGGCGGTCCCCAGGGAACCCACGGCGGCACGCCGACGCGCGGAGCGGCCCCGCTCTCACCGGGTTCCGGCACACGAGCCCCAGCGGGAGCGGGCGGCTCGTAACAACCCGGCTACTGGGGCCGAGGACGGCCCCTCGCACGGGATCCCCCTCAGCCGAGAGAGGCCTCGCCCAAGGTGTCGGCCGGACCGTCGGGGATGTCACGGAGCCTGCGGAGCGGAGAGGCGAGGAGCCAGAGCGGCGCAGCGGCGATCCCCGCCGTCGCGATCCAGACGGCGTTCCGATTGCCGATCAGCGTTCCCGCAAGCCCACCGAGGACGGCGCCGAGGGGAACCAAGCCCCAGGTGAGGACCCGGAAGCTCGCGTTCACCCGGCCGAGTAGCTCCTCCGGGCAGACGATCTGGCGGAACGTCTGCTGGTGCACGTTGTAGAGCACCGACCCGAGCCCGATCGCGAAGACACCGACGGCGTAGAGGACGAGGCCCGCGCCGGGGAAGGTGAGCGGGATCAGCAACGCGAGCGGCATCGTGCAGGCCAGCCCGACCACCATGATCCGCACGGAGCCCAACCGGCGGCGCAGCCAGCCGGCGCTGAGCGCACCCAGCACGGCCCCGACAGCAGAGCAGGTCGAGAGCAGGCCGATGATCGCTGGCGGCAGGTGGACCTGGCGGACGAGGAAGACGGTCCCGAGCGCGACGAACGCGGCGAGGAAGACGTTCGTCGACGCACTCGTTGCCGCGATCGCTTGGAGCATCGGCTGCCCCCGGAGAAACCCGAGGCCCGCTCTCGCCTCTGACCAGAGCGAAACGGCTGGTCTCTTCCGGGGAGCTGGCTCGGCCCGACGGATCCCGAGGATTGAAGCGACGGAGACCACGAAGCTACAGGCGTCTGCGACGAAGGCGAAGGGGGCGCCGACGGCCCCGACGAGCAGCCCCGCACTCGATGGGCCTGCGACCCGAACCACCGACGCGCTCACCTGCAGCCTCGAGTTGGAGTCGGCGAGATGCGCTCGGCCGACGAGTCCCGGAAGATAGGACTCGTAGGCCACGTCGAAGAAGAGCGAGCCGGTCCCGAGCAGCACGGCGACGACCACCAACTGCACGTAGCCGAGGCGTCCGAGCGCGGCTGCAACCGGGATCGACCCCACCGCAAGTGCGCGAAGGGCGTCGGCAGCCACCATGACCGACCGGCGTCGCACTCGGTCGATCCAGACTCCGGCAGGCACGCCGAGGATGAGCAAGGGAACGTAACTCGCTGCCGAGAGGACCCCCACCTCGAACGTCGAGACGTGGAGCACGAGCACCGCAGCGAGGGGCAGGGCGAGCCGGGTGATCTCGCTCCCGAGACCGCTGACGGTCTGGCCCGCCCAGAGCAGCCGGAACGCAGCGAGCCACGACCCACTGGGCAGGCTCTCGCCGTGGGTATCGCCACCGCCCTCCCCCGGACCTCCCGACCCGCGATCGGACGCCGTGTTCAAGCGGCGCAACTGGCCGTCTCGACGTGTCGCCTCCGCGACGCACGTCTGGTCCGCGCCCGGCCCCCCTCACGACCTCGCTCCATGCCTGCCAACCCCCAGCGCTCCGGACCGCCCAAAGCTAGTCACAGTATTTCCTGACTCAGCACCGCAACAAAGTTCAGTCGTAAGTTAGCTCATCCTGCACAGCCGGACAAGGCGTAGACAGGGGGTCGATCGACCTACTTCGGGTCCGGGCACTCCGCCCGGACCCGGCGCCGTCCGGTTCCGCGCCGCCCGCCGCGCGTGCCGTCCGCTCCGCCCCCCCACCGAGGTGGCGACCTCGAACCGTCTCCCCGAGCGGGTAGGCTCACGACGTGCATTTCTCCCAGTGCTACGGTGCGCGCCGGGAGCTCGCCAGGTGATCGAAGCCGTCGGGCTCACCAAGCGCTACGGCCAGACACTCGCGGTCGACGGGCTGAGCTTCGAGGTTCGCCCGGGCCACGTCACGGGGTTCCTCGGGCCGAACGGCGCGGGGAAGTCCACGACGATGCGGATGATCCTCGGCCTGGACGCACCCACGGCCGGATCGGTGACCGTCAACGGCCGCCCCTATCGGCTCATCCACCGGCCGCTCCGGGAGGTCGGTGCCCTCCTCGACGCCTCCGCCGTCCATCCCGGACGCAGCGGCCGAGCCCACCTGCTCGCGCTCGCCGAGGCCAACCACATCCCGCGGAGCCGCGTCGACGAAGTCCTCGCCCTGGTCGGCCTCACAGGCGTCGCGAAGCGACGAGCCCGCGGCTACTCCCTCGGCATGGGTCAGCGGCTCGGCATCGCGGCTGCCCTCCTCGGGGACCCCGGCACCCTGCTGTTCGACGAGCCGCTCAACGGCCTCGACCCCGAAGGTATCCAGTGGGTCCGCAACTTCTTCCGCGCGCTCGCCGGCGAGGGACGGACTGTCTTCGTCTCGAGCCACCTGATGAGCGAGATGGCACTCATGGCAGACGAGGTCGTGGTGATCGGACGGGGCCGGCTGATCGCCGCGCAGAGCGTCGACGCGTTCATCCAGGCGAGCTCGCAGAACTTCGTCCGGGTGCGCTGCCCCCGGGCTGGCGAGCTCGAGGAGGCCCTCGTGGCACGGGGCGCATCCGTGACCCGAGAGCAGGACGGCGCCCTCGCGGTCAGCGGGCTCGAGCCCGCAGCCATCGGCCAGCTCGCGCACGACACCGGGCTCGTCCTCCACGAGCTCTCCCCCCAGCAGGCGTCCCTCGAGGAGGCGTTCATGGAGCTCACCGCAGGCGCCGTCGAGTTCCACGGCGGTGGTCTCCCGTCGAACCCGCACCTCGACGCCGTAGGGCGGGGCTGAGCATGGCGACGCTCGATGCCAGCCGCGTTCGGCCGCGCGCCACGGGATTCGCGGCGAGCCTCGCCGACTTTCCCGGCGTCGCCAAGAGCGAGTGGACCAAGTTCCGCTCGGTGCGCTCGTCCTACTGGACCCTTGCGATCGCGGTCGTCGCCACCGTCGGACTCGGCGCGCTCCTCTCGCTCGCGGTGGCGAGCCGGGTGGGCCATCCGCACGGCCCGACCCGGGCCACGCTGGACCCGGCGCTCGAGAGCATCTCGGGGATCTTCCTCGCCGAGCTCGCCATCGGTGTGCTCGGCGTGCTCGTGGTGTCGAGCGAGTTCACCACCGGGCTCGCCCGGGTCAGCGCCGCCGCGGTCCCGAGTCGCAGCCTGCTCCTTGCGGCGAAGGCAACCGTCTTCGGCGCAGTGGTCCTGGTCGTCGGGGAGATCTCCGCCTTCGCGGCCTTCTTCGCCGGCCAAGCCGTCCTCTCGACCAAGTCGCTGCAGACGACGCTCTCCGCGCCCGGCGTCGCCCGTGCGGTTGCCTCTGGCGGCGTGTACCTGCTCATCGTCGGCCTCCTCGGTCTCGGGCTCGCAGGCATCGTCCGACGGACCGCGGGGGCCATCGCTGCCCTGTTCGGCCTGCTGCTCGTGCTGCCGCTGCTGGTCCTGCCACTCCCCTCGCCCTGGAGCGGCGACATCAGCACCTACCTCCCCTCGAGCGTCGGCATGGACCTCCTCACCCCGGTGCGCGCAGCGGGGAGCCTCTCCCCGCTCGAGGCCGGCCTCATCTTCGCGGCCTATGCCGTGGCAGCGCTCGTCGGGGCATTCGTCCTCACGAACCTGCGAGACGTCTGACGCTCCCTCCCGACTCGCCCGCCCCGACTCGCCACAACCCGGGACCGAGCCGGAACCGGCTCCACGAGCGGCGTGCGCTCCGCCCGTGGAGCTGACCGAGGTCCTCCGCCGGCGGCGGATGGTCCGACGCTTCGCCCCGGAGCCCCTCACCGATCGCGAGGTGGAGACCGTTCTCGCTGCCGCGTTGCGCGCACCGAGCGCCGGCTCCACGCAGGGGACCGAGCTCCTCGCACTCGTGACCCCTGCGGATCGGAGCCGGTTCTGGGCCGCCACCACCGACCCGGATGCCGAGGAGACAGCTTGGCTGGCAGGGCTCCGGCCGGCACCGCTCCTCCTCGTCGTCTGCGCGTGCAAGGAGGCGTACCTCCGCCGCTATGCCGAGGCGGACAAGGGCTGGGATCCCGCCGACGAGGCTCGGTGGAGCGCTCCCTACTGGGACATCGACGCGGGGATGGCGGCACTGCTGGCCCTGCTCTCGGCGGTCGACCTGGGGCTCGGGGCCTGCTTCTTCGGGGTGCCGCCCGACCGGCTCGGGGCCTTCCGGGCCACCTTCGCGGTTCCCGAGCGCTTCCGCCCCGTCGGCGTGGTCGCCGTCGGCCACGCTGCGCCCGACGAGGCGCCCCGTCCGCGGCCCCGCCGGCGCGCCCCGGGGGAGCAGGTCCATCGGGGACAGTGGTAGGCCGCGCGGCCCGCCCGCTCGGGCAGGCCGCGCTCAGTCGGGCGGCCGCCAGAGCGCGTGCGGGTCGTCTTCCTCGGGCTCTCCCGCTGCGCGACCGGCCTCCGGAGCCCGGGGCTCGGGAGGAGCGGCTTCGGTCGGTGCGGGCGCTGTCGGTGCGGGCGCTGTCGGTGCGGGCTCGCGCGGCGCGGGCGCAGTCGGTGCGGGCTCGGGGGACGCAGCCGCTGTCGGTGCGGGCTCGGTCGGGACTTCGACGGGCGCCGGCGGGGTGAACCGGGTTGGAACGACGCCCCCCGACGCGGGCGCACCCGCCCCCAGCGAGGCCGAGGCGGCCGGCGACAGTGGGCGCTCCCCCGCCTCGAGCGCCTCGACCCGCCCGTCGCGCAAGCGGAGCACCGTCGCGCAGCGCGCGGTCACCTCTGGGTCGTGGGACGCCAGGACCACCACCTTCCCGGCCGCTGCGAGCTGCCGGAATCGCTCGAGCACCAACTCCCGGCTGTCCGCGTCCAGCTCGGAGGTGGGCTCGTCGGCGAGCAGGACCTCCGGGTCGACCGCGAGCGCCCGCGCGAGGGCGACCCGCTGCTGCTGGCCCCCGGAGAGCTCCCCGACGAGGTGGCCGGCGAGGCCCGAGAGCCCCACCGCTGCGAGCGCGCCCGCCGCACGCTCGAGCACCTCGGTGCGCGGGATGCCCCGGGCCTGGAGCGGGAGGGTCACGTTCTCCTCCGCGGTCAGTGCCTCCGCGAGGCCGTACGCCTGGAGGACCAGGCCGCGCCGTTCCCGCAGCGGCGCCCCGTCGGGTTCCAGCGCGACCGCCCCGTAGGTCACCCGCCCGGCGTCCGGCATCAGGAGTCCCGCGAGCACGAGGAGGAGCGTCGTCTTGCCGGAACCCGACGGCCCGGTGAGCGCGAGCGGCTCGCCCGCTCGCGCTGCGACCGAGACGTGCTCGAGAATTCGCCTGCCCCCCAGCTCGACCGAGACCCCCTCGGCGACCAGGCTGGGCACGCTCACTCGGGGTCCCCTTCCCCGCCCCAGGTCGGGTCGACCAGCTCGACGCCGTGTGCGAGGCGGGCGAGCCGGACCAGGCTCCCCGGGGGGAAGCGCTCGAGGAGGTCGGGCGGGAGCTGGACGGAGCCGTCCCGACCGACCACCGCGTACTCCTCCCCGTGGCGCCCCTCGGCCCCGACGCGGCCGTCCCGGATGGTGACGGTGCGCGGCATGGCGGCGGCGACCGCCGGGTCGTGGGTGACGACGACGACGGTCGCCCCGAGCTGGTGGTTGACCAGCCGGAGCAGCTCGACCACCGCAGCACGCGCCGCCGTGTCGAGCTGGCTGGTCGGCTCGTCCACGCAGAGCAGCCGGGGCGCCGTCGCCACCCCCGCGGCGAGCGCGACCCGCTGGCGCTCCCCACCCGAGAGCAGCCGCACCTCGACCCCCGCCACCTCCGCCAGACCGAGCGCCTCGAGCAGCTCGAGTGGCCCCCACGGCAGTGCTCGGCCGGCGCGGCGGGCGGGTCCCGTCGCGAACAGCACGTTCTCCGCCGCAGTGGCGTAGGGGAGCAGGCTTCGCTGAACGCCCTGGGGGACGAGCGTCACCTCGGTCGCGCGAAGGCGCGCCCGTTCCCTCGGTCCCATCCGCCCGACGTCGTGCTCCCCGACGCGCACCTCGCCGGCGGAGGGCCGCAGCAAGCCACAGAGCAGCGAGAGCAGGGTCGACTTCCCGGTCCCCGACGGCCCGAGGACGGCGAGCATCTCGCCGGCCTCGATCTCGAGGTCCACGCCCGACAGGGCGACGACATCACCCTCGAGCAGGGGGTAGAGCAGCACCGCGCCGGTGCAGCGAACGGCGACGCCACCGGTTGCCTGTCCGGCCAGGAGCTGGGCGGTTGCCGTCACGGCTACTCCTGTTCCGCCCGGAGCAGGGCCGGGCTGAGCCGGCCGAGGAAGCCCCGCGTCGCCGCCGTCGCGACCAGCAAGAGGACGATCGTCGCGGCCACGGCCAACGCGCCGAGGAGCCCGAGGGGGAGTCCGAGCTGGAGAGGAGGGCCGGGCAGCACCGTGGAGAACTCCGGCAGCGAGCCGACCGCGAGCGCCGACGCGAGCACGCCAGCACCCACCCCGAGGACGATCCCGGCCCCGAGGACGTAGACCTGCTCGAGCAGGGCCGCCCGGTAGAGGACCCGGGCAGGCACGCCCGCTGCCTGCAGCGCCGCGAGCTCGCCGCGCCGCCGGCGCGCGGAGGCGGCCACGGTGAACAGCGTCGTACCGACGGCGAGCAGGGCAGCCGCGCCGGCCGCGTAGAGGAAGAACTGGTACGCGAGGGCGACGCCCCCGCGGTTCGCGGCACGAGCCGCCACCGAGGCCGACTGGGATGCGACGACGCTCACCCCCTCGGCCTCGAGCTTCTGCTCGATCGCCGGGGAGGCGCGCGCCGCGAGCCAGACCTCGTCCGTCACCCCCGCCGTCGCGTCGGTCTGTGCACGCTGGAGCAGGTCCAGGTCGACCAGGCTCGCGTCGGCACCGACCCGGGGCAGTGCCGGGACGACGATCCGACCCGCGACGTTCAGCGTGTTGCCGTCCAGCCCTTGCACGGGAAGGGTCGGGTTCCCCGGGCTCGCGCCGTCGAGACTCGCGAGCTGGCCGGTCACCACGGCCGGGATCTCCGGCGGCAGCAGCACCGGCCCGGCGGTCGCTGGGAGCGTGGACTGGTTGTCCGTGAAACGGAGCGCGAGTGCGGCTCCCCCCGGCGGGCCCGCCGTCCCGAGGACCGACGCTCCACCCTGGCCCGCCCAGCTCCCGGGCTCCCCCAGGTGGAGATCGACGGCCCGGGCCGAGCCCGGACCGGAGCCTGCGACCATGCCGAGGAGCCGCGCGTCGAGCGTGGCGGTCTGGGGGCCGTTGACGCTCGGGTTGTTCCAGGCCACGGCGAGCGACTCGAGCCGGCACCCGTCTGCGCAACCGCCGTAGAGGGGGGTCCGCAGCGTCTGGAGCCCGGCAACGAGGTTCCCGAGCGGCAGCTGGTAGGGCTGCTGGAGCGCCTGGTCGAAGAGGTTGAGCGAGAGGCTCCAGGACTGGTGCAGCGGTCCGCGCACGTCGAGCACGACGGCGAGGCTGTCTCCCCGGAACGACACTACCGGCGGCACCCGCGGCGACAGGTATCGCCCGACCGCCGCCGCGTCCTCCCCGGAGAGCCCGGCCGGCCAGGTGGCCACCGCTGCGAGCCGGCTCGCATCGACGCCGAGGGTCACCCCGCTCGGGCTGGAGAACTCCTCGACCGCCATCGCGGAGCGTCCCCCGGGGTCGGCCTGGCGGACCAGGTCGAGGAGGTTGTCCCGGGTCGGGACGTCCACGGTGAGCACCCGAGCCGCGCCGACCTCGAAGGCCGCGCGCACCGCCCGGTTCCGGCTCGACACGACGAACGAGGCGAGCGCGAAGCTGACCAGCGCGAGCGCGAGCGTGACGAGCAGGATCTGGCGGAGGACCGTGAGGCGCCGGAAGACCTGGCGGAGGGCGAGGAACGTCGCCACACGACCAGAACCCGATGTCCAGCCCAACGCGAGCCGCCCGAGGGGCGGCGCGAGACGCACCGCGACCACCCCGATTGCCAGTGCGAGCAGGCCGGGGGCGAGCACCGCGAGCGGGCTGGTGCGCCCTGCGTCGAGCCCGCCCGTGGTGAACAGCTCCAGCAGCCCTGCGCCGGCGAGGACGACGGCGACTGCGTCACCGGCCAGGGCCCCCAGCCGACCGCGCCGGGTCGGTCGGGCGGCGCGGCCGTCGACCCCTCGGTCGACGAGCAGGCTCCGGGCCGCGACGACGACGGCCAGCGCGGCACCGGCGACGGTTGCGAGCACGGCGAGGATCGTGTCCCCGCCGATCCCGACGAGCCCCCCGGGGAGCGCGAGCGCGCCGATCGCGGCAACCGCGAACCACGCGAGCGCGAGCCCGACCGGCGCCGCGATCGCGACGAGCACGAGAGGCTCCCGGAGCGCCAGCCAGACGGCCCCGAGGGGCGAGTACCCCCGCAGGCGTGCGAGCGCGACATCGGGAGCGCGGGCCTCGTTGGTGCGAGCCACGACCGTGTAGAGGACGAAGACGGCGAGGAGCACCAGCTGCACGACGACCGCCGCGACCACGACCGCCATCAGGTGGTGCTCGTGGGCTGCCTGGGCGGCGAGCTGGGAGAGCCCGGTCGAGACCGCGAGGCCATCCGAGGCCTGGACCGTGTTCGCGTAGCTCCCGATCTCACCGAGCAGGGGCTGGACGTCGCCGACGGTCAGCCGGCTCGGGAGGAGTGGGACGTCAGCCGAGTACGCAACGGGCGTTCCCGGCGGGAGCCCCGACAGCGTTGCGAAGGGGACCACCAACGCGTCGAGCTCGATCCGCGCGCCGATCCCGCCTTGGCCGAATCCGAAGTAGTTGTTCCCCCACCAGTAGGAGGCGGTGGCTGCCGGCGGCTCGTAGAGCCCGGACACGACGAGCGACAGCTGCGCACCCGAGGCGGCGAGGCTGAGGCGCGCCCCGGTCCCGACGTGCAGGGCCGCGGCACTGCGGGTGCTGAGTGCGACCTGGTCCGCAGCCACGGGGCACGCACCGACGTGGAACACGAGCTGGCTACAGATGCCCGTTCGGGCGAGGAGCGACCCCTTGAACGCCACCGGACCGACGGTGCCGGTCGCGCCGAGCAGACCCCCGTAGATCGGCGCGCCGTACACGGGGCGGCGTCCAGGGCTCGGGAGCGTGGCCGTCGCCCGCTCGAAGGCTGCGAGCGGCGGCTCGGGGCCGGGTGGGGCGAGCAAGGTCAGGCCGCTCGTCGGCGCGGGCGCTGCGTCCAGGACCGCGTCGAGGATGGACTGCTCCGCCCGCGCGAGGTAGAGCGGGCCAGCCGCCGCGGCCAGGACCGCGACCGCCGCCACGGCGAGCAGGAAGCTCGACGCCGCCCCCCGCCACCGGATGCCCCGGAGCACCATCCGCCAGCGGGAGGGCGGGCGTGCCATCGAGGAGCCACGCCGGCCGGTACCGGGGCCCGGTCGCGCGGCTCCACCCCCGCGCTGGCTCAGGGTCCGACCTCCTCGACCGCGCACTCCGGACAGTTCGCGATCGCGAGTCGCGCCTTCGCCTCGAGCTCGACCGGCACCTCTCCGTCGCGGAGCGCCGTGCTGAGCCCGTAGTCGTCCACGCTGAACAGCTCGGGCGCCAGCGCAAAGCAGCGCGCGTGGCCCTGGCACCGCCCTTCGTCGACCCGGATCCTCACGCCTGCGCCCCAGAGGGTGGGAAGCGCACCGGTACCGTCCGGGGGCCGCGCACCTGGCCGCCGGCCCAGCGCACCTCGGCACCCGGCGCCAGGTGGAACTCGGGGATGCGCCGCAACCACTCCTCGAGCGCCACCGCCAGCTCCATGCGGGCCAGGTTCGACCCGGCGCAGCGGTGGATGCCGGAGCCGAACGCGACGTGGCGGTTGTGCGCGCGGTCGAGCACGACACGATCCGCCTCGGGGAACGCCTCCGGATCCCGGTTCGCCGCCGCGAAGTTGAGCAGCACGCGCTCGCCGGCCGCCATGGGACAGCCCCCGACCTCCGTATCCTCCGTGACGAGGCGACCCATCGTCACCGGCGCGTAGGCGCGGAGGAGCTCCTCGACCGCGATCGGGAGGAGCTCGGGCTCCGCGACGAGGCGGTGGCGGTCGTCGTCGTGGGTCGCGAGGTGCCAGAGCGAGGCACCGATGGCGCTCCAGGTGGTGTCCACGCCCGCCACCAGCACGAGCATCGCCATCCCGAGGATCACCGCGTCGTCCACCGGGCCCTCGTGGACCCGAGCGCCGAGCAGGTCGGTGAGGAGATCGTCCCCCGGCTCCTCGCGGCGGCGTTCGAGCTCTCCCGAGAGGTAGCGGAACATCGCGAGACCTCCCGCGACCCGCCGCTCGTCATCGTCGGCGAACTCGAGGAAGTCCCGCACCCACCCGGTGAAGGTGTCGGAGAGCGCCTCGGGCACGCCGAGCACGAGCCCGATCACCCGCGCCGGGATCTGTTGGGCGTAGTCCGCCGCAGCGTCGGCCGCCCCACGGTCGGCGAAGGACTCGACGAGGCGCGAGGCGATCGACCGGGTCGTCGCGGCGTAACCCTCGACCCGGCGATGGGAGAACCACGGCAGGAGCAGCCGACGCGTCCAGGTGTGCAACGGTGGGTCGGCGGTGATCGGAGGGAGGCCGTAGGCGAGGAGGACCTCGCCGGGCTCGGGCGGCTCGCCCGTACCCTCGCCGACCGGGGGGATCACCCCGACGGCCGCCGAGCTGAAGCGCTCCGGATCGTGGGCGATCCGGACGACGTCCTCGTAACGCGTGGGCATCCAGGTCGACGCGCGCCGCGACGTGTGGGCAACGGGGCAGCGGCGCCGGAGCTCCTCCCAGATCGGAAAGGGATCCGAGACGTAGCCGGGATCGAGGATGTCGAAGTCGCTCGCCCAGTCGAGGACCGGCTCCGTGTGGCGGGCCATGGACGTACGGTACCTGCACCGCCCCACCTGGCGAGGCGCGCCCCGCTCGGGGCGGCCGCAGGTGCGCGTCGAGCGGCGAATCCGACGCGTGGTGCGGGGGCGGGCGGCGTCGCTAGGCCGGTTTCGAGAAGTACCACTCCTCGGGGAGGATGTTGCCGACCGAGCTCAGCGGGAGCACGCCGTGCAGGTTCCCCGCGACCGCGACGACGGTGGCGGTGCTCGGGATCCAGAGCACCGGGAGCTGCGACGCCAGTGCGTCCTCGTACCGCTGGAGCGGGCCGAGCCCGCTCTCGGCGTGGGTCAGCGTGATGAGCCGGTCGATCGTCGGGTTCGAGTAGGAGCCGTAGTTGGCGTAGCCACCGGTGGCGAACAGGTCGCCCCCGGTCGGTTCGTAGTCGTCGGAGTAGACCCAGGAGTAGCCGCCCGGCGCCCAGTCCGCCATCTGCCACGCGCAGGCGGTCGAGTGCGCGGGCTGGCCGACACAGCCGGTCGCTTCCCCGTAGACCGACGACTCGGGCTCCTGTTTGAGCGCGACCTGGATGCCAACCGACGCCCAGGCACTGCGCATCGCGAGCGCCATGTTCGTACCGGAGTCGTAGCCGGACGCGTCGAGCAGCGTGAAGCGAAGTGGCGTTCCCGCCGCGATGCCAGCCCCGCACTCCGACGGCCCACTCCCAGGCCGCTCGCAGGTGTCGACACCGTCCGGCACCACCCGCCAGCCGTGCGCAACGAGCAGCGCCTTCGCCGCCTGGGGGTCGTAGGAGTCGGGCGCGCGCCGCTCGGCCGCGCTCACGTAGGGGCTCGGGGGCTCGATGGGCACTGGGCCGTTCGTCGGGTAGCCCGCTCCGTAGAGGAAGGCCTTGACGTAGCCGGGCTGGTCGATGAGGTGCTGCATGGCCTGGCGGAGGTAGAGCTCCGAGAAGAGCGGCCCTGCCGTGGGGTTGGCGAAGTTGAGCGCGATGAAGGAGATCGACCACGAGTCCTCGTCGTAGAGGTGGTAGCCGAGCGCCCGGAGCGCGCTCGCGGCGGGAAGGTCGTGCACGGGCACGTAGCCGATGTCGACGGTGTTCCCCGCCTGGAGTGCGCTGAACTCTGCGGTCGTGGAAGTGAAGGGCAGCTCGACCAGCTTCGCGATCCTGGCGTGCGCCGGGCCGGAGTAGTCGGAGTTCGGCACCATGGTCGTCTCCCCGTCCGGATTGAACGCGGCGAGACGGAACGGGCCGTCCACGACCTGCCAGAGCGGGTTCGTCTCGTAGGTCGAGAGCGACTTCGACGCGTCGTTCAGGAAGTTGTAGACGGCCCGCGCGCCCGCGGTCGTCGCCGCGTCATTGCCCGGCTTCGCGCTCGCCGACGTCTTGTCCCACGCCTGGGCGGGAATCGGGACGATCTGCGAGAGCTCGTTGTAGGTGAACCAGTTGTCGCTGTACGCCCGGTTGAGCCGGAGCACGACTGTCGTCGGGGAAGTCGCAGTCGTGGACACGACATTGTCGGGGAAGTCCCCCGGTACGTACGCGCCCCAGTTGTCCTTCTCGGCCTTCAGCAGCTGCATCCAGAAGACGACGTCCTCCGCGCTGACCGGCGACCCGTCCGACCAGCGGTAGTGCTTCAAGTGAATCGTCACGGTACGCCCGCCGTCGCTGTAGACGGGCGGGTCCGCGAGGGAGAGCTGCTCGTTGAGCAGTGGTGCGGAGCCGATGCCGAACCAGTAGAGCGGCCGCCAGAACAGGTACGAGAAGGTCTCGCCGTTCGCGACGGTGTAGTCGGCGGAGCCCTCCAGGGGGAAGATGTAGTTCGGGTTGTTCCCCGGCGACAGCGCGAAGGTCACCGTGCCGCCCTGCTGCACCGCGGCCTTCTTCGGCGGAGCCGAGGCGCTCCCGCTCGAGGAGCAGGCCGCGAGCACCGAGCCTGCCGCTGCGAGCACGGCCCCGAGCCGAGCGAGGCTCCGGGGCCTGCGCCGCCGGCGCCGCGATCGGGGAGCCCCGCCGATCGCCGTGGAGGAACCGAGGTCTGAGGACCGGACCGAGGGGCTCTTCGTGGACGACATGACGGCACGGTAGCGGTCGAGGAGCCGGTCACGGACCGTGGGGCGAAGTGACGGCGTCGAGGGCTGTCGACGTCCACAGCAAGGCGCGGGTCGGTCGACCGACCCGGGAGCAGCCCGCCCCGGTCCGACCGCTTCGGCCCGGGACCCCGCGCGCGATGGCCCGCGCCACTGCACGCCAGGGACCGTCTCACTTCGGGCTCACTTCGGGCTCACTTCGGGCTCACTTCGGGCGCGCGCCGGCCCCCGGGCGTAGACTCGGCCATGGTCAGTGTGCCACCGGCGCCGGAGGCAGAGCGCGCCCTCGCCCCACTGCAGGCAGCGCGGCGGGCCGAGCCGGAGTGGGTCCGGAACTTCCACGACCGGCGCAACGAGTGGCGGCGGCTCTTCTCCGAGCTCCTCGGCACCTTCCTCCTCGTGCTGGTAGCGGCCGGCGCCGTGGTCGTGGACGCGGTCTACCCAGGGCAGGTGCCCCTCGACGCCCAGGTCGTCGCACCGGGCCTCATGGTCCTCGGGATCATCTACTTCATGGGGATGGTCAGCGGGGCGCACCTCAACCCCGCAGTCACGCTGGCGTTCAGCCTGCGCGGGAACTTTCCCTGGCGGCGGGTTCCGGGCTACCTCGCTGCCCAGCTCGCGGGCGCGGTCCTCGCCGCGGGCCTGCTGCGCCTCCTCTTCGGCGACGTGGGCCACCTCGGCGCGACCCTTCCCGGAACGGGAACGCCGGCCTGGAAGGCCCTGGTCGTCGAGGCCCTGCTCACCTTCGGGCTGGTGAGCGTCATCCTCGGCACCGCGTCCGGCGCCCGCAACGTCGGGGCGAACGCGGCGATCGCGGTAGGGGGCTACATTGCGCTCGCGGGGCTCTGGGCTGCCCCGGTGTCGGGCGCGTCGATGAACCCGTTCCGCTCGCTCGGCCCGGTGCTCGTCGGCGGTGACTGGCACGCGTGGTGGGCATACCTCGTCGGACCGCTCACCGGCGCGCTCGTCGCCGTCGGCAGCGCATGGATCCTCCGGGGTCCACCGAGCCCTGCCGCAAGCGCCGCAGCCCAGGGCAGCCTGTCCGACCTCGATCCAACGGCCATCCCCGGCGCGCGCCCCACCAGCGGGGTCCTCGATGCGCCCGGAGGCGTCCCCGCGCCGCGCCGAACCGCGTGAGCAGGGCGCGCCGCTCGGGTGCCCCCTGCACCCGAGCGGAACCGCACGAAGGGCCCGGACAGCCTCGACCGCCCAACGGGACCGGCCGGGGGGGACAGCGAAGAGAGCGAGGCACCGTGTCGACAACCACGCCCAGCGAGGAGCGAGCCGAGCACTGGAAGCACGACCCCGACCCGCAGGACTTCCCGGCCGCAGCACAGTACCTCTCGCTCCTGGTCCGCCCACGGGCCGCGAGCCGGCTCGAGGCTGCCCTGCGCGCACGGGAGCGGCTGGACTACTACAAGGCCAAGGACATCCTCCGCGCGAGCGGTCTCCCACTCCTTCCCGCCGACGACGCGGAGGTGGCAAAGGACCTCGCGAAGGTCGCAGCCGGCACCCGGCTCTCGCCGGTGCTCCTGGTGCGGGGCATCCCTCTCTGGGTCGCCGACGGCTACCACCGCATCTGCGCGAGCTACCACCTCTCGGAGAACGCAGCCATCCCGTGCCGCATCGTCCGTCGCGACCGCTGAGGGCGACGAGCCGGCCGGCAGACCCGGCGACTGCACGGGCGGGGAGGGCGCCGGCTCTTCAGGTTGCGATGCCTGGCAGCTGAGCGGCGTCCGGCCCGAGCGTCGCGCGCTCCGCAGCGACCCGGCCGGCGACCCAGCCCTCGCGGTTCGTCACCGCTGGCCCACGCACCCGCTGCAGCCGAGGGAAGAGCACCTCCACCTCGTGCTCCACCTCGTCACGCCGGCCGGCGAGAACGGGGAGCAGTGCGCCGCCGAGCTCGGCCTCGGCCTCGCGCTCGGCACGTGCGGCGGCCTCGGTCAGCCGCTCCCCGATCCGACCAGCGAAGGAGAGGAGGAAGGACTGGCGGAACGATCGGGTCCGGGAGCGGCCGTGCCCGTCGACGACGGAGCCGCGTGCCAGCATCGCTCGGCTCCCCTGGACCAGGAGTGACGTGTAGAGCAGCTCGACGGCGTCCAGGTCCCCCTCGAAGCCGACCAGGCTCATCATCGCCCACTCGGGCCGCCAGACCGATCGGACTCGGTTCGCCTCGGCGACGACGTGGAGGAGGTGCGACTTCGCAGCCGCATAGGGGTCGTCGACCGCGACCCGACGCGAACGGGGCCGGTCGCGCCGCTCCCCTCTCGAGGCGGCGAGCGCCTCGTCGATGGCGTAGCGCGCCATGAGCTCCTGCGCCTTGGCGGTGAGCGCCTCGGCCTCCGCGGGAAAGGAAGTGGACTCCGCCTTCGCGAGGAGCGCGCGGACCTTCGCCAGGCCTGGGTGGTCGTCCGGGAGGTCGAAGAGCTGCTCGCTCCCCGCCCGCCCCCACTCGGAGGGAACTGGGAGGAGGCGCTCGAGGGCGGGAAGCGCGTAGAGCACCCCGAGCGACTCGACTGCCACGGCAAGCGCCTCCTCGTAGGCGAGCCCGTCACGGAGCGCGAGGGGACCGAGCCAGTCGGCTCCCGGGCCCCACCACCGCGTCGTCGCGCCGAGCGCCTCGAGCTGGGCCTGCCACGGGACGGGAGGGGATCGATCGCCCGATCCAGCTGCGGAGGCGGATGCCGCCACGGCGGTACGCACCAGCGCCTCGTGGCGGGGAGAGCGGCGCCGGCGCACCGCCCGGGTGACCTCGGCGGGCTGCCAACCTCCCTCCCAGACCGACGCGAGCACCTCCTCGGTGACCGAGGCGACGGCCATCCCGACGGCGAGGTGGCCGAGGTCCGCTGCGGCCTCGGCCAGCACCGCGGCGGACTCCTTCCCGGCGAGGGGATCCTCCGAGGCCGCCATGGCGGCGCTCGCGAGGAAGAGGCGGAGCTGCGAGCCGAGGCCCCCCCGCCACGTCCCGCCGCCGCGCCGACCCTGGACACCCGGGCCGGCGGCGGCGCGCCGGCGCGCCCGATCCTGCTCCTTGCGCTGCTTCGCCGCTCGCCGCTCCTGGCTGCGTCGCCCCACTGACCCTCCCTGTTCGTCCGAGCTGGCGCGCCGGCTCCCGCTTCGCCGGCCGGAGCCAGCCTGTCGGCTCCAGCATCGCAGACGCCGAGGACAGCGTCGCGGAGCTCGGCAGCAGAGAGCGAGAGGCAACGGGACGGCGAGAAGCAGCGGAGCAGAGGAGCCCGGCGCCCCGCTGTGCGCTGTGGGAAACTCGGGTATGCGCACCACGCCCCTGGTCGGGAAGAAAGCCTGGTTCGGCCCGCGGAAGCACGGCTGGGGACTGAGTCCTTCCTCGCCCGAGGGATGGGTCGTGACCGGAGTCGCGCTTGGCGTCGGTGTCTGGCTGGCACGCCGCTTCCCCGACCGACCCGGCCTCGGGCGCGTGCCGGGCATCGCCCTCGTCGCCGCGAGCATCCTGAAGGGCACCGCCCCCGGCGGCCCGAAGGCATTCGCGCGTCTGCACGGGCCGGCGCAGCTGGACACCTAGCACGAGGCGAGGCGAGGCGCCGGAATCAGGCAGGCTCCTCCACTCCGAGTGCTCGGAGCCGCTCGGCGGCGCGGCGCGCCAGGTCCGGCGGGAGCACGCTGTCCGGGTCGCGCAGCCCTCCAAGCTCAGTGCGTGCCCCCACCAGGCCCGCGAAGAGCGGCGGGCAGGTCGGACACCCCTCCAAGTGCGCCTCGAGGGAGTGGCGCTGGTCGGCGGAGAGCTCCCCGTCGAGGTAGTCGGACACCGCAAGGCGCGCGTCCCAGCAGCGCATGGGCACTCCCTCCATCGCCCGGCGACGCGGCTCAGCATCCCCGAGCGCGCTCACGAGCATCATCCTCCCCCGGCGCAACCGCTGCTTCGCCGCCGGGAGTCCGATCTCGAACGTCGCCGCGATCTCCGGCACGGTCCAGCCCTCCTGGTCGTGGAGGACGACCGCCGACCGGTAGGTGTACGGCAACCGGATCAGTGCATCCTCGAGGACGTCACGGTCCTGCGCCCGCTCGAGGACCACCTCCGGGTCGACCGAGTAGGTGTCGTCCCGCCAGGAGCGTTCGACCTGGGCCGCCAGCTCCTCCTCGCTCTCGGCGACCTCGAAGCGGCCGTGACGGGCCTGGTCGACGAGCAGGTGGTGCAGGATGCGGCGCAGCCACGCCTCCACCGACCCGCCGGTGAACTGCGCACGTCGTTCGAAGGCCCGGACGAACGTCTGTTGCACGGCCTCGTCCGCCTGCTCCGCCGAGCGCGTCAGCGAGCGCGCGAAGCGATAGAGGCGAGGCGCGAGGCTGTCCGCCAGCTCTGCCAGCTGGGACGCGTCGAGCGGCGCGGCGATCGGGGCCTGGTTGGTCCCGATACCGTCCGCCGCTCCGCCCGACACCGTCGCGCCCGGGTCAGCCGATGGGCCCGAGGGGCGCAGTGCCCTCGCCGCCACTGCGGTCGCGCGTCGAGCGCGTGTTCACGTGGAAGACCGTCCAGAGCGGGCAGTAGCCGACGGCCGAGGTTGCGAGCATGATCCCTGCGACGACCCAGGCCACGATCCCGCCGACGCTGCCCGGACCGACCAGGATCGCGACGACGATCAGAATCGGCGCCGCGACGAACGCGCGGAGCCTCCGCTCCAGGACTCCCATGTTCTTGGCGAGCTTCATGACCAGCCTCCTCATCCTTCGCCCCCAGGCGGGGCGTTTCACTTCGGAGACGATCCAGCGCGGCGATTCGATACACACCCTCGTCGAAGCCCTTCGCGGGGCCCGACTCACCGGTCCGCGCCGCCATCTCTCCGGCGAGCTCGCGCCACTCCCGAGCCCGCCGGAGAACGGGACGATCCATCTCGGACCCCTGCCTCAGCGGGTCACCAAACGCGCGAGCAGCTCCTCGATCGCCTCGAGTCGCTCCTCGACGCTGCGCTCGACGGTCTCGTCAGCGCGCATCCGCCCTCGTCCACGCCCGCCACCACGTGCCTCGTGGTGGCGACCCTTTCCACACTCGCAGTCACACGACATCTCCTCACCTCCTCCCTCGCTCACCTCGGCCCTCCCCTCGTCCGGGGACCGGTTCGGCTCCGGCCGCTGGCCACCGCCACTGGCCGCACCACCCGGGACGACCACCGCGACACGCGCGAGCAGCCGGTTGACCAGGCTCGCCGTGCCGGAAAGGGCGACATCCCAGCGCCGGAGTCGCTCCTCCCCCGTTGGGGTGAGCTGATAGCGGCGACGCTCCGGCCCGCGCTCGCCTTCTTCCACCCACGAGACAAGCGCTCCCTCCCGTGCCAAGGCCGCGAGCGTCTCGTACAGCCGACCCGGCGACACCGGCCCGGGAGCAAGTCCCTCTGCCACGAGCTGGCGCGCCAGGTCGTAGCCGTAACACGGCCCCTCGCCGCAGACGACGAGGATCCCGACCTCGAGCAGACCCTCCACCGTCGCCGGCCGCACCGTCTCACCACAACCGCCTCGCAGGCACCCGCACCGTCGGCACACGGTCTACTCTATCCGACTCGGAGCTACTGAGCCGGCCGAGCCCCTCATCGCCGTCGAGCCGACCCACCGGCCCGTCCGCCCTTCCTCACCTCGCCGAGGAGGGCGGTCCAGCCAGCAACCACGAGGAGAGCCCGCCCGAGCGCGGCGAGCCCGGCAAAGAGCTCTTCCGCGAGCACGCGGGGTGTGGCCCCCCCGAAGGATCCGGGGGCGGCCGGCACGTAGAGTCCCGCCCGGTCCACCTCGCGAGCGAGGCGCGCACGATCCCAGAGCCCGAGTGACCGAGCCGCCGCGAGGCCCGAGACGGACCGCGAGCAGGGGGAAGCCGTGACCACGAGCGGATGGACCCCGAGCGCTGGCCCTGCCCTCGCCACCGCATCGACCAACTCGGGCGTCAGCACCCCGACCGCTGGAACGACGACGACGCCGATGCGCTTGCGCCCGTCCTCGACACAAGCATCGAAGAGCTCCCGCGCCGCAACCGGGAGGCCGGTTCGCCGATATCCCCTCGTCTCGAGTGCCGCGACGGCCAGCGCGGCCAGCTGCGCTCTGCCCAGGAAGGCGACGCTCGCCTCCGTCGACGGCGGCCCGGTTCCCGGAGCGGGTGCCGCAAATCCCGGCATGGCGACTCGTGGCCCCCGCCGGAGCCGCCGACGCCCGAGTGCCGCGACCAACCCGAGACCGAATGCCAGGGTGCCCAGGCCCGACACCAGCGTGCCAGCGCCGGGCGAGAGGGAGGAAGCGAGCGAGACGAGCACGATCCCGAGGAGCAGCGAGCCGAGCGCCGGATGGCGCGCGAACCAGGGGGGCCGTGCTCGCGGGACTCGGCCGGTCCCGGACGAGCCGG
>JAJYWE010000112.1 GCA_021791675.1 Actinomycetes bacterium | reverse complement strand
TTCCGAGCCAGGCCCTTCCCGCATCCGCCAGCCAGGACAGCTGCGCGTCGGGGTCGCCCGGCGCGACCACCGCCGGCACGGCTGCGAGGAGGTCCACCACCGCCCCGAGCGCAGCCTGGGGGCCGCCCGCCCAGCGGGGCTCCACCACCGCGGCGGCCCCGAGCGCCACCGCGGCAGCCCGCGACGCCGGGGGTCCGACGCGCCCGGCGGTGTCCCCGGCGCCCCCCACAGGCCCGTTCCCCCGGGGGCCGACCACGGGCTCGCCTCCCTCTTCCTTCCGCGAGAGCACCCACCCCGCGAGGGGGTAGCGACCCGCCGGAACCCCCTTCGCCACCATCACCTCGGTCGCCGCAGCGTTCGCCCCCCCGCCCTCCGCGACGCCGTCGCGACCGAGAGCGAACGGCCCCCCGACCGAGCCGTCGGGCAGGCCGGCGAGCAGGCCACCCGGCACCACCACCTCCGCGGTCTCCGGGTCCACCAGGGCACCGAAAGTATGCGAGAGGTGTACCCCGGACGCTGCGAGCGAACGCCGGAGCCGAGCGAGCACGAAGAGGTCGTCCGTCCCGGGCTCCGTCAGCACCGCCCGGCCGTCCACGAGCGCCACCACACCGCGAAGCGCCAGCAGCGGCCGGCGCGGGAGGGTCGCGTGCGTGCCGAGGTAGGCGTCGAGGGCAGCGAGCAGCTCGACCGTCGTGGCCTGCTCGAGGACCCCGAAGGGCCCCCGGACGAGGACCCCGGGCTCGAGCGGGGGGCGACCGTCCCCCCCACCGGGGCGCTGCGTCCCGGGGAGTGGCCCAGCGGTGACCAGGCAGTAGTGCGGTGGCGCGCCCACCCCCGGCCGGAGGTGCTCGCCGGCTGCCTCGTCGAGGAGCGTGGCGACCTCGGGGCTGTCGGTCCGCAGGCCGACGAACCACTGCCCGACGCGAAGCGTCCGCGCGCAGGCCCAGCCCTCGTCCGACACCCCCCGGAACGGTGGCGGCGGCACGAGGCAGCGCTGGCGGCGGACGCTAGCCATCGCCGCGTGCCTCCCGCTCGCAGGGGACCCCTCCCTGTCGCGGAGCCCCCTCCTCGCCGACTTCCCCCCCGCCGGGCCCACCTGCGCCGACACCTCCGCCATCGCCGAGAGTCTCGCCATCAGCGTCGCCCTCGTCCGGTCCCATCGGACCGAGCGGCACCTCCCAGGCCCGCCACGACGTCTCACCGGCGACGCCGGCCAGCAGCCCCTGGCGGCCGAGGGTCAGCACCGTCGAGACCACGCCCTCCAGCACGGCGGCCTCGGGCGCGTGGAACGCCTCCGCCAGGTCGGCCGCCACCTCGGCGAGGGTCGACACCCCGTCCAGGCAGCCGAAGATCAGACCGGCGGTCGGACTGAGCAGGTGGGAGCGCTCGCCGGCGGCGTCGTAGACCACCACCTCCCCGTCCAGCTCGACGCTCGCGACGTCGTCCCGCACCGCAGCGACGAAGTCCGGCCCGACGACGTCTTCGGCGAGCGGCCCGTCCGGCACCAGCTCGACGGGGACGGCACCGGGGAAGGGGGCGGGCACCTCCACGGACTCGGTGTCCACCTCGGGGGCGCCATCGGTTGGCTCACTCGACACGGGACTCCTCACCTCCGCTACCGGCGACTGGGCGCAGCCGCCAGCCCTGCCCGAACACGCGCGCCCCGCGCCGCCAGCGTGCCACGCGACTCGTGTCGCGCCCCGCCACGTAGCTCCGTTGCGGGAACGCGAGGCCCGCGACGTAGGCGAGCTTGGCGCGTGCACCCCGGATGCCTGCGACTGCGGCGACCGCCTGTCCCGGGTACCAGCCCGCCACCAGGTACGGGGCGAGCCAACGTTCCTCCCGGGAGGTGGCCCGGTAGGACTGCGCCCACGCGAGGAGGCCCGGCTCGGCACCCGGCTCCACCTCGAGCCCGAGCACCGCCCACGCGGAGCGAACCGCCCGCGCCACGACGATCTGCGCGCCCCAGCGCGCCGCGAGTGCGACCACCGCATCTGCGTCCAGGTCCGGTGCGCTGCCGAGCTGCGCCACGTCGCGAAGCGTCCACAGTCTCGCCGGGACCCCACCGAGGCAGGCGTGGTAGCAGGCGTGGAGGAGCCGCTCGGTCCGCCCGAGGCCGCGCAGCTCCCGTCCCCCGAGGACGAAGCGCTCGCCGCCCGCGAAGAGCAGCTCCGGCTCGACGCGCTGGCCGAACGGGCCGTCTGCGAGCACCCGGTGGAGGTCGATCTCGGGACCCCCGTCGCGCACCAGGCTCATCCCCTTCCCGAAACGGCCGGTGAAGCCGGGCCTCGGCTCGGGGTACTGGCGCTCCCAGCCCTCGCCACCGAGCAGCGCGATCGCCGCGTCGATCTGGTCCCCGCGCACGAGCAGGTCCACGTCCGCGTAGGTCCGCATCGAGGACGGCACGTAGTCGAGGTGCGCAACTGCCGCACCCTTCAGGACGCGGTGGTCGATCCCGGCCGCCTGGAAGCGCGCGCACACCTCGAGGAGGGTCCGCTCGAGCGACAGCACCCGGCAGACGGCCTCGAGGTGGGTCTCGAACAGCTCCGCCTCCTGGCTCGGGCTGACCGGGAACGCCCCCGCCTCGACCGCGGCGACGAGGGCGCCCGTGAGCCGCTCCCCGCGGGCGGCACCGAGCAGCGCCTCCCACGCGCCGTCCTCGAGCGGCGTGTCCACCCGGGCACGCAGGGCCGGCGCGCCGGAGAGTCCGAAGGCCGCGACGGCGCCGAGCAGGCCCTGGCCCCCTGAGCGGCTCGCGCCCCCTGAGCGGCTCGGTCCCCCTGCGCTCGCAGGAGCCCGCTCAACCACGGGGAGCGGCGGTGGCCCCCCGCACGGCCCCGACATCCTCGAGCGCGCGGAGCAGGTCCGGCAAGGCCGAGGCGACCTCCTCGACCGCTGCGTCGACGTGCTCGGCGACCCCGGCTGCGAGCTCGGCGAGGGTGCGGGGCTCGGCGAGCTGCGCCCAGAGCGGGGCCGCAGACCCCGTGACGACGAGGGGATCGCGTCGTTCGGGAACGAGGAGGGCGACTGCGCTGCCGACGCTCGCCCAGAGCACGTCATCCCGGCGCACCCAGCGGGTCGGGGTCGCCGGTCCCGTGGGCGAACCGGGACCCCCTGGCTGGACCGCCGCTTCGAGCGGCAGGGCGGGACCGTCCGTCGGACCCGTACCCGGGCGATCAGGTCCGCCGCCTGGCCCGCCCTCACCGGGAGGGGACGGCACGTTGCTCCCCGACCGGCTGTGCGTCCGACCTGGACGGGCCCGGTGGCCGGTTCGCCATCCGGTGCCGGCCCGACCGGAGGCGGGGCTTGGACTCCCGACCGACCAGCACCACCCCGTACAGCGGGGCTCCGACGCGGCCCAGCCGCTCGGCGCTGCTGGCTGCTGCGGAGGTGGAGGTCTTGCCGTCGTGGGAGATGATGAGCACCGTGTCCACTGCGGCTGCGAGCTCGGTCGCGTCGTGTGCCTCGAGCACGGGGGCCACCTCGACGAGGACGACCTCCGCGAGCACGCGGGCCTGTTCGAGGAGGGGAAGCGTCCGCCCGACCAGCCGGCCGGGCGCCTGGCGGGCGAACCCCGGCGGGACGACACGTACCCCCTCGACGCTCGCCTCCCGCACGACCTCGCCGAGCGCGTCAGGCCCGCGACCGAGGACGTCCGCGAGACCTGGGCCGACGGCGACCCCGAGGCGCTCCTGCGCCTGCCCGCCGGCCAGGTTCGCCACCACGACCAGCACCGAGATGCCCGCCTCCGAGAGGCTCGCAGCGAGGTTCGCGACGACGCCGCCGGTCTCGGTCTCCGAGGAGGGCGACGTGACGAGGACCATCTGGTGGCCGTCGTGCTCCGGGTCCGAGGCACGGTAGACGAGCGCGGTGCGCAACAGCCGGTAGGCCTCCGCGTCCGCGGAGGCCGGCGCCGTGGCGACGACGACCTCGTTGCCGATCTTCGGCAGCTCGGCGAGCACCGGCAGGCCGAACGCCCGTTCCGTGCGACGCCGACCGTAGAGCCTTGGATCGATCCGCTCCAGGGCGAACGCGACGAGCGCGCCGAGCACGAAGCCACCGAAGAGCCCGAACACGAGCCGCTCCAGCTTGGCCTTCCGGCCGAGCGGGGCGGGACCGGTCGCGGCGGTCGAGGTCGAGACCGTACCCGAGCCCGCGGGGACGGCCGACTGGAGCACCGTCAGGTTCGTCGTCGGGACCGGGGTGGCCGCAAGCTGCTGGTAGGACGCGTAGGTCGACTGGTAGGTGGACTTGTCCGCCGCGAGCTTGGCGGAGGTGAGCGAGGTTGGCCTGCTCGACGCAAGCCCCGTGATCTCGGACTGGAGGTGCTGGAGGGTCGAGCGATCCGCCGAGAGCTGCTGGGTCCGGTTCGACAGGATGGTGGCGTCCAGGTAGGCGATCAGCTGGGTCGAGAACGCGTTCGCGAGACGCACCGCCGCCCGGCTGGTCGGGGCGATCGCCGTGATCGTGAGCACGCCGAACTCGTCGTTCGGCGTCGCAGTCACCTGGGCGGCGAGTGCAGCGGGCGAGCCCTTGTAGCCGAGGAGGTGGGCAACCATGGTCGGGACCTGCCCGGTGGTCGTGAAGTAGGCCATCGAGTTGAGGTCGAGGCCGCTCGGGTCCGCGACCGCGGGGTCACCCTGCACGAGCGTCGCCGTTGCGCGCGCCCCGACGCCGGTGGAGGTCACCAGCTGGCTCGGCGGCACGGTAGCGGCAGAGGACGACGAGATGCTGAGGAAGGCGAGACCGAGCCCGGCGAGGGTGCAGACCGCGATGAGCCACCACCATCTTCGCCCCAACCCGATCAGCTCGGCGACTTCCATCGTCTCTCCCCTCGCACCGGTCCGGTCCTCCCGGTGCCGGCTCGCCCGCCGCCCACGGTGGCTCCTCCCGCTGCCCCGGACGCCCCGTGCGACCGAGGCACCCGGTGCCGCCCAGCGGACGCTCTCGCGCGCGACCCTGACCCTAGCCTGCAGGTTCGTGAACGTTCCGTGCGGCCCGCGCGACGCCAGCGGACCGGAGCACAGCGCAGGCTCAGGATCGAACGTCGGCGCCGTCCGACAGGCCGCACCAGGCCTCCGCCGAGGACCCGGCGCCCGGAGCGCGCTCCTGGTCGTGACGAGCGGCGGTGCCCGTGGGGGTGCGGAGGTCGTCGCGGCGGGCCTACTCCGCCACCTCGACCCGGGCCGCTGGCGGCCGGTCGTCGCGACGCTCGAGGACGGCGCGGCGGCCGCGGAGCTCCGCGGCGCGGGCTTCGACGTGCGACCGTTCCCTCGCGCGCGTCTTCGCCACCCTGCGAGCTGGATGGCCGTTGCAACAGCGCTCACCCGTATCGCTCGGCGAGAAGGAGTGCAGGCGGTCTACGCCAACCACAACGCCGGGCTGGTCGTTGCGACTGCCGTCGGGAAGGCGCTCCGCCTCCCGGTCGCCTGGCACGTCCACGACCCCCTCGGCGGTCCGACCAGCGCAGAGCGCGCGGTCGCCCGCGTGCTCCGCCTGGCCCACCCCGACCTCGTGATCGCGGCCAATCCGGCGGTCGCCGCTTCGCTGCACGAGGCACTCCGGCTGTCCGGCCAGATGAGGGTCGTTCTCCCCGGCCTCGACCGTGACGCGCTCGCTGGGGGAGATCGGCTGCGGGGAAGGAGCCGGCTCGGCGCTCGGCCAGACGCCGTCGTCGTCGTGTGCCTCGCGCGCTTCGTCCCGGGCAAGGGCCAGCTCGACCTGCTCCACGCACTCGCGGGCCTCGAGCTTCCCCGAGAGCTCGTGGTCGTCCTCTGCGGCCCGAGCCATCCCGACCACGGCGCCTACGA
>JAJYWE010000111.1 GCA_021791675.1 Actinomycetes bacterium | reverse complement strand
CTCGCCACCTGGTCGGCGAGCCGCCTCGTCGCCGGCGACCTCCCCGCCCGCCTCGGCGCGGGCCTCCTCTACGCGCTCTCGCCGTTCGCGTTCCAGCGCGCCACGGCCGGGCAGTTCGGGATCCTCCTCCCCTACGCGCTGCTCCCCTTCCTCGTCTCCTCCCTCCTCGCAGCGCCGGAAGCGACTGGGGCACGTCGCTACGCCCCCGTGCTCTGGCTCGCCGTGCTCGTCGGGGCGGCGCCGCAGTTCGCCTGGATCGCCGCGGTGGTGGTCCTCGCCGTCCTCGTCGTGCGCCACCGGGTGCGCGACCTGCCCTGGCTCGCCGGCCTCGGCGCCGGCGCCCTCGTCACGAACGCCTACCTCCTCTTCCCGCTCCTCGGGCACCCCCTCCCGGTCCGGACGGGGCCAGCGAACCTGACGGCGTTCGCCACCCGGGCCGACCCGCACTGGGGCCTCGTCGTCAACGTGCTCGCGGGCTACGGCTTCTGGCGGGTCCCCCCACTCTCGCCGAAGGACGAGGTGGCGGCCTGGCCGCTCCTGCTGGCGGTGGTGCTCGTGCTGGCGGTCGTCGGGGCGGTGGCGGCGGTCAGGGATCCCACCCGGCGCACGAAGGCCCTCGTGCTCGTCCTCGCCGGGACCGCCGGGTTCTTCCTCGCCCTCGGGACCAAGGGCCCCCTCGCCACCCCCTACGCCTGGGCCTTCGCGCACCTGCCGCTCTTCGCGGTGATGCGCGAGCCCGACAAGTTCGCGGCGCTGGTCGTCCTCGCGGAGGCGGTGCTCGCCGGCTGGGGGATCGAAGCGCTCGCTGGTCGGCGCCCGGGACGGGCCGGAGCGGGCCTGGCGCTGCTCGCGGCCGTGGCCCTCCCGCTCGCGATCGCGCCCACCTGGTTCGACGGGCTCGGCGGCCAGATCCGGGGGAGCCGCTACCCCGCCGGCTGGGCCGCCGCGGAGCGCCTGATGGGCACGGGCGAGCACCAGGTGCTGTTCCTCCCCTACGAGCTCTACCTCTCCTTCCCCTTCACCCACGACATCGTCGTGGCGAACCCGGCCGCCGACTACTTCTCCCGCCCGGTCATCTCCGGGGACAACCTGGCGCTCCCGGGACTCCCGACGCTCGCCACCTCGCGCCGCGGCGCCGAGCTCGAGCGGCTCTTCGCCGAGGGGCCGAGCCTGCAGGACTTCGGGGCGCTCGTCGCCCCGCTCGGCGTCCGCTACGTCGTGCTCGCGAAGGCGGTCGACTGGCCGAGCTACCTCTGGCTCGCCAACCAGCGCGACCTCCGCCTCGTCATGGACAACGCCTCGCTCGAGGTCTGGGAGAACGAGGCGGCGCCCCTCGCCCCCTACCGCGCCGCTCGGCCCGGGGGAGCCCCGCTCGCCGGCGGGGTCACCTGGCGCTCGCCCGTCGAGGCGAGCGTGGCGGCGGGGCCCGGGCGCTTCGTGGTACTCGACACCCCCTACGAGCCCGGCTGGAGCGCGGGGGACGGCGCGCCGGTCGAGCTGGCGAACGGGACGGTGGCGGTACCGGTCCGGCCCGGGCGCGCGGCCCTCGTCACCTATCGGCCGTGGCGGCTCGTGGAGGCTGGTTACGCGCTGTCTGGGCTTGCGTTCCTCGCGCTCGCCGTCGGGGTCGGGCTCGAGCGGCGGGGGCATCGAGCGGAGCCCGCGCCGGAGGGGCAGGTGCCCTGAGCTTGACTGTCACGGTCAGCGGTTGCAAAGGAGCCTCGCCGTGCTACCGTACGGTTGCACTAGGAAGTGCTGTCGGCTCGGTGCTGGAGGCAGGGTCGGCGGTACGGACGGACGGGTCGTGAGAGAGGTCACGCTATGGCAGCGACGGACGCGATGCGAAGGGTGCTCGGCGCAGCCCGGCGCCGACCGGGACTGATCGCGCTCGGCGCGATCGTCGCCGTCGCCGCGGGGACGACCACCTACTTCGCCCCACAGCGCGCCCAGCTCACCTCGTCCTGCGGCTACGGCTACGGCTACGGCACCTGTCCGTCGCCTGCGAGCGGCTACTGGTTGCTCAGCTCGGACGGCGGGGTCTTCAACTTCGACGCCACCTGGTACGGCAGCCCGAAGGCGGCCGGCACGGTCGGCGGGGTCGCCCTGACGGGCCTGTCGGCGGGCCCGGGCGGGGTCGGCTACGTCATCTCCCGGGCGAACGGCGGGGTCTTCAACTTCGGCACCACCTTCTACGGGAGCGAGGCGGGCAAGCTGCCGGCCGGGGTGCGGGCGGTCGGGATCGCCACCGACCCGGCGACGGGCGGCTACTGGCTGCTCACCTCGGACGGTGGGGTGTTCAACTTCCACGCACCGTGGTTCGGGAGCCCGAAGGCGGCCGGCACCGTCGGCGGGGTCGCGGTCACCGGGATCGCAGCGGCCCCGAACGGCAACGGTTACGTCATCTCCCGGGCGAACGGCGGGGTCTTCAACTTCGGCACCACCTTCTACGGGAGCGAGGCGGGCAAGCTGCCGGCCGGGGTGAGCGGGGTCGGCATCGCGACCGACCCGTCGACCGGCGGGTACTGGCTGCTCACCTCGAACGGCGGGGTCTTCAACTTCGGCGCCCCCTGGTACGGGAGCCCGAAGGCGGCCGACACCGTCGGCGGGGTCGCGCTGACCGGCATCGCGGCCGGCCCTGGCGGGAACGGCTACCTGATCTCCCGGGCGAACGGCGGGGTGTTCAACTTCGGCGTGCCCTTCCACGGGAGCGAGGCGGGCAAGCTGCCCGCTGGCGTGACCGGGGTCGGGATCGCGACGAACTGAACGAGGTCGGGTCTCCCGGGACACCACCCGGCTGCACGCTCGGCGCCGCACCGACCACGAGCCGATGCGCGAGGTGGCTCCCCCGAGGATCCGCTCGGTCGGACGGTCTTGCAGCGGCTGCGCCTCGCCATGCGTCCGGCCAGGCACTGACGGCCGAGCGAGCACCGCACCCACGCGCCAGACGGGCTTGGCGCCGAGACCGGTCGGCGCTACGCTGACATCTCAGTTGACATGCCTCGACCGCAGATGACGAGATGACCAGAGCCAGCCGAAGCCCCGAGCGAGGCGGGTCCGGACAAGCCTCCCTCGCGCTCCCCGCCACCCGACCCTCAGTCACCCTGACGACGGCAACGCTTCGGTTGGCGCGTGGACGTCCCGACCGCGCGCACCTGCAGCCGGGCGACGTCCTCGGGCTCCAGCGCCTCGCCGGGAACCGGGCCGCGACGAGCCTCTTGCAGGCCGACGAGGGGGGCGGACCCAGAGCGGCGGTGCAGCGAGCGCTGGACGGCCCGGGCTCGCCGCTGCCCGAGGGGCTCGAGCAGCGCCTGAGCTCGCTCTTCGAGACCGACCTCTCGACGGTACGGCTCCACGACGACGCCCGCGCCGCCTCCTCCGCAGCCGCCGTCGGGGCGGACGCCTACACCGCCGGCGAGCACGTGGTGCTCGGCCCGCAGGCCCCGGCGCCGACCACCGGAGCCGGCGAACGCCTGCTCACCCACGAGCTGACCCACGTCGTCCAGCAGCGTCGCGGGCCGGTCGCGGCGCGACCCGCCGGGGGCGGGCTCTCGGTCTCCGACCCGGGCGACCCCTTCGAACGCGAGGCCGAGGCGGTCGCTGCGGGGCGCGCGCGCCCCGATCTCGTCGGCGGAGCCTGGGCGGTGCCGACTCCTCCATCGGCGGGCGGACCGGCACCAGGTGCGCCGGTGCTCCAGCGCCATGCCTCCTTCGAGCACCTCGCACTCGGCCAGATCCCTCCGGATCAGCTCGCCCTCGTCCCCGCCGCACGGGAGCTGAAGCTCGTGACCCGCCAGTTCACCACCGGGCTGAAGGACGCCATCCACCTGCTCGCCCAGGAGCGAGCTCGGCTCCGGGCCTGGCAGGCCAAGCCGCCGACCACCACCGGAGCCAACGCCCTGCAGGACGTCGACCCGACCTGGCAGGTCCAGCTCGTGAAGATCGGGGACGAGATCGCGACCTACGGCGAGGTCAACACCCTCCCCGACTTCTTCGGGAGCGCGGCCGAGCTCTCCGACACCGCCCGGAAGGACGCCGAGACCCGGAAGGCCCACGAGGACGCCCCGTGGTACCGCCAGGCCTCGACCTGGTGGAACCAGACCGACACCGTCCGGCGGATCCTCCAGACCCAGCGCGAGAGCTACTACCAGAAGCTGGGTGGCCTGCTCGAGGAGCTCACCCGCCACGACTACGTCCTCGTGGAGGAGGAGGTGGAGTCGAACGGCTCCACAGAGAAGAAGCTGATCCCGAAGTACCGGAAGGAGACCTGGTACCTCGAGCCGGGCAACCTCGACAAGGTTTCGCAAGACGAGGGGTACACCGAGTACTGGCGAGGCCGGCTGGTCGGCGCATCCTTCGCCGGCAGCCAGAAGGAGTTCCTCGCCGAGGCGCGTCACCCGCTCAGCCACGTCGCGAAGATGGAGGGGGTGGACGTGCTGACCGAGCAGAACCCGGTCAGCGCCGCCGCCGGTGGGACGTGGGGCGCCACCGCCCGGAACGCCTGCCACTTCGCGCCCTTCTCCTGGTACGCGTGGAAGCGTTACCACACCGAGGCGGTCGCGGCCGCCGACGAAGCCCGGAGGCTCCGGGACGAGGGAAAGGCCGAGGAGGCCGACGCGAAGGAGAACGAGGCGTGGCTGCTCAACGGCTTCGGCGACCACTACCTCCAGGACTCCTTCGCCGGCGGGCACCTGGTCAACAAGACGCTCGTGATGCAGTGGCTGCTGGAGTACGTCGATCGGCAGAGCGAGAGCTGGAAGAGCCGGTGGAAGTACCTCGGCCCGGGCAGCGCGTCGTGGGCCCGGATGATGAACATGTCCTCCGAGCAGCAGCCCGGCCTCGGTGGCCAGGACCTCTACTTCGGGCACGACGGGGTGGCCACCGCCGCGCAACGCTCGTCCAACGATCCGCAGGCTGCCTCCGAGCGCCCCGACGCCGCCACGAGCTTCGCGACCCTCGGCCTGCAGACGCCCGGCCTCGCGTCGGGAACGGCGGCGTTCCTCACGGCCTGGTTCAACCACCAGCGCGGCAAGGACGGCTTCCTCACGGCCGAGCAGCTGGTCACCCGCTCCGGTTCGTGGAACCTGGGCGACCAGCCACTCGACGTCTCGACCGTCGAGGGCTACGTCGGCGAGCTGGAGGAGCGAGGCTGGATCGAGGAGCACAAGACCACCGTCGACGACAAGGAGGTCCCGACCTACCGCATCAGCAACGCCCGCGCCCTCCAGTCGCTCGGCCAGCGCGGCCAGTCGAGCACCGACGCAGCGAAGACGCTCACGTTCGAGAACTACCACGAGTTCATGAACGACGCGTTCATCCAGTCCGGTGCCGGTGCGCTGCACGACTACTTCTGCAAGGAAGGTGTCGTCGTCGGGAGCGTGGACTCGCCAACGGTGTTCCGGATCTACGGCGACGACAACATGCTCTCCGCCGGCGCCCAAGAGGGCGTTGCCTACTCCGCTCGCACCGCGGCGATGTCCCGTGAGGCGATCGCGCTGCGGTTGCGACCGGAGGGCGGGCGCCAGCCAGCCTCGGTCGAGGACATCTTCCGCCGAGTCCCGACCTACGCCGCCCTCCCGGAGCGCTTCGGCGGCGAGGCGGTGCCCGAGACCATGCTCCGCCTCGACGAGTGGCACGACGAGCTGAAGCCCTTCCTGGGCGAGGTCTTCGAGCAGTACGGCCACTACGTGGCCGCGCGCGTTCCCTACTTCGGCAAGCGAGGGGGACTCACTGCCCTGGGCAAGGTGTCAGCCCACTCGGGAGCGATCTTCTAGCCGACGTTCCGGGCCGTTCCCGGCGTACCGCTGTTTCTCCTGGTGAGCGGTGGGCTCGGTGGGCTCGGTGGCGCCTCGGTCCGTCGCGCCGAGCTCGCCGTCCGCGTCGACGTTTCGGGGCGTCGGGAGGGAGAGAACGAGGTCGTCGAGACCGCCGCAGGTGGCGTCGCGCTCGGTGGAGTTGGCGCG
>JAJYWE010000036.1:22799-29470 GCA_021791675.1 Actinomycetes bacterium | reverse complement strand
GACCCCTCGCTGCCTTGAGCGGCCTCGGAGCCGTGCCCCCGTCGCCAGAGCGCCTGCGCCAGGAGGCGGAGGCGCTGCTCTCCCGCCCACCATTCCGCCCACGGAGCCTTCCGCACCCCCTCGCGGGGCCCCTCCGCGCGCTGGGCCGCGCGCTCGACACCGCCGGGACCTTCCTCGCGCATCAGGTCGCGCCGATCGTCCAGTTCTCCGAGCACCACCTCGGGACCCAGGGCCTGCTCGACCTGGCGCTCGCGGGGTTGGTCCTGGTGCTGGTGATCGTCGGCGTCGCCGCGTTCCGCCTCCTCGGACGAACGACCCGTGCGGGCGTCGAGCCGTTCTCGCGCCGACGCCCGGCGCGCGTCGTCGACGCCGCTGCGCTCGAGGCGGAGGCCGATCGCCTGGAACGGTCGGGGCGTCTCGACCTCGCCTTCCGTCTGCGCTTTCGGGCCGGCATCGTGCGCCTCGAACAGGACGGGGCACTTGCGGTCTCCGATGCCGAGACGCCCCGGGAGCTCGCACAGCGCCTCGGCTCGCCGAGCCTGGGTGTGCTCGCCCGAGACCTCGAGGAGATCGTCTTTGCCGGGCGACCCGCCGGGGCCGGCGACCTCGCGACCGCCCGGGAGCGCTGGCCGCGCGTCCTCGACGAGGTCCGCCGGTGAGGATCAGCTGGTGGACCGACCTCGCGAGGCCCGTGCGCTGGCTCGTCGCCGCCGTGGTCGCGCTCGCCGTCCTCGCCGCCGGCACCCAAGTCGCCTCCTCCTACTTCGGCGTGCCTGGCGGGCCGGACTCCTCGGCGCGCTCCGCAACCGCAACCGGCCTTGCGGCCCTCGCTCGGCTGGTCCGCCTCCAGGGCCACCGGGTTCAGCTCGTCGAGACCACCGCTGCGCTCGCCGGCGTGGTCCCGGGTGACGCGACGCTGGTCGTCGCGGACCCAACGGGGATCTCCCGCGCCGACGAGCAGGCGGTCGCGCAGTTCGTCCGGTCCGGCGGGCGCCTCGTCGCAGCGGGCGGCTCGACGCAAGCCCTCCTCGGTGCCGTCCTCGGTGCCGGGCGAGCGCCTGCGTGGACGAGCACCGCCGTCCCGGTCGCAAGCCTCGTCCGGCCCTTCGGCGGCCTCGCGCCGGGGGCGACCGTCGCGAGTGCCGGGGAGGGCAGCTGGTCGGCGCTCGGCGCCCTCGAGCCGGTGCTGGTCGGCAGCGGCGGCATCCTCGCCGGCACGGCCGACGCCGGCAAGGGGCAGGTCGTCGCGATCGCCGACGCGTCGGTCCTCCAGAACGCAGCGCTCGCGACGGCAGAGAACGCCGCGTTCGCGCTCGCTGCGGTCTCGCCCTCCGGCCAGACGGTCCTGTTCGACGAGGGTGTCTACGGGTCGGGCGCGACCGGGCTGGGTGCCCTCCCCGCCACCTGGCAGACCTTCCTCGTCCTGTTCGCACTCGCGGCGCTCGCCTGGATCTGGGCCGAGGGGCGACGCCTCGGGCCGGCCTCCTCAGCAGTTCGCGCCCTCGATCCACCGCGTAGCGCCCATCTCGACGCGACGGCCGCAGCGCTCGCTCGCACCCGCGACGCGTCCTGGGCGGGACGGCTGCTCTGGGAGGAGCTCGCGAGCCACCCGCCGCTCGCGCCACCCACCGACCCACCGGAGCCCGCGACCCACCCGGCGGTCGCCGAAACGGCGCTGCCGGATCCGCCGGACGATCTCGAGGGCGCGCTCGCCGTGGCAGGGGCCCTGGCGGCCCGCCGCAGCGGTCGGCTCAGCGGAGCCCTCGGTGCGCCCGAGCGGTACCCTACGGCGGGCAACAGCCCCGATGAGGGAGGATCGGTGCCGGACCAGGTGGGTTGGAAGCGGTGAGCACCGACGGTAGCCCCGGGTCCAGCACCCTCGGCGAGGTCCGGGCGAAGCTCGGGACCGAGGTCGCCAAGGTCGTCGTCGGGCAGCGCCAGGTGCTCGACGCGGTCGTGCTCGCGCTCGGAACCGGTGGCCACGTGCTCCTCGAGGGGGTGCCCGGCACCGCGAAGACCCTCCTCGCCGCTGCGGTCGCCCGGGCCGTCGCCGGGAGCTTCCGCCGGATCCAGTTCACCCCGGACATGCTCCCCTCGGACGTCACCGGGACCCTGATCCTCGAACGCGGCGAGCTCCGCTTCCGGAGGGGGCCCGTCTTCGCGAACGTCGTGCTCGCCGACGAGGTCAACCGGACGCCTCCACGCACCCAGGCGGCGCTCCTCGAGGTGATGCAGGAGGGCCAGGTGACGGTGGAGGGGGAGGCGCACCGGCTCCCACGGCCGTTCCTCGTCCTCGCCACCGAGAACCCCATCGAGTACGAGGGGACCTACCCGCTCCCCGAGGCGCAACTCGACCGCTTCTTGTTTCGCATCACCGTCGGGTACCCGAGCGAGGAGGAGGAGGTCGCGCTACTCGGCCTCGACCGCCGTGGTGTCGCCTCCGCCCCACTCGACGACGTCGCGGCGGTGGTCTCGGGGGAGGAGATCGCTCGGGCCGCCTCCGAGGTCGACGCCACCACCGTCGCCCCGGAGCTCGCTCGCTACGTCGCGCAGCTGGTCCGCCGCACCCGCGAGCTGCCGGCCGTCTCGGTCGGCGCGAGCCCTCGCGCCGCCGTCCACCTCCTCACCGCCGCTAAGGCCGCCGCACGCCTCGCCGGTCGGTACTACGCGCTCCCGGACGACGTGCGCGGCGTGGCGACGGCGGTCCTGGCCCACCGGCTGGTGCTCCGGCCGGAGGCGGAGCTCGATCGTTACCACCCGGCCGACGCGATCGAGAGCGCGCTCGCCTCGGTGCCCGTACCGCGATGAGCCCGACGCCGCGCGCCGCCGGACTGCTCGTGCTGGTGGCAGTCGCGGCGCTCCTCGTGCCTCGCTGGGTCGCCGCGCTGGTCGCACTCGCGGTCGTGGGGGCGGTCCTCGCCGACGTGCGGCGGGCTCGGGCCGTCCCGCGCGTCGCGCGGCTGGCACCCCGCGTGCTCGCTCGAGGCGGACGGGCACCCCTCTCGATCTCGGTCACCCCACCCGCCGGGGTGAGCAAGGTCCTGGTGCGCCAGGCCACGCCAGCCGAGCTGCTGGTCGAGCCCGCCCTCGGTGACGGCGGGCTCGAGGCCGTCCTCGTCGGGCTCCATCGGGGCCGCCACGTGCTCCCGCCGGTCTCGCTGCGCTGCGTCGGAGCCTGGGGCCTCGCGCGCGTCGACCACGACGTCGACGGTGCGCTCGAGGTGCGCGTCATCCCGGACCTCCCCGGCGCCTATCGCCTCCGGGCCGCACGCCGCCGCGGCGGCATGAGCGACGCCGCACGGGTGCGCGGTCCCGTCGGGCTCGGGACGGAGTTCGAGTCCCTTCGCGACTGGACACCGGACGACGACGCCCAGCGGATCAACTGGGCCGCCACCGCCCGCACCGGCCGCCCGATGGTCAACCAGTACCGAGTCGAGCGCGAGCAGCGGGTGCTGTGCCTGGTGGACGCAGGTCGGCTCATGGCCGGGCCACTCGGGCGCGCGACCCGCCTCGACGTCGCCCTCGACGCGCTCGCCGCGGTGGGAGTCAGCGCGGACGAGCTCGGGGACCGCTTCGGCGCGATGGTCTTCTCCGACCGCGTCGTCGCCTCCCTCGAGCCGCGCCGCCGGGGCGCCCTCGCGGTCGTGCAGGCGCTCGCCGAGGTGGAGCCGACGCCGGTCGAGAGCGCGTACGAGCTCGTGTTCCGGCGCGTCGCGGCCGCGAAGCGAGCCGTCGTCGTGGTGCTCACCGACTTCGTCGACGAGGAGAGCGGTGCCGGGCTGTCCCGCGCCGCCCCGCTCCTCGCCCGACGCCACGCCCTCGTCGTCGCCAGCGTGCGCGACCCGGAGCTCACGGCCCCGCTCGACCACCCACCGTCGACCCCCCTCGATCTCTACGCCGCGGCTGCGGCACTCGACCTCGAGCGCAGCCGGCGCCGGCTCGTGGGCGCGCTCCGATCCGCGGGCACGCTCGTCGTCGAGGCGAGCCCGGCCGCACTCCCTGCGGCCACCGCCGCCGCCTACGTCCGGTTGAAGGCGCGAGCGGCGGCCTGAGCGGCGCGGGGCGACCGGCCACGCCAGACCACGAGGCTCCAGTAGCCGAGGGCGAGGGCGAAGCCGACGGCGAGGTCGATCGGGAGCCCGAGCCCGGCCGGGGTGAGGAAGCCCTCGACGAGCCCGGCCACGACGAGCCAGCACGCGGTGCCGAGCACCATCTCCAGCGCGACGGGAGCCTCGCGGGCCAGCACGGCGCCTCGCGTCTCGAAGCCCGGTCGCACGAGCGCCCGCGCGAGCCGCAGGCCCGCGGCACCGCAGACGACGATGCACGAGAGCTCGAGCAGGCCATGGGGCACGAGCAGCTGCGCGGCAATCCCGGCCTCGCCCGCGCCGGCGGCGAGGCCGGCGACCACCCCGATCGCCGCACCGTTGTAGGCCAGCGCGGCCACGGTGAGCAGGCCGGCGGTGATGCCCCCGGCGAAGGCCAGGAACGCCACCTCGATGTTGTGGGTGAAGATGGTCGCCGCGAACGCCGCGCGCACTGAGGCGGACAGCCCGAGGTTCGCGCCGTGCGGCCGTGCCTGGGTGACGCCGAGGAACGACCCGGGGACGAATGCGCCGGCACCGGCGGGATCCGCGAGCGCCCACGCGAAGCACACGACGGCGGGGACCAGGAGGAAGGCCGCCGCGATCGCGAGCTGGGAGGCCGACGACGCGGTCGCCTGCCAGTACCGGCGCAGCGCGAAGTCGGCGAGCGAGGAGCGCCTGGCGGGAGTGGCGTACAGCGTCGCATGGGCGTCACGGACCAGGCGTTCGAGAGCCGCGGTGCGCGGATCCCCCGGCCAACGCCGCCGGGCGAGCCCGAGCTCCGCCAGCGCGCCTCGGTACGCGCCAGCGAGACGGAGGACGCCTTCAGGCCCGAGACGCTCCGGGTGGCCCCGTGCCACCGCCAGGAGCTCTGCGAGCACCGCGGCGGTGCCGGGTTCGACCGGCTGCTCGCCGGCTGGAGCGCCACCGCCCTTCGGGCTCCGCGACGGGGGCACCGCGGAGCTGGTCTGGTCTAGCGTCATGGCTGGTGGACCTCCAGGATAGGTACGTCATCCTCACCCCGGACGGCCTGCACCTGGACCTGGCCCTCGCCGGGGTCGGATCTCGAGCCGCGGCCCTCCTGATCGACTCGGCCATCCAGTTCGTCGCCTTCCTCGCCCTGGCCGTCGTCGCGCTCGTGGTCGCGGGTGGTGCGGGTGCGGGCTACGTCCTCGCCGTGCTCGCCATCCTGTTCTTCCTGGTGGAGTTCGGGTACTGGGTGCTGTTCGAAGTGCTCGGTTCGGGCCGGAGCCCCGGCAAGCGCGTGGTGGGGCTGCGGGTCGTCCGCCTCGGCGGCGAGGCACCGACGTTCCGGGCGAGCGCCGCACGCACCGTCCTCCGGCTCGTGGACATGCTCCCGGCTTTCTACCTGGTCGGCATGGTCAGCGTGCTCGTCACCCCGCGCAACCAGCGTCTCGGCGATCTCGTCGGTCGAACCCTCGTCGTCACCGAGCGGCCGGGAGGTGGCGCCCCCGTCGGCGCGCCCGGCGCAGGGGGCTGGGCCACGACGGGTGGAGGAGGCTGGGCCACGACGGGTGGAGGAGGCTGGGCCCCAGCCGCCGCGGGAGGCTGGGGCCCAGGGGGCGACGCTGCCTCGGCCGGCCCGGGCGCGGGTGGGCCCGCGGACCTCGGACCACTCCCGCCGTGGCTCCGCGCCTGGGACGTCTCGGGGATCAGTCCCGGCGATGCCGCACTCGTGCGCTCCTTCCTCGCCCGCCGGGTGATGCTGGACCCAGGCGCTCGCGCGGAGCTCGCCTGGAACCTGGCGCGTCGGCTCGGCCCCCGGGTCGTCCGCCCGCCGGGAGCCCTCGAGGACGAGCAGTTCCTCGAGTACCTCCTGCTGGCGAAGGAGGCCCGGGGCGGGTGACGGCCGGGGCAGAGGACGGCAGAGGAGGGTGACGCTCGTGTTCGCGGCGCGAGGGGGGCTTACCCCCGGGGGGACCCTTCGGTGACGCCCGGGTGACGGTTCCGGGTGCCCGGTTTCGGCGCTGGCGAGTTTGGGCGTACACTTCCGCAACGGCTTGACTCGACGACACCGGATCTGTCTCCTCGCCGGTCGAGTGTCAAGCAGTGCCGCTCGGCGGGCTGGGACGGGTGGCGCGGCGGCTGGGAAAGGGAGGGGAGTCACGATGATCGAACCGAAGCGGGCCGGTCCACCGCCGGGGCCGCGGACCGGGCGCGCGTCCGGGCCCCGCGCGACCTACCCCCGCAGGTTCTTCGCCCTCCTCGTCGACGGCATCGTGCTCTCGCTCGTGTCCGAGGCGGTGATGCGCCTCCTCGGCGAGGAGGGGGGCTCGGTCCTCGCCGCCCTGCTCAGCGCCTACTACCTGGTCGTGCTCATCGGTGGACCACGCGGCCAGACGCTCGGCTGCCTGCTCTTCCAGATCCGGGTCGTCTCCCGCGATGGCGGGGGCCCCGTCGGCTACGGCCACGCCCTGGTGCGCTGGCTCGTCTCCATCGTCTCCGGGTCGCTCCTCCTCCTCGGCTACATCTGGGCGTTCTTCGACCGCGAGCGCCAGACGTGGCAGGACAAAGCAGCAGGCACCATCGTCGTCCCCGTCCGCTACTACCCGATCCGGCGCTGAGCGT
>JAJYWE010000036.1:19517-22699 GCA_021791675.1 Actinomycetes bacterium | reverse complement strand
GCCCGCGTCACCCGACCCCGCCGGGCGCCGCTTCTCGGCACGGTGGTGGGTGCGGTCCGCCGACGTGACGCGGGCGGGCCTGTTGCGCTTCGACGCGCTCGCGCGCTACCTCCAGGACGTGGCGGCGGCCGACGTCGCCGACGCGGGCCTCGCTCCCGATGTCGCCTGGGCGCTCCGGCGCACCACGATCGAGGTCCTCGAGCCCCCTCGCCTCGCCGAGCCGCTCAGGCTCACCACCCGCTGCTCCGGGCTCGGCGAGCGCTGGGCCGAGCGCCACACCGTCGTCGAGGGCGCTGGGGGCGGGCACGTCGAGGCGACGGCCCTCTGGGTCCCGCTCGATCCCCGCTCGGGCCGGCCCGTCCCGCTCGGCGAGGCCTTCCTCGGCGTCTACGCGACCGCTGCAGGTGGGCGCCGGGTCCGCGCCCGGCTCGTCTCACCACCGTCACCGGACCCTGGCCGGAGACGCCCCTGGCAACTCCGCGAGACAGACTTCGACGTCCTGGGCCACGTGAACAACTCGGTCCACCTCGCCGCCGCCGAGGACGAGCTGCACCGGCTCGGTCTCGAGGGACGACCGGGGTTCGTGGAGGTGGAGTACCGCTCGCCGATCCTCGGGCTCGAGCCGGTGTGGGTGGTGACGTCCCCCGACTCACCGGCCGGCGGCGAGGAGACGAGGCTCTGGCTGTCCGAGGGCACTCGCACGGCGGCGGCGATCCGCATGGCCCGCTTCCGCCCCTGAGCAGGCTGTTGCGCTGAACCGGCTGGGCTTTCCTGGCCGCCTGCCCACCTGCCGGCCTTCTCGCCTGCTCGAGCGGGCCGCTGCGCGTGCCGAGCGGAGCCGGGTCACCTGCTCCCGCAGCAGGCCGGGCGGGCCGGGGGAGTGCTCAGGCCGATCGGGCCAGGAGCTCCTCGGCGATCTGGATGGCGTTGAGTGCGGCGCCCTTGCGGAGGTTGTCGCCGCTCACGAAGAGGGAGAGTCCCGCCTCCACGGTGTGGTCGACCCGCACCCGGCCGACGAGCACGGCGTCCCGCCCGGCCGCCTCGAGCGGGGTGGGGACCTCGACGAGCTCGACGCCGGCAGCCGACGCAAGGGCGGCGCGCGCGGCGTCGAGCTCGACGGGCCGCTCGAGCTCGACCGTCAGCGCAACCGAGTGCCCCGTGTAGACCGGCACCCGGACGCAGGTGCAGACCACCCCGAGGTGCGCCAGGTCGAGGATCTTGCGGCTCTCGTCGCGGAACTTGTGCTCCTCGTTCGTCTCCTCGTCCACCAGGCTGCCGGCGAGCGGGAGGACGTTGTACGCGACCGGCCCGGCGAACACAGCCGGCTGGCCGAGCCCCACAGCCCGGCCGTCGAAGGCGAGGGCCGGCGCTTCGTCACCCGCGGCCGCCACCTCACGAGCGAGCTCGGCGACCCCGGCCGCACCGGCGCCCGAGACGGCCTGGTAGGTGGCCGCGACCACGCGGCGCAAGCCGGCGAGGTCCCGCAGCGCGGCGAGCGGCGCCATGCAGACCATCGTCGTGCAGTTCGGGTTCGCGACGATGCCCTTCGGGAGGCTCCCGAGCGCGGCAGCGTTCACCTCCGGCACCACCAGCGGGACCTCGGGGTCCATCCGCCACGCCGAGGAGTTGTCGACGACCACGGCACCCGCATCGGCGATACGGGGCGCCAGCTCCCGGGACGCCGTCGCACCCATCGAGCAGAGCGCGAGGTCCAGGCCGCGGAAGTCGGCACTCGCCGCGTCCTCCACGGGCAGCTCGCCCCCCGCCCAGGCGAGGTGGGTCCCGGCCGACCGAGCCGAGGCGAAGAACCGGACCTGTTCAGCCGGGAAGGCGCGGCTCTCGAGCAGGTCGCGCATCACCGCCCCCACCTGGCCGGTTGCCCCGAAGATGCCGACGCGCACGGATCCGCGCCTAGGAGGCGCCGGCGCGCCGCGCCGGCGCGTCGGTCCCGAGTTCGAAGGCGTCGTGGAGGAGCGCCACGGCACGCTCCACGTCTGCGCGCCTGAGCACGCACGAGATGCGGATCGGCGAGGTGGAGATCATCTCGATGTTGATCGACGCCGCAGCGAGGGCCTCGAACATCGTCGCCGTGACACCCGGGGAGGAGCGCATGCCTGCCCCGATCACGCTCACCTTGGCCACCTCGGCGTCGGCGGTGACGCCGGTTGCGCCGATGCCGGGGGCGACCGCTTGGGAGACGCCGAGGGCCACCGCCAAGTCGTCGGCGGGCACGGTGAACGAGATGTCCGTGAGCCCGTGCGAGGAGGTGTTCTGGACGATCATGTCGACGTTCACCGCCCGCTCCGCAAGCCCGCGGAAGAGCCTCGCGGCAATCCCCGGACGGTCGGGGACGCCCGACACCGTCAGCTTGACCTCCGAGGTGTCGTGGGTGACCGCTGTGACCAGTGCCTCCTCCATAGCCTCCTCCTCCTCGACGACCCAGGTCCCCGGCTCCCAGGTGAAGCTGGATCGAACGTGGATCGGGACGTGGTAACGCCGGCCGAACTCCACCGACCGGTGCATCAGCACCCGGCCGCCGCTCGCGGCGACCTCGAGCATCTCCTCGAAGGAGATGCGGGCGAGACGCCGGGCGTCCGGCACGAGACGCGGGTCCGCGCTGAAGACCCCCGAGACGTCGGTGTAGATCTCGCACACCCCGGCGCCGAGGGCAGCGGCAACGGCGACCGCAGTCGTGTCCGAGCCGCCCCGCCCGAGCGTCGTGATCTCCCTCCCGAGCGAGACCCCCTGGAAGCCGGCCACCACCGGCACCTTGCCCTCGGCGAGGGCGCCGCGGACCCGGTCGCCGCGGACCTCCACGATCTTCGCCTTGGTGTGCACGGCGTCGGTCACGATGCCGGCCTGCGAACCGGTGAACGAGGCCGCAGGCACCCCGAGCTCCGCGAGTGCCATGCACAGCAGCGCCATCGAGATGCGCTCGCCCGTGGTGAGCAGCATGTCGAGCTCGCGCCCCGGGACCACCTTCGAGACCTCCCCGGCGAGGCGGATCAGCTCGTCCGTGGTCTTGCCCATCGCGCTCACGACGACGACGACCTCGTGGCCCTGACGCCGCGTCCGTGCGACGTGGTCAGCGACGGCACGGATCCGCTCGGTGTCCGAGAGCGAGGACCCGCCGAACTTCTGGACGACCAGCGCCACGGACGGCGACCCTAGCCGGCGTCCGC
>JAJYWE010000036.1:15329-19417 GCA_021791675.1 Actinomycetes bacterium | reverse complement strand
CCGGTCGGGCGGCGGGCCGAGCCTCTCGTCGACCACGTTGGCGACTAGGTTCACCGGTCGTGCCGTCTGCCAAGCGTGAGCGCAAACGAGCCGGCCGGGCCGCACGCCTTGCCGCCATCGAGTCTGCGAAGCGGCGGAAGAAGCGAACTCGCCAGGCCATCGGTGCGGTGATCGTCATCCTCGTCGCTCTCGGCGTGATCTACCTGGTCTCCCGCCCGACGACGAAGAAAGCGGCCGAGAAGGCCACGTCGACCACCCACCCGACGACCACGACCACCGCGCCGGCGTCGACGACGACGACCGCCCACGCTGCGACGACGGCGAAGCCCCTCCCCTGCCCGCCGAACGGCGGCTCGACCAAGCGAGTGACCAGCTTCCCCGCTCCGCCTCCGACCTGCATCACCCCCTCCGGCCACTACGAGGCGGTCTTCACGACCACGGCGGGCAGCTTCACCGTGAGCCTCGACGCCGCCCAGAGCCCGGTGACCGTGAACGCCTTCGTCTACCTGGCCCGGTACGGGTTCTACGACGGGACGATCTTCCACCGGGTCCTGAAGGGCTTCGTCGTCCAAGGTGGCGACCCGAACCCCCCGACCACCGCCGACCCCAACCCGACCGGTGCGCAGGGCCCGGGCTTCCAGGTCAACGGCGAGGTCCCGAAGTCCGGCAAGTACGCGGTCGGCGAGGTCGCGATGGCGAAGACCTCGACCGCGCCGAACGGTGCCACCGGCAGCCAGTTCTTCATCATCACCGGCTCCGCCGGCGCAGCGCTCCCCCCGGACTACGCCCTCCTCGGGACGGTGACGAAGGGGATGAGCGTGGTGGACAAGATCCAAGCCGGCGGGGTCTCGATCTCGAGCGCCACCGGCATCCCGAAGATCACCTACACCGTCCAGCGCGTGACGATCGTCGGATGAGCACGAGACAGCTGCGTCGAGAGCGTCGAGAGAGAGGAACCCCCTGATGGCCGAGCCCACCCCCTGCCCCCCCGCCGACGGCTCCGGCGAGGTCCGCCGCCGCTTCGCGGCCGAGCCGCCGATGTGCATCGACCCCGCCAAGCGCTACACCGCCGAGATGGCGACGTCCAAGGGGTCGCTCTCGATCGCGCTCGACCCGGTCGCCGCTCCGCGGACGGTCAACAGCTTCGTGGTGCTGGCCCGCTACCACTACTTCGACGGGATCGCCTTCCACCGCATCATCCCCGGCTTCGTCTGCCAGGGCGGTGACCCCGAGGGAACCGGACGCGGCGGGCCGGGCTACACCTTCGCGGACGAGCTTCCAAAGCCCGGGCGCTACCAGCTGGGCTCACTCGCCATGGCGAACGCCGGCCCGAACACCAACGGCAGCCAGTTCTTCCTCATCTCCGGCCCCGACGGGATGCGCCTCCCGCCGCAGTACAGCCTCTTCGGCCAGGTCGTGGCGGGCTTGGACGTGGTCGCCGCGATCGACGCAGTCGGGACCCGCTCGGGCACCCCCCGCGAGCGGGTCACCATCGACGCGGTCACCATCACCGAAACCGACTGAGCCGAGCCGCTCGGCGGCGAGCCGTCGGCGGGGCGGCGGCGGCGTTGCCCTGGCAACCAGGGCTACGGCGCCGCTCAGGGGACCGACGCCGCTCAGGGGACGAGGAAGGCGGGGTCCCTCACGGGACGAGGGCGCCGAGCGCCTCGAGCGCGCTCTGCCGTCCGTCCTTCCAGAGGGTCACCGTGCCCGCGCCCGACGCCCGCCAGCTCCCGTCCGGCTCGCGGAGCAAGGCAGTGCGCTCGGGGATCCCGGCGACGACGAGGCCGTCTCCCGACAACCGGACGGTCCGGTCCACCTTCTCGTGGGACCAGGACTCGAAGTGCGGGATCACGGCGAGCTGGCGGACGAGCCCGAGCCCGAGCGTGAAGGCCCCTCCTCGGGGATCCACCATCGGGTCCGTGAGCACCATCGCTCCCGCCGAGGACCCGGCGACGACCGCACCGGCTCGCCAGGCATCGCAGAGCGCCTCCCAGGCCGGGGTTGCCTTCAGCACCGAGCGCAGGTGGAGCGGGGAACCCCCTCCGAGGTAGATGAAGCGCGCCGAGCGGATGGCGTCGGCGTTGGCCGGGTCGAGCGCGTCCGCGCGGGTCAGCAGCGAGAGCCCCCGTGCCGTGGCGCCGAGGCTCGCGAACCACGCCTCGGCGAACGCGACCGCCCGCTCCGGGCGCTCGTAGGCAGCCGCCGTAGGAAGCACGAGGACATCCCCGCCAGCACGCTCCACCAGTTCGGCATCGAACGTACAGCCGGGCCGCCACTCCGCCCCGCCAACCAGGGCCAGTGGCCCGCAGCGCGCATCGCTCACCCGAGAGACGGTACCAAGCGCCCAGGGGTGGCCCGCCCGGGGGGCGGGGCGGCCTCGGACACCCCGCCAGCTGCGTCCGACCTGCCCGGCGGGCGGGGGCGCCGCCGGCGCGGATGCCCGGACGGCTCGTCGAGCTCCAGCTGGGACCCCTCCGACGCCGGAGTGACAGACCCAGCGGGCAGGATGGGGTCGTGCTGATCGTGCTCGCGGGCGTGGTGCTCGGGATCCTGCTCGCCTTCGTGCACGGCGTCGACGTCCTCGCCGACGCCGTCGCGACACGGGTCGACGAGGTCGTCGTCGAGGCCTGCCGCCATGTGATCGCCGTCCTGCCCGGGGGGCTGGCGCGCAACCGAGCTGCGCCGGCTGCGGTGGCGCTCCTCGCCGTCGCCGTGCCCGGCCTGCTCTCGTGGCTGCTGCTCGGCCTCGCCGGGGCCTCGCGGGCGATCCGGAACGTCGTCGTGGGCGTCGCGCTCGTGGTCGCGATCGGCGGGTTCCTCGTGCTCCCCGTCTCCCACGCGATCGAGCTGGCGGCCGGGGTGGTCGTGCTCGCGCTCCTCCTCCGCGTCGCTACCAGCCTGCTGCTCACCCTCCCCCTCGTTGCCGCTGCCGTCGCGCTCGGCATCCGCCAGGCCATCCGGGCCGTCGAGGGGACCGCGTACGGCCTCCACACGGCGAGCGTCGAGCTCGCCCAGCTGACGGGGATCGACAGCGCGCTCTGGCGCATCCTCGCGATCGTCCTCGCGCTGCTCCCCCTCCTCGGCGCCCTTGCCAGCTTGCGCCGGCTCGTCGACCGCCACTGACACCGCCAGGCAGCGGTCCTGGCGCCAGCGCGTCGTCCGACCGGAGAAGCCCGCAACCCCCGCTCGACTACGCTCCGCGCATGGGGACGGAGACGCGCTGCGTCGGGGTCGTCGGCTCCGGGACGATGGGGGCTGGCATCGCAGAGTGCGCGGTACTCGCCGGCCACGTCGTGGCACTGCGGTCGAGATCCGAGGCCCGCGCCAGTGCGACCAGGGCCCGACTCGAGGCGAGCCTCGAGCGCCGCGTGACGAAGGGAAACCTCTCGCCCGGCCAGGCCGCAGCGGCCCTCCGACGCGTCGAGATCGCGACCGATCTCGAGGTCCTCGCAGCGGCAGACATCGTGATCGAGAGCGTCGAGGAGGACCTCACCACCAAGCGGGCCCTGTTCGCCGAGCTCTCGCGCACCTGCGAGCGCGCAGAGCTCCTCGCGACGAACACCTCGACCCTCCCGGTCGTCGAGCTCGCGATGGCGACCGGTCGGCCGGAGTCGGTCTGCGGCATCCACTTCTTCAACCCGGCACCGGTGATGCGCTTGGTCGAGCTCGTCCGGCCGCTGACCGCGAGCGCGGAGACGATGGCCCGGGCGCGGGCGTTCGCCGAGAGCCTCGGGAAGTCCGCCGTCGAGGTCAACGACGAGGCCGGTTTCGTGGTGAACGCGCTGCTCTTCCCCTACCTGAACGACGCGATCCGGCTGAAGGAGCGGGGCGTCGCCTCGCTGGAGGCGATCGACGAGGCGATGAAGGGCGGCTGCGGCTTCCCGATGGGGCCGTTCGCGCTCCTCGACCTGGTGGGCCTGGACGTGAGCCTCTCGATCCTGGAGGCGCTCCACGCCGAGTTCCGCGACGCCCGCTACGCTCCGGCCCCGCTCCTTCGCCGGATGGTGACAGCGGGCTGGCTCGGACGCAAGACGGGCCGGGGCTTCTACACCTACGAACGCCGGCCCACCCCTGGCCAGGGGGGC
>JAJYWE010000036.1:0-15229 GCA_021791675.1 Actinomycetes bacterium | reverse complement strand
GTTCCGCGACGCCCGCTACGCTCCGGCCCCGCTCCTTCGCCGGATGGTGACAGCGGGCTGGCTCGGACGCAAGACGGGCCGGGGCTTCTACACCTACGAACGCCGGCCCACCCCTGGCCAGGGGGGCCATGCCAGTGAACCCGGCGGGCAGGACCCCAGCGGGCAGGACCCCGGCGGGCAGGACGCGGCCGGGCGAGAGCCCAGCCGGGCCGGCTCGTGAGCGACTGGCGGCTGCCGGCGCGCGACCGGCCGTGGGTGATGCGCACCTACTCCGGCCACTCCACCCCGGCAGCCTCGAACGCCCTCTACCGGGCCAACCTCGCGAAGGGCCAGACCGGGCTCTCGATCGCCTTCGACCTGCCGACCCAGCTCGGCCTCGACCCCGACCACCCCTCGGCCGCCGGCGAGGTGGGCCGTGTCGGCGTGCCGGTCGCGCACCTCGGCCACATGGAGACGCTGCTCGCGGGCATCCCGGTCGGGCGGATGAACACCTCGATGACGATCAACGCGACCGCCGCATGGCTGCTCGCGCTCTACGTCACCCACGCCGACCGCGAGGGCGTGGCGCGTCGCGACCTGGCCGGCACCACGCAGAACGACCTGATGAAGGAGTACCTCTCCCGGGGCACCTTCATCTTCCCGCCCGAGCCGAGCCTCCGCCTCACGACCGACCTGGTCACGTGGTCCGTGCGGAACGTGCCCGGCTGGAACCCGATCAACGTCTGCAGCTACCACCTCCAGGAGGCGGGAGCGACCCCCGTCCAGGAGGTCGCCTACGCGCTCGCCACGGCCGTCGCCGTGCTGGACGCGGTCCGGGCAAGTGGCCAGGTAACCCCGGAGGAGCTGCCGGTGGTGGTCGGGCGGGTCAGCTTCTTCGTGAACGCCGGCATTCGCTTCGTCGAGGAGATCGCGAAGCTGCGCGCCTTCGCCCGGCTGTGGGACCGACTCTGCCTCGAGCGCTACCGGGTGAGCGATCCGAAGCTGCGGCGCTTCCGCTACGGGGTGCAGGTCAACTCGCTCGGCCTCACCGAGACCCAGCCGGAGAACAACGTCCAGCGGATCGTCCTCGAGCTGCTCGGCGTCACCCTCTCCCGGGACGCGCGCGCCCGGGCCATCCAGCTCCCGGCGTGGAACGAGGCGCTCGGGCTCCCCCGGCCGGTGGACCAGCAGTGGTCCCTCCGCATCCAACAGGTGCTCGCCGAGGAGACCGACCTCCTCGACTACCCCGACCTCTTCGCCGGCAGCACCGTCATGGAAGGCCTGACCGGCGAGCTCACCGAGGCGGCGTGGGCCGAGCTCACGGCCGTGCTCGAGCTCGGCGGGGCCTTCGCCGCGGTCGACGAGCTGAAGGCCCGCCTCGTCGCGAGCCTCGTCGAGCGCACGCGGGCGATCGAGACCGGAGAACGGCGTGTCGTCGGGGTGAACGCCTTCACCGAGACCGCCGGCTCGCCGCTCGGCGCGGGGCCGGCGTCCGTCCTCACGGTCGACCCTGCGGTCGAGGCGGAGCTGGTCGCGGACGTCGTCGCCTGGCGGGCGGCGCGCTCGGCGGGCGCCGTTGCCCGCGCGCTCGACGAGCTGCGCCGCGCGGCCACGCAGGGGGAGAACGTGCTCGACGCGACGCTCGAGCTCGCGGCGGCGGGGGGCACCACTGGGGAGTGGGGCGCAGCGCTGCGCGAGGTGTGGGGCGAGTTCCGCGGCCCGACGGGGCTCGCGGGCGGCGCCGGCCGCCGCGGAGCGGAGCTCGCTCCCGTCGTGGCCCGGACCCGCACCCTGGCCGGGGGCCCGCCCCGCCTGCTGGTCGCGAAGCCCGGCCTCGACGGGCACTCCAACGGTGCGGAGCAGGTGGCCGTTGCGGCGCGCGACGCCGGTTTCGAGGTGGTGTACCAAGGGATCCGCCAGAGCCCGGCGGAGATCGCTGCCGCGGCGCGCGACGAGGACGTCGACCTCGTCGGCGTCTCGATCCTCTCGGGGGCCCACCTCCAGCTGCTGCCCGCCCTGCAGGCGGCACTCGCCAGTGCCGGGGTGGACGCGCCGGTCGTGGTCGGGGGGATCATCCCCGACGAGGACCGCCGGATCCTCGAGGCCGCGGGCGTGGCCGCCGTGTTCACCCCGCGTGACTACGACCTCGCCCGCGTGCTCGCTCAGCTGGTCGACCTGGTCGAGACGCGACGGAGCGGGATCGGGAAGCAGCGGTCGCCGAGCCTCCCGAACGCGTAGCGGGGGTAGAGGCCGAAGACCAGGGCGCGACACCGGTCCGACCACCGCAACGCGTCCGGGCGGGAGATCCTGCGGTGCACGTGCAACAGCCCCCCGTCGAAGACCCGCAGCTCCGCCCAGCTGCCGGGGAAGTCCTTCACGCTCGCGACCTCGATCCAGGGGGTTGCGCCGGTCGAGGCGAAGCGGCGGACCCGGTTGCGGTGGGTGTGGCCCGACGCGTAGGCCACGATCGCGGGCCGGCGGGCGACGAGGGCGACGAGGGCAGCCGAGCTCTCGTCGTCGAGGCCGAAGGAGCGCTCCGGCGCTCCCGTCGCCTCCGCGCTCGGGTCGGGGACGAAGGGCGGGTGGTGGCCCATCGCGAGGACCGGACGGTCCGCGCGAGCCGCGAGCTCGTCGAGCCACTGGAGCTGCTCGCCCGTGAGCCGGCCCGCCGCCTCGCCCGGGACCGCCGTGTCGAGGAGGGCGACGGTGAGGCCCTCGACGTGGCGCTCGAGCATCGCGGGCCCCGACACCGACGAGCCGGGCGCCGCGTCGTGGTTGCCCCGCACCCAGGCCAGCCGCTCGGCGAAGCGCCCTTGCCAGCGCGCCAGGAAGGCCTCGAGCTCGCCAGCGCGGCCGGCGTCGGTGAGATCGCCCCGGGCGACGACCAGATCGGGATCGGCCCGGCCGACCTCCTCGGCGGCGGCCTCGCTCATCAGCGCCGGATAGGGCGGCTCACCCGGCTCGCTCGAGAGCACCGGCCCGACGTCGGTCCCGGCCACCACCCCGCAGACCGTCTCGCCGAAGTGCAGGTCGTTCACGGTCGCAACCGTCGCGAGCCGGGCGCCGGGTGGCCGGGGAAGCGTGCGGGTGTCGATGCCCGCCACGCAGACCGGCGTGTCCGGCTCGAGGCCGATGCGCCGCTCGACGCGCGCCGGACAGCCGTCCGAGCCGGGCCAGTGGACCACGACCTCGTCGTCGGCGACCGTCGTCAGCTCGGGCTCGATCGACCCCCGGGAAGGAGGCTCGGTGACGTCAGGGGCGTCCTCGACGCTCACCGCCCGGCCCAGGGCCGGTCCCGGCGAGCCGGGACCGGGACGCTCCACCACCGACCCGAGAAGCGCCACGCCCCGGGCGGCTCGATCCCCGAGTCGGCGGGGACGGGCTCGGGGCGGGGCCAGGCGGCCTCCACCGCCGCGACGAGCACCGCGACGATCTCCGCGGGCGGCTCGCCGGGGGTCACGACGGCCGTTGCGGGGCGGTCCGCTCCAGGGCTCACGGCACTCAGAGGGGGACGTTCCCGTGCTTGCGCTTCGGGAGCTCCTCCCGCTTGGAGCGCAGGAGGTCGAAGGCCCGGATCAGGACCCTGCGGGTGTCGGCAGGGTCGATGACGTCGTCGATGTAGCCCCGCTCCGCCGCCACGTAGGGGTTCGCGTAGCGCTCCGTGTAGTCCTCGACCAGCTCGGCGCGCCGGCGGAGGGGGTCGGGCGACTCGGCGAGCTCCCGCCGGTAGACGATCTCCACGGCCGCTTGGGGCCCCATCACCGCGAGCTCGGCGGACGGCCAGGCGTACGACAGGTCCGAGCCGATCGACTTCGAGTCCATGACGACGTACGCGCCGCCGTAGGCCTTCCTGGTGACGACCTGGACCCGGGGCACCGTGGCCTCGCAGTAGGCGTAGAGCAGCTTCGCGCCGTGGCGGATGATGCCGCCGTACTCCTGGTCGGTGCCGGGCATGAAACCGGGCACGTCCACGAAGGTGACGAGGGGGATGTTGAAGGCGTCGCAGGTCCGGACGAAGCGCGCCCCCTTCTCGGAGGAGTCGATGTCGAGGACGCCGGCGAGGACCGCGGGTTGGTTGCCGACGACGCCGACGACCCTCCCGTCGAGGCGGGCGAACCCGCAGGTCAGGTTCTGCGCCCAGTGGGGGAAGTACTCGAGGTACTCCCCGTCGTCGACGACCGCTGCGATGACCTTCTTCATGTCGTAGGGCTGGTTGGGGCTCGCCGGCATGAGCGCCGAGAGCTCGGGCGTCGCCCGGTCCGCCTCGTCGCTCGGGACGACGGCGGGGGGCTCCTCCAGGTTGTTCGAGGGCAGGTACGCGAGCAGCGCCCGGACCTGGTCGAGGCACGCCTTCTCGTCCGCCGCGACGAAGGTGGCGACGCCCGACTTGGTGGCATGGCTCATCGCGCCCCCGAGCGCCTCCAGGGTCACGTCCTCGCCGGTCACCGTCTTCACCACGTCCGGCCCGGTGATGAACATGTGCGAGGTGCCGCGCACCATGAAGATGAAGTCGGTCATCGCCGGGGAGTAGACCGCACCCCCTGCACAGGGCCCGAGGACGACCGAGATCTGGGGGATCACCCCCGACGCCGCGACGTTGCGGAAGAAGATCCCGCCGTAGGAGTCGAGCGAGACGACGCCCTCCTGGATACGGGCGCCGGCGCCGTCGTTGAGTCCGATCATCGGCACCCCGACCGAGGTGGCGAGGTCCATGACCTTGTGGATCTTCTGCGCGAAGACCTCGCCGAGCGCCCCGCCGAAGACCGTGAAGTCCTGGCTGAAGACACAGACCCGCCGCCCGTCGATGGTGCCGAAGCCGGTCACGACCCCGTCGGTGTAGGGGCGGGTCTCCTCGAGGCCCATGCCGTGGGCACGGTGCCGGGCGAGCATGTCGAGCTCCTGGAACGAGCCCGGGTCGAGCAGGTAGTCGAGGCGCTCCCGCGCCGTCAGCTTGCCCTTGGCGTGCTGGCGCTCGACGGCGTGCGGGGCCCCTGCGTGGAGGGCCTCTTCCTTGCGGGCGGCCAGCTGCGCGAGCCGCTCGGACATGGGATGCTCGGACACGGCACGAGGATAGGCCCGGCGACCCGCCGGGCGCGGCCGGGCCGGGCCGGGGGCGGCCGAGCCGGGCCGGCCACGGCCCGCCGAGCGACACGACCCCGAGCCGACCAGACTGCAGCCATGGAAGCCGACGTCGTCGTGGTCGGCGCGGGCCACAACGGGCTCGTGGCCGCGTGCTACCTGGCACTGGCGGGCCGCCGGGTGCTCGTTCTCGAGTCCCAGGAGCGCCCTGGGGGCGGCAGTCGCACGGAGGCCACGATCCCTGGCCTCCCCCATCGCTTCGACCTCCACTCGGCGGCGCACAACATCATCAACATGACCTCGATCCCCGAGGAGCTCGACCTCGCAGGCGCCGGGCTCGAGTACCAGCAGATGGATCCGTTCTCGATCGCCGTCTTCGCCGACGGTCGCCGGGTGCGCTTCCACCGCTCGATCGAGGCGACGCTCTCTTCCATCGCCGAGTGCGACCCGGCCGAGGCCGTCGCGTACGAGCGCTGGATGCGCGTGGCGGTGCCGCTCGTGCGGGCCACCATGCCCTCGATCCGCGGCGAGCACTCGCTCCGCGAGGTGCTCCCCCGCTTCGCCGGGCTCGCGCGTTTCTTCGGTGGCGGGCCGCTCGAGCGGGCGCGGGATCTCGCAGGACCGTACGACTCGCTGCTCCGGCGCTGGCTCCCGTCGGACCTGACGCGCGGTCCGGTGGCTGCCTTCGCCGCCCACGCGGGGGTCGGGCCGACCGTGCCCGCCAGCTCCCTCTTCGCCTTCTGGCAGGCCGCCTACCACGAGCACGGCCAGTGGCACGCCCGGGGCGGCGCCCAGGGGCTCGTGGACGCGCTGGTCCTCCGGGCCCGGGCACTCGGGGTCGAGGTCCGCTGCGGCGCGCCCGTGACCCGCATCGACACCACGGGCGGGCGCGTCCGGGCCGTGGAGGTGGGCGGGGAGGACGGCACGAGGATCACGACCGACACCGTCCTCACGGCGACGGACCCGAAGCTCGCCCTGCTCGAGCTCTGCGACCCGCCCCTCGGCGGCGCCGCAGGCACCGACCTCGCCGCCGCGCGCCGGGGGAACGTCGTCCAGGCGGTGATCCACGTCGCAACGAGCTCGCTCCCCCAGTACGCCGGCGGCCGGCCCGGCGACCACGACGGGCTCCAGAGCTACGTCGACCGCCTCGACGACCTCTCCCGGGCCTGGGTGCAGGCAGAGGCCGGGCATCTGCCGGACCCGCTGCCGCTCTACGCGTTCACCCACTCGGCGATGGACCCCACGCTGGCGCCCGCCGGGGAGCACACCGTCTACCTCGCCTGCCCCGCTGCGCCGGCGGTGGTCGAGGGCGGCTGGGACGCGCGCCGGGACGAACTCGCCGAGCGGGCGTTCGAGACGGTCGAGCGCCACGCGCCGGGCTTCCGGGCGAGCGTGCTCGGCTTCGCAGTGCGCGACCCCGGGCGCATGATCGCCGAGGAGGGCTGGCCCGGCGCCCACCCGATGCACCTCGACATCGCGCCGGACCAGCTCGGCTTCCTCCGCCCGACGCGCCGGCTAGCTGGCCACCGCACGCCGCTCGGCGGCCTCTACGTGAGCGGTGCGGGCACCAACCCGACCGGCGGGATCGCGGGTACGCCCGGCAAGCTCGCTGCGCGGGCCATCCTCGCCGACGCGAAGCGCCGCTGAGGGCGGGCCGTGGTCGTTCCCCGGGGCGCGCGGCCCGTTGGCAGGGTCCACCACCGACCGGCCTCACCCGTCCACCGAACGTCACCCGGCCGCGTGCCACAGCTCCGGGTAGAGGTTGAGGGAGGGGTCCTGCGGCACCACACCTGCGAGTCCCTTGCGGTAAACCGTGATCTGGTACGCAGGAGTGGGCAGCCAGAGCACCGGGAGCTGGCCGGCCAGGAACGTTGCGTAGTGGCGCATCGGGCCGAGCCCGGGGTCTCGCAAGGTTGCCTGGATCGCTGCGTCCGCCTGCGGGCTCGAGTAGGCGCCGGCGTTGCCGGAGCCGCCCGTCTCGAAGAGCTCTTCACCGGAGGGGTACGGGTAGTACTCCCAGCCGAGGTCGGCGCCGATCTGCCACCCGCAGCCCGATCCGGTCTTGGCGTTGCAGCTGTAGACGTCCGAGGTCACCTGGTCGTACGTCTGGGTGTCGAGTGAGAGCTGGATGCCAGCCGTCGCAAGGGCGCTCCGGAGGGCGCTCATCTCCACCGACAGCTGGGCCATCCCCGACGGGTACAGCAGGGTGAAGCGGAGCGGCGTGCCGGCCCGGACCCCCGGGCCGCAGTCCGCTGCGGTCGCACCCGGCCGGGTACAGACCCTGACACCACCAGCCCCGACCGACCAGCCGTGGGCCGCCAGGGCAGCAGCTGCGGCCGCCGGGTCGTAGCGGAACCCGGGCGTCCCCGTGCCGGGAGGAAGGTACGGACTCGGAACGGTCGTCGGAATCGGACCGTCGGTGACCTTCGCGTAGCCGCCGTAGATTGCCGTCACGTACGCCGGCTGGTCGATCAGCTCCTCCATCGCCCGGCGGAGGTAGAGCTGGCGGAACACCGCCCCCGCCGTCGGGTTCGCATAGTTGAGGAGGAGAAAGTTGATGCTCCACTGCCACCAGGGGGCGACTGCGTACCCGTCGGCCTCGACCGCAGAGAGCGCGTGCAGGTCGCTCTGCGGGAGGTACCCGACATCGACCGCTCCTGCCTCGACCTCGCTGAACTCGGCACTGGAGCTCGAGAAGGGCTCCTCGACGAAGGTCGTCACCTGCCCGGCGGTCGGCCCGGGATAGTCGCGATTGCGCGTGAAGACGGTTCTCCCGGTTCCCGGGTCGTAGGCGGAGAGGATCCACGGCCCGTCCACGACCTTCCAGAGCGGGTTCGTGCCATAGGTCGACAGCTGCCCGGCCTGGTGGTTCAAGAAGTTGTAGACGGCGACCGCACCCTTGGGAGTGAGGTCGTAGTTGCCCACGGGCCCGTGCTCGCTCGTCCTGTCCCAGACCTGCTGGGGGAGTGGGAAGATCTGGCTCATCTCGTTCTCGAACAGCCAGCTCGTGTTGTAGCGGGCGTTGAAGACGATCCGGAAGCTTGTCGACGAGGTGTAGGTGATCGAGCGGATGATGTCGGGCCATGCCCCCGGGACGTACACCCCCCAGTCCGCCTTGTTCGCCCGGAGGAGATCGATCCAGAACTCGACGTCCCGGGTCGTGACCGGCTCCCCGTCCGACCAGCGCCACTTCTTCAGCCGAACGGTTGCGACGGTGTGCCCGGTTGCGTCGATCGAGAACGTCGGCCGGTACGCAAGGCTCTGGGCAGGATTGAACGCCGTGGTGTCGCCGACCCCGCCGAACCAGAAGAGCGGCCGATAGCTGAGCCACTCGAACTGGTCCTCGTTGACCAGGGTGAAGTTCGACGAGCCGACGAGGGGGAAGATGTACGTCGGATTGTTGCCCGGCTGGAGCGCAAACGTGACCGTGTGCCCCTCGAAGCCGGCCACGCCTCGAGGGGGAGTGCTGCTCGAGCCGCATGCGCCGAGCAACGCCGCGGCGAGAATGAGGGCCAGCGCGGTCGGGAACACCCGCCGCCCGGTCCCTGCCACCGACTGCAGATCCTGAACCATCACCTGCTCCTCTCACCCTCGCGACACGAACCGCTCGGGACACTTGTCGAGGCACCATCGGGTAGCGGCCCGATCACCTTCACCCGGAGCCGGACCGCTCCACCGGGCAGGTACGCAAGCGGGATCTCCTCGAGCTCCACGACCGACAGCCCCCCGGGATCGGCCCCTGCGAGCACCGCCTGGCGCCCGGCCTCCTCCTTCGCCGCCTCGAGCGCCTGCTCCCTGCCCCCTGACGGGAACCGGTAGACGCGGTCCACCTGCCCACTCACGGCGCCGGTCGCCGCACCGACCGCGTTCGCCACGTCGAAGTGGGGCGGCCTGAGCACCTCTGTCGCGCCGGGAATCTCGTCCGGCAGTAGCTCGGACCCACCGCCAACCGCCACCACCGGTCGGTCGCCGCGCCGCAGCTTCATGCGGTCGATCGCTGCGGTGACCTCGGCGTCCACCCGTGCGAGCGCCTCACCTGCGGGACCTGCGCACCAAGCCGGGAGTCGCTCACTCCCGAGGTGCATCCTCCCCCTTGCGACCCCGGCGTCGGTGAGCGTGAAGGTCTGCCCTCCGAAGACGAGGCCCTTCTCGGGGAGCGCGAAGCCGACGCTCTCCGGCCCGACGCGAAGCCTCCCGTCCTCGGAGACGACAAGGCTCCCCCCGCCGAGGGCAAGGGTGATGAGGTCCGGCATGCGGAAGTTCGTCCTCACCCCGCCGATCTCCACACCCTGGGACGACTCTCGGGGGAACCCGCGAGCGACCACCCCGATGTCCGTCGAGGTTCCCCCGACGTCGACGACGATTGCGTCTGCCACACCCGCGAGGAGCGCCGCTCCCCGGATGCTGTTCGCCGGCCCGCTCCCGATGGTGAGGATCGGGAACCGGCGCGCGTAGTCGAGCGACATCAGCGTGCCGTCGTTCTGGGCGAAGTAGGGGACGGGGTCGAGCCCGAGCGTGTGGAGCGCGCGCTGGAGCCCGTCCACGACCCGCTCCGCCACGCCCTGGAGCGCAGCGTTGAGCACGGTGGCGTTCTCGCGCTCGAGCAGTCCCATGCTCCCGACGCGATGGCTGAGGCTCACCGGGCAGTCGCCCAGCTCCGCTCGTACCAGCTCTTCCGCGCGGAGCTCGTGGTCTGCACACACCGGAGCGAACACGCTGGTCACGGCGACCGCGTCGAGCCGTGACGCGCAGCTGGCGAGGAAGCGGCGCAACGCCTCGACATCGAAGGGTGCCAGCTCACGACCGTCGAGCTCCATCCCTCCACCGACGATCACCTCGCCTGCGGACAGCGCGGCGCGAAGCGGCTCGGGCCAACCGAACAGCGGACGGACAGCCCGGGTTGCCGGCGCACCGATCCGCACGACCGCGACCCGCCCGAGCTGTCGTCGCTCGAGCACGGCGTTCGTGGCATGCGTCGTCCCGAGCATGAGGTGGCTGACCCGGTCCGCATCGAGCCCAGAGGCCACGAGGACGGACTCGAGTGCTGCTGAGATGCCGCCCTCGACGTCGAGCGTCGTCGGCACCTTCGCCTTTGCGACAACCTCGCCGCTCAGGTCGAGGAGGACCGCATCGGTGTTCGTCCCGCCGACGTCCACCCCGATGCGGTACTCACCGGTCGGCATCGACGAGCTCCTCGATCGGCTGGTAGTCGAGGTCGTAGCCGAAGGCCCGGGGTCCGACGAGCCCGAGCCCTCCCTCGGTCCGCCACAACGGGTCGCAGGGGAGCCCGAGAACGGCCACTCGCTGGCCGTAGCGGAGACGCTCTGTGGAGATCGCATCGCCCGTCTCGACGTCGACGACCGAGATCAGATCGGGCACGCAGGCGCGCAGCTCGCCACCCTCGAAGGCGACGAGGTTCTCGTTCTGCAGCTCCAACCTGAGGAGCCTGCCCGCATCGGAGCCCGTTCCCTCTACTACGACCGAGCCGCGAACGAATCCGCCGCTGGTCCGCCGTTCGACGTCCGCCACTTTTCCGAAGAGCAGGATGAACCCGCCAGCCCGGATCACGAGCTCGTCCACGAGGTTTCCCTCACCCCCGAGACGGAGCTTGCCGATCCCGAGAGCCCGGGTCACCGACCCGTGGATCGCAGCACGGCGCGCCTCTCCGGCCGTCATGCAGTACTCGGTCGAGGCGGCCGAACCACCGAACTCGACCGCAGTCGCTCGCTCGAGGCGCTCGAGCCACGCGCCAGAGCACGCTCGGAAGACAGCCACGTTCCCACGCTCGTCGGTCATGACAGCAGGGCTCGGTGAGATCCCGGCGAGGTGCATCGCGACCTGTGGGATCTCCGGGAACGCCCTCCCCATGCCGTCGGCGTCGAGCACCGGGAGCGAGAGACGCGCCGCCCAGACGAAAGGGAGCAGTCCGTTCGAGCCGCCGATCTCAGCGGGCATGAGGCACGCGACCGGCTCGCCGCGCAGCCGCTCGACCTCCTGACGGAGCCGGGCGCCCTCGTCGCCACTCTCGAACTTCTCGGTCGCAACCGTCGGGGCACCGACCATCCCACAGGGCATGACCAGCGCGTCGGGGTCCAGCTCGTCCACTCCCACCAGCGTGACCGGCCCGAAGTCGCCGATGGCCTGGAGCATCATCAGCCTGCCCACGCTCGTGTCGCCTCCCCCGCCGGCACCGAGCAGCGCACAGCCCCGCGCGAGATCCTCGACGTCCCCCGCTGCGATCAGGCGAGACATGGCCGATGCGGGGCAGCGCTCGGAACGGCTCGCGTGCACTCTGCTCCCCCTTCGGCACGGCGAGCCCGACAGCGCAGAGGGTTCGGATGCAACGAGGGGCTCCAGGTGCGGCCCGAGCGGGGGCGCCAGGCTCGACGTCGCGTCGGAGCTCGTTCGAGGCCCGTCGCCTCGCTCCGCCGAGCGTCGTCTCGGGAAGTCCAGTCCATGCCTCATCATCCAGGAGACCACACACGCGGACTACGTGCAGTCTGAACAAACTCTGTACTGATCTTGTCGGTTTCGTAGAATCGCGCGGGTGCTCACCGTCGACGACGTCCTCGCACTCCCGGGGCTCGAAGGCTCGCGGCGGCTGAGCACGACCGGAGGGTCGCGCCGGCCCGCAGTCGTCGACCTGGTCGAGCGACTCGAAGCACTGCGAGCGGTCCCGTCGGAGAGCTGGGTCTTCCTCAGCGAGCGGTGCGCCGCGGAGACGACTGCCTACGAGGTCGACCTGGCCCTCCGCCACGCAGCCTCCCGCGGCGCAGCTGCGATCGCGTCACCTGCGTCACCTGCGAACCGCTGGGCGGATCCGAGCGCCACCGCCCTCGAGATCGCGCGGCGCGCGGGCATCGCGCTCGTCCGGCTCGGACCGACGACCCCCTCCGTGACCGGCCTCCTCCACGCCGACCGGGCGCTCACGCGCAACGCCGGCAGCCAGCTCGCCCGTGCCGCCGCCGCACTCGACGACGTCCTCCGAGCGGTGGCCGAGGGCGAGTCGGTGCCCCGCCTGCTCGACCTGGCAAGCGAGCGCTTCGGCAGCCCGGTAGAGGCCTGCCCGTACGCCTGTGCTGTATCCAGCCCCCTCCTCCCCCGTTCGGAAGGTGGAACCGGGCAGGCCCCGACTCGGCCGGAAACCGCCAGGGTCGGGCGGAGCGGCCTCCCAGACCACGGGCCGATCGCTACCGAGCTCGCAAGCGAGGGGCTCGACGGGGCGACGGCGCTGTTCGTCTGCGCCAGGTCGGTGATCGCCCAGGACGTCGCGGCTGCTCGGCTCCTCGTGAACAGCCTCGCTGCGGTCATCGGCCGGCAGCTGGCGCTCGCTGCGGACAGCCGGGACATCCCACTCCGGACGCGGAGCCAACTCCTGAATGGGCTGCTCTTCCTGGACTCCGCCCACCAGGAGGATCTCCTCGCGGAGGCACGCCGCCTCGCGATGCCGATCGACGGGTGGCACGTGGCCGCCTATGTCCAGGTGGACCTGCCAGAGAGCCCCCGCGACGAAGAACGCCGACTCGCGCTCTCCGAGGCAGTGAGCCGGGTCGCGCTGGCCCACTGCCAGCGCGTCGGAGGGACGTGGACCCACACCTCGAACTGGACCGCCATCGTCCTCGTCCAGATGACCACCGCGCGCCCGGAGCCCCAGCGGCCGCGCCGGATCGTCGACGCGCTCGATGGCGCGCTCCGGGAGCTCGCCGAGCGGTTTCCCGACGCGCATGTGGGCGCCGGAATCGGGGGCGTGCACGAGGGTATTCCGGGGATCCGCACCTCGGTGAAGGAAGCGCGGGCGGTGCTGGCAGGCGCGCGTGCCTCCGGGAACGATCGGCCAGTGGTCGCCTTCGATGCCTACGGGATCCAGCGCGCGCTCATGGAGTGGTACGCCTCGGACCCCACCCAGGAGGCGGTGGCAGTCCAGCTCGCCCCGCTCATGGAGCTCGGGGCGCGCCGACGGGACGTTGCGATCCGGACACTCAAGACGTACCTGGACGAGCAGGGGTCACTCACCCGTACCAGCCGGGCGCTCGGTCTCCACCGCAACGCCGTCGCCTACCGGCTCGAGCAGATCAAGCGCCTCATGGGCTCCGACCTCTCCGACGCCGACGAACGCCTGGCCCTCCAACTCGCCTGCCGGGCGTACGTGGTCGGAGCAGCCTGAGGGGACCCCAGCGACGACCCGGCTCCGGACGTGCCGACGACGAATGCGAACGACTCTCCTCGGAGCAACCGGCGGGCCAGTTGCGGATCGGGCGAGACCAGTACCAACGGCGCGTCTCGCCAGCCGGACCGATCTGCTACGCGAGACCCTTCAACATCAGGTCCCAGTAGAGCCGGGGCAGCCCGTAGCGCTTGAGGAGCCACATGTCGTAGCGCTCCTTCTTCGTGTCGATCAGCGGGATCGTCGGGTGCGGCTTCATCGTGTAGTCGAACTCTGCGAGCAGCATGCGGTTGCGTGCCGTGGTGAGCGGGCAGGACGCGTAGCCGTCGTAGCTCGCCGGGAGGGGACGCGACTGCATCGCCGCGAGCAGGTTCGCCACGACCACGGGAGCCTGCTTGCGGATCGCTGCCCCGGTCTTCGAGTTCGGGGTGCTGCCCGCGTCCCCGAGGGAGAAGATGTTCGGGTACCGGACGTGCTGGTGGCTGTTCTTGTCCACCTCGACGTAGCCGGCCGGGTTCTTCGGGTCGGCGAGCGGGCTCCTCTTGATCCAGTCCGGCGCGCTCTGCGGCGGCACCGCGTGCAGCACGTCGTAGTGGATCGTCGACTTCTCGTCCTTGCCGTCCTTGTGGTCGACGATGGTGACCTCCCGTGCGGCGGAGTTGACCTCGACCATCTCGCTCTGGAAGCGCACGTCGATCCCGTAGCGGGCCGCGACCCCGTCGAGCACCTTGGAGAACTCCGGCACGCCGAACATCCCCGGCGTCGGGAGCACCAGCACGACGTGGATGTTGTTGAGCACGCCCTCCTGGCGCCAGTAGTCGGCGGCGAGGTAGGCGATCTTCTGCGGTGCGCCCGCGCACTTGATCGGACCGGCGGGCATCGTGAACACGGCCGTGCCGCTGCGCAACGGACGGAGGAACTCCCAGGTCTTCGGGGCGGTCTCGAACGTGTAGTTGCTGGAGACCCCGTCCCGGCCGAGCGTCTCGGTGAGGCCCGGGACCTTGTCCCAGTCGAGCTGGATTCCCGGGCAGACGACGAGGTAGTCGTAGCCCACGTTCACCCCCGCAGCCGTCCTCACCGTCCGGTTCTCCGGGTCCACCGCCTCGGCCGCGTCCTGGATCCAGCGGACACCCTTCGGCATCACGCTCGCCTCCGTGCGCACGGTCTCCTCGATCGGTGCGAGCCCGCCACCCACCACCGTCCAGAGCGGCTGGTAGTAGTGCTTGTCGGACGGCTCGATGACCGCGACGTCGTCCTGGCCCGCCTTGCGAAGCCTCGCTGCCACACTGATCCCCGCCGTTCCCCCACCGATGATCACGATCTTGTGGTGGATGGCGTGCTTGGTGTCGGTCATGGGTGACCCCCCTTTCCCAGCCGAGGCCCCAGTGGCGCTCGGCGCATCTCGTCTCGCCCCTACCGCTCTCGCTTGTCTGCTCGTGCCTCCTGCGCCCTTCTGCAGCGCTCTTCTGCTCTCCTGCGCTCCCGCTCGCTGCGTGCCTGTCAGCCCACGCTGCTCCGGTCGCAGTGATACCGCCTCGCGCCGCCGGCTCCCGTCCGTGCCCCGGTGCTCGGCGGACACCCACCGCGCCCGGCGGACCCGCGCCCCTCGGGCATCTCAGGACACGACCGGGAGCCCCGCGTCGGCCGCCCGGGAGAAGTCGTCGTCGACGAGCACGAGCTGCTTGCCCGCGCCGTCGAGCAGGCTCGCCCCGATCGACGCCCGGAAGCCCGCCGCGCAGTGGACGGCCACCGGGCCGTCCGGCACCTCGCCGAGGCGGGCCTGGAGGTCCTGGAGCGGGATGTGCACAGAGTGCTCGATGTGGGCGACCTCCCGCTCGTCGTCCCGACGCACGTCGAGGATCGTCCAGCGCTCGCCCGCGGCGAGGCGACTGGCGAGGCCGGCGAAGTCGGTGACCTCGTAGGAGGAGAGGGGCCGGGCACCGGCGAGGTGCTCCACCGGTCCGACCGCGGCGCCGGCGAGCTCGTCGATCCCGATTCGGGAGAGGT
>JAJYWE010000035.1:4258-30094 GCA_021791675.1 Actinomycetes bacterium | reverse complement strand
GCCGCCCGGCGCTCAGACGACCTGCCGCCCGGCGCTCAGACGACCTGCGTCTCGGCGAGGAGCCGGCCGGTCGTGAACCGGTCGAGCGTGAGCGAGGAGACGTCGACGCTGCGGGGGGCACCCTCGACAATCCACTCGGCGAGCAGCTTCCCCACGATCGGCGCCTGCTGGAAGCCGTGCCCCGAGAAGCCGTTCGCCAGCCAGAGCCCGGCCAGCCCGCTCACCGGGCCGAGGACGGGATGGGCGTCGGGGGTCATCTCGTAGTAGCCGGCCCACTCGGCCGCCACCGCCGCCTCGGCGAGGGCGGGGAGGACCCGGATGGCTTCGGGGAGGAGCTCCCCCGCGAGGAAGTCCTCGGGCTCGGGGGCGGAGAGACCGGGGCGCTCTCCAGTGGCGGGCATCCCCATGAGCACCCCACGGCCCTCTCGGTGGAAGTAGAAGTTCGTCGCTGCTTCGACGACGAGCGTGTGACGGCGGGGGCAGCCCGGGAACGACCCGGTGACGACCACGTGACGCCGGAGCGGTGTCACCGGCACGTCGACGCCCGCGGTGGCGGGAAGGTCTGCGGCGGTGGGGCCGGTTGCGCTGACGACGACGGGGGTGGCGATGACGCCGGCGGTCGTCTCGACACCGGTGACGGCGTCACCCGTCATCTGCAGTGTCCGGGCCTCGACCCCGAAACAGGTCCGTGTACCCCCACGTCGGGCGAGTGTCAGGTACCCCTGCGTGAGCCCTGCCGGGTCGGCGATCCCGTCCTCCGGTCCGTACGTCGCCCCGACCAGCCCATCCAGGGAGAGCCCCGGGAGGAGGGCTGCCACCTCGGAGGGCGAGACGCAGTCCACCTTCGCCCCCGCGGCACGCTGTTGCGCCGCCGCGGCGCATGCCGTTGCCCACGAGGCCTCGTCGCGGTAGCAGAAGAGATAGCCGTCCTGGTGGAGGTCGAGGGGGAGCCCGTGCTCGGCGGTGAAGCCGAGGATCATCGGCACGCTCGCCATCGAGAGCGCCAGGTTCCGTGCGCTCGAGAACTGCTGGCGGAAGCCTCCGGCGCAGGCGCCGGTCGCGCCCCGGGCGGGGCCGGCCTCCCGCTCGATCAGGACCACGCGCCCGAGTCCGGCGGCCGCGAGGTGGTGGGCGACGCTGGCCCCGATCGCGCCCGCGCCGACGACCACCGCGTCGGCGGTGTTCGGAACCGAGCCCTTCACCATCGCTGTGCGAGGGCCGTCTCGGCGAGGGCGAGGTCCTCGCCGGCGATCCCGACGGACTTGAAGATCGTCACCTCGTCGGGGCTCCGGCGCACGATCGTGCCGGCGACGAGCTCGGCCAGGTCGGCGAGGATGTGCGCCTCGGTGATGGCACCGCTTCGCAACGCCTGCACGACCTCGCCCGCCTCGGCCAGCGCGGCCGAGCGCTGCTCGACCACGAGGCGGCTCCGGGCGATCGCCACCTCGTCGAGCTCTGCCGCGTCGGGCTCGTAGGTGCCGACGGCGTTCACGTGCACGCCGGCGGGGAGCAGGGCGCCGTCGAAGAGCGGCACCCGGCTCGTCGTGCAGGTGCAGACGAGGTCCGCGTCGGCGACGGCCTCGGGCGTCCCGACGCGCGCGTCGAGGCCACGGGAGGCGAGGCGCGCCACGAGTGCCTCCGCACGGGTTCGGCCCCTGCTCACCACCACGACCTGCTCGACCGGCCGGATGCTCGCCATCGCGTCGGCGTGTGCGAAGGCTTGCGCGCCGGCGCCGAAGAGCACGAGACGGGAGGCGGTGGGTCGGGCGAGGTAGCCCGTCGCCAGGGCCGAGACCGTCGCGGTGCGGATCGCCGTGAGGGCCGGCCCGTCGATGGTGGCGACCGGGCGGAGGTCCTCGTCGAACAGCACGTAGACGCCGTCGATGAGCGGGGGCGGCGCGCCACCCGCCGCAACCCCGGCATCGGGGACGTGGCGGACCGTGAGCACCTTCACCCCGAAGCGACGCGGGCCAGCCGCCGGCATGAGCAGGAGCGTGCCCGCCTCGTTCGCGAGCTGGCTGCGGAGCGGGGCGGACTGCGCCAGGCCGCTTCGGAACGCCTCCTCGAGGGAGGGGACCGCGACGTCGTAGGGGAGAAGGCGGGCGAGCGCAGCGGCGTCCAGGTGCTCCACGGGGGGAGCGTACCCAGACAACCGCGGCGTTCTCTCCAGCGCACGGGCAGCTGTCCCAGGCGCGTGGGAGGATCGTCCGGTGCCCGATGGAGGAGGTCGCCCCGAAGGAGGAGGTCACGTGGTCGAGCCGAGAGGGGATGCGCTGGCGACATCGGGTTGGACCTCGCACCGCCTCCGGGGCGCCGGTGCAGCCGCCAGCGCCGGTCGTGCTCCCGGAGCCCCACGTGCCTCCGGTGCCGGTCGCGCTCCCGGCGCCGCACGGGCCCAGCCGCTCCTCGCGTTGGCAAACCTCGGCGGAGCGGGCAACGCGCTCCGTGACGCACCGTTCGCAGTGCTCGACGTGGAGACCACCGGCCTCGGACCGAGACGCGAGCGGATCGTCGAGCTCGCGGTCGTGCGCGTCACCGCCGGCGGTGAGCGGCTCGCGGCGTGGTCGACCCTCCTCGACCCGGGCCGTCCGGTCGGGGCGACCCACATCCACGGGATCACCGATGCCGACGTGCGCGGTGCCCCGGCCTTCGCGGAGGTCGTGGGGGACCTCCTCTCGCTCCTGGACGGAGCGATCCTCGTCGCCCACAACGCCGGTTTCGATGCCGGGTTCCTCGCGGCAGAGCTCGACCGGGCCGGCGTCACGGTCCCGACCCTTCCCGGGCTCTGCACGCTCTGGCTCGCCCAGCGCCTCGTCCGGGCGCCCGACTACCAGCTCGCCACCTGCGCGCGGGTTCTCGGGGTCCGCCAGGCCGACGCGCACCGCGCACTCGGCGACGTCGACACCACGGTCGGGCTGCTCGGCGCGCTGCTCGCGCTCCATCCCCCCCTTCGCTGGCCGCTCGGCCCGCCCCCCCTGCCGCCGGTGCCACGCTCGGGCCGCGTGCAGACCCGCTCGGATGCTCTCCTGCCGCCAGGTCAGTCGCCGAGCTCGGCCCGCCGTCGCAGCACGTAGTCCTCGAGCTCCTGGCGGACGGCGTCGTCGATGGGCGGTGGCTCGTAGTCGTCGAGCGTCTTCGCGGCGATCTCCCCGGCCCGCTCGGCGGCGTCCTTGCCGCCCATGCGGTTCCAGCGCTCGAAGTTCATCGAGGACGACAGCAGCGGCCGGTAGAAGCAGGTCCGGAAGCGCTCCATCGTGTGGGCGGCGCCGAGGAAGTGCCCGCCGTGGCCCACTTCGGTGTGTGCCCCGAACGCCAGCGAGTCCTCGTCGATCTCGAGGGGTGTGAACTCCGTCTGCAGCATTCGCAACAGCTCGACGTCGATGACGAACTTCTCGTAGCTCGCGACGAGCCCGCCCTCGAGCCAGCCCGCTGCGTGCATGACGAAGTTGGTCCCGGCGAGGAACGTCGGGAGCAGCGTCATCAACGCCTCGTAACCGGCCTGTGCATCCGGGGTCTGGCTCGACGTCAGCCCCCCACCGGTGCGGAAGGGCAAGCCGAAGTGGCGGGCGAGCTGGCCCGTGCAGAGCAGTCCGATGGCGGACTCGGGCGTGCCGAAGCAGGGCGAGCCCGACTGCATGTCGATGTTGGAGAGGAACGAGCCGAAGACGACGGGGCAGCCCGGGCGGAGGAGCTGTGAGAGCGCGATGCCCGAGAGCGCCTCTGCGAGCTGTTGCGCGAGCGCGGCCGGGATCGTCACCGGCGACATCGCCCCCATGAGCAGGAACGGGGTGAGGATCACGGGCTGGTTGGCCCGGCTGTACTCGAACTGGGCGTCCAACATCCGGTCGTCCCAGCGCAGGGGGGAGTTGCAGTTGATGAGGGAGATGATGGCGGGTGTCTCCTCGATGACCTCTCGGCCACCGAAGACGATCGACGTCATGGCGATCGTGTCGGCGGCGTTCGGGCCAGAGACGACGTTTCCCATGTAGATCTTGTCGGTGAGGGTCGCCAGGGCGTACACCATGTCGAGGTGTCGCGAGTCGAGTGGCGCGTCGTTCGGCTCGCAGATCACTCCGCCGGCGCTGTCGAGCTCGGGGAAGGACTGCGCGAGCATCGTGAAGTTCCGGAAGTCTGCGAGGGTGGCGTCTCGCCGGGTGTCCCGCTGGCGTACGAACGGCGGCCCGTAGACGCCCCCGAACACCATGTGGTCCCCCCCGATGTGGACCGAGTTGGCAGGGTTGCGCGCCTGGAGGTCGAACTCCGAGGGGGCCTTCGCGACCTGCTCGAGCACGAAGTCCGGGTCCAGGAAGACGGTCTGGCCGTCCACCTTCTGCCCCGCTGCCTCGAAGATCGAGACGGCCTCGGGCTTGACGAACTGCACCCCGATCTCGGACACGATGCGGCGCCAGCCTCGGTCGAGGACGGCGAGTGCGTCCTCCGAGAGGATCTCGTAGCGAGGCATCCGGTTCACGAACATGGCGCTCCTCTCCGGGTCGGCGCCGTCGCCGGCCCTCGCCCCTGGTCCCGCCTCCCCCGTGCTGTCGCAGCCCTGGGGGCTGCCACCCCGCTCCGAGCCGCCAGGTCCCACTCCGAGACGGGCAGTGTTCCGGCTGGCGCCTTGACGTTGCAGCTACAGCAACGTAGCATCACATTGTAGAACGCCGTGCCACCAGGTGGCGCGGGACCCACGGAGCAACCGTGGCGAGGTCTTCCTGCACCCAGGCCGCAGCGTAGAGCCTCGCGAGCAGCACGAGAACCCTGGCTCGGAGCCGAATGTCCGGACGAGCGGGGCCAGCGCCCGGCACTCGCGGGCGGAGAAGGAGCAGGCGCATGGCGAGGCCCGCGGGGACGCAGGCGGTGGACAGGGCGGCGCAGCTGGTCGCCGCCGTGCTCGAGGACGGTCCGACGCGCTCGCTCGCCGAGCTGGTGGCGGCGTCGGGGCTGCCGAAGAGCACCGCCTCCCGGCTCTTGCACTCCCTCGAGCGAGGTGGCCTCGTCGAGCGGGCGGCGGGGGGCTTCCGCCCCGGCCCGCTCTTCGTACGTTTCGCGTGGCGAAGTGGCGGCGACGCCGACCTCGCCACGATCGCGCAGCCGCATCTCGAGCGACTCGGGGCGGAGACCGGCGAGACGGTCAACCTCGGCGTGGCTCGCGCCGGGGCGGTCGAGCAGATCGCCCAGGTCGACAGCCGCTACGTGCTCGGGGGCACGAACTGGGTCGGTCGTCGCGTCCCGCTCCATGCGAGTGCGCTCGGCAAGGTGCTCCTGGCCTTCGGCGGGACGACCCTTCCGACCGGGCGGCTCGAGTCGTTCGCTCCGGCCACGGTGACGAGCCGGTCCCGCCTCGGACGCCAGCTGGCGGAGGTTCGTCGAGACGGGGTTGCCGTGACGGTCGACGAGCTCGAGCCCGGACTCGTGGCCGTGGCCGCCCCGGTGTGGCGCGCTGGTTCCCAGCTCGTCGCTGCGATCTCGGTCTCCGGCCCGGCGCACCGCCTGGACCTCGAGCGTCTGTCGGAGGCCCGGGACGCCTGCGCCCTCCGGGCTGGGGAGCTGTCGGCCGCACTCGGCCACCGTCGAACGAGGGAGGGAGCTGCGTGAGCCCGGAAGACCTGCTGCGAGAGCTCTACGACCGGACCTTGGTGGGGAACGCACCGGAGGTGCTCCGCCTCACGAACGAGGGGCTCACCATGGGCATGTCCCCCGAGACACTGCTCTTCGACTCCCTGATCCCCTCGCTCGAGGAGGTCGGGGCCCGCTTCGAGCGGGGGGACTTCTTCGTGCCGGAGATGCTGATCGCAGGGAAGGCGATGGCAGGGGCACTCGACGTGCTCCGGCCGCTGCTCGCCGAGACCGGCGCCGAGACCGTGGGGACGTTCGTGATGGGGACGGTGAAGGGCGACGTCCACGACATCGGGAAGAACCTGGTCAACATCATGCTGGAGGGGGCGGGCTTCCAGGTGATCGACCTCGGCGTCCAGGTCGCCCCGGAGCGCTTCATCGAGGCCATCCAGGAGCACCAGCCCGACATCGTCGGGTTCTCCGCGTTCCTCACCACGACGATGCCGATGTTCAAGGCCAACATCAACGCGCTCGAGAAGGCGGGCCTGCGCGACCAGGTGCTGGTCATGGTGGGAGGCGCGCCGGTGACCCAGGAGTACGCCGACGCGGTCGGGGCGGACGGCTACGCAGCGGATGCGTCGGCTGCGGTCGCCAAGGCGAAGGCGCTCATCGCTGCCCGGCGGGCGAGCGCGACGGTCTGAGCGAGAGGGTCCAGGCAGGACGGTCTGGGCACGACGGTTCTGAACGCGACCGTCCGGACGCAACGGTTCTGGGCGAGAGGGTTCTGGGCGCGACGGTCGGAGCACGAGAGGGCGAGGGAGCGTGGAGACGGTACTGCGGTCGGCGAAGGCAACGGTCACGATCGGGCACGACCAGCCCTTCTGCGTGATCGGCGAGCGGATCAACCCGACGGGGCGCAAGGCCTTCCAGGCCGAGCTCCAGCGCGGGGATCTGTCCCGTGTCGCCCGGGACGTCGAGGAGCAGGTGGCTGGCGGCGCGATGGTGCTCGACGTGAACATGGGCGCGCCGCTCGCCGACGAGGTGGGGCTCATGGCGGCAGCGGTGAAGATGATCCAGGGGCTCTGCGACCTCCCGCTCTGCATCGACTCGTCCGTCGTCGAGGCCCTCGAGGCCGGGCTCGCCGCCTACGACGGTAAGGCCCTCGTCAACTCGGTGACGGCGGAGGACGAGCGGCTGGAGGCGGTGCTCCCGCTCGTGAAGCGTCACGGTGCTGCGGTCATCGCCCTCCCGAACGACGAGGAGGAGATCCCGGCCGAGCCCCGCCGGCGCCTCGACCTCGCCAAGAAGATCGTCGACGTCGCCACCGGACGCTTCGGGATCCCGCTCGAGGACATCGTGCTCGACCCGCTCGCGATGCCCGTCGGTGCCGACACCTCCCTCGTCCAGCGCAGCCTCGAGACCCTCTGGTTGATCCGGGAGGAGATCGGGACGAACACGACGCTCGGTGCGTCGAACGTCTCGTTCGGGATGCCGGATCGCGCCGCAATCGGTGCGGCGTTCCTCCCGATGGCCGCAGTCATGGGGCTGACCAGCGCGATCATGGACGCTCGCTCGCCCGTCCTCGTCCAGTCGGTCAAGGCCGCGGATCTCCTGCTCGACCACGACCCCTGGGGCGCGGCATGGATCGCGGGCCACCGCCGACGAGCGGCGGCCGCGCCGGGACCGTCGACGTGAGCGCCCTCGAAACGGCTGCCGCGCGGTCGGGCAGTCCACCCCCCGCTGGTGCATCGGATCAGACGGGCGCGGAGGGGGACCGAGCCCGCCACGAGATCCGCTTCGAGCCCGCCGGGCGGACCGTCCGGGTGCCGCCGCGGGTGATGCTCTTCGACGCCGCCAGCTGGAACGGCATCGCGATCGACTCCACCTGCGGCGGACACGGCACGTGCAAGAAGTGCAAGATCCGCGTCACGGCCGGGAACGCGCCGGTGACCTCGCTCGACACCCGAGCGTTCGAGCCGGACGCGCTGCGAGCGGGCTGGCGCCTCGCGTGCCGGGTGGAGGTCGCCGACGACCTCGCCGTCGAAGTGCCCCCACTCGTGACCCGACCCAAGGCCGCCAGCGTGGGGGTCGGGCGGAAGGTGATCCTGCGCCCCGCTGTCCAGAAGCGCTTCGTGCGCCTCGCGCCCCCGAGCCTCGCAGACCAGGTCCCGGACCTGGAGCGCCTGCTCGCAGCCCTCGACGACCTCGAGGTGACGGTCGAGCTGCACGCGCTGCGCTCCCTGGCGAAGGTGCTGCGCCAGAGCGACTACGAGGTCACCGCCGTCGTGGTGGACGACGTCCTCGTGGACGTGGAGCCCGGCGACACGACGGAGCGGGCGTACGGGATCGCCTTCGACCTGGGGACGACGACCGTCGTCGCGACCCTGCTCGATCTCGGCACGGGGGCGCCGCTCGCCGTCGAGTCGATGCTCAACCCGCAGCAGCCCTTCGGGGCGGACGTCATCAGCCGCATCAGCGCGGTGATGCTCGACCCCGGGGCGCTCGAGCGCCTGAGCGGGCTTGCCCGGAGCGCCCTCTCCCAACTCGCCGGCGAGGTCTGTGCGGCGGCCGGCGTCGAGCCGGGAGAGGTCTACGAGGTGGCGGTGGCAGGGAACGCGACGATGGTGCAGCTCGCACTCGGCATCGACCCCGAGCCCCTCGGGGTCGCACCGTTCATCCTGGCGACCCACCGGCCCACCACCGTGCTGGCGAGTGACTTCGGGCTGTCGGTGCATCCCCGGGCACGGGCGGTCACCTTCCCTGCGATCGGTGCCTACGTCGGCGGGGACATCGTCTCCGGGCTGCTCGCGTCGGGGATGGACCGGGACAAGCGGATCCGGCTCTTCATCGACATCGGCACGAACTGCGAGATCGTGCTCGGGAGCGACGAGCGTCTCGTTGCGACGGCTGCGCCGGCCGGCCCCGCCTTCGAGGGGGCAGCCATTCGCTGCGGGATGCGTGCCGCACCCGGCGCCATCGAGACGGTCGGGCTGGGTGACGACGGGGTGACGCTCGGGGTGATCGGGAAGGAGGAGCCCGCCGGGCTGTGCGGGTCAGGGCTCGTCGACGCCGTGGCCGAGCTGGTGCGGGTGGGGCTGCTCGACGCATCGGGTCGTTTCGTCTCGGAGGACGAGGCGCGCGCTCACCGGCCCGAGCTCGCGGACCGCCTCACGACGCTCGGGCAGGAACGGGTCTTCGTCCTGGCGTGGTCCGGGGAGCCCGGGGACGTGGGAAGGTCCGTCTACCTCACCCAGCGGGACGTGCGCGAGCTGCAGTTCGCGAAGGCGGCGATCTCGACCGGGTGGACGATCCTCTGCGAGGAGCTGGGCGTGGAGCCGTCGTCGCTCGCGCAGGTCCTGCTCGCCGGCTCGTTCGGGAGTTACCTCTCGCCGGCGAGCGCCATCCGGCTCGGGCTCGTCCCGCCGATCGGGGCGCTCCGGGTCGTCGTGGCGGGCAACGTCGCCGGCGAGGGGGCGAAGATGGCGCTGCTCAGCGTCCGTGAACGGGCCGGGGCCATGGCACTGCTCGAGGAGGTGGAGTATGTCGAGCTCTCCGACCGGAGCGACTTCAACGACCGCTTCGTCGACCAGCTCCCCTTCCCGACCTGACGCTCGACTCGCCGTACCGAGCCGGCGCCGGGGGCCAGCGGTGGCGCGCCCCCAGCCAGACGTCGTCCCGTGTCCCGACCTGGTAGTGACGGGCTCCGACTCCCGGACGGGAGTGAGCCCGGGCACCCCTTCCGCCCGGGAAGAGCCGCCCGTCGCCGTCGCCGTCGCCGTCGTCGCGTGCGGGGCGCTGGTCCGCACGCTCCGGCGCGAGGCGAGCCGGCGTCGGCTCGCCGTCGAGATCGTCCCCCTCCCCGCCGCGCTGCACAACCGGCCCTCCCAGATCCCTCGAGCCGCCCGCGCGGCCGTCGCGCGCCTCCGGGGCCAGGGCCGTCGTGTTGCGCTCGCGTACGCCGACTGCGGCACCTACGGCGCGCTCGACGCCTGCTGCGAGGCGGAGGGGCTTGCCCGACTGCCGGGGGCTTCCTGCTACGAGCTCCTCGCGGGCCGTGAGCGTCTCGCTGCGCTCTACGCCGAGGAGCCCGGGACCTACCTGCTCACCGACTACCTCGTGCGCAGCTTTGCGACGAGCGTGGTGCGTGAGCTCGGGATCGACCGGCACCCCGAGCTGTTCGCGGACTACTTCCGCCACTACCGCCGACTGGTCTGGCTCGCGGAGGAGCGCACACCGGAGCTCGAACGCGCCGCAGCCGAGATCCAGCGGCGCTTCGACCTGCCCCTCGAAGTGCTGGACGTCGGCAGCGCGGAGGAAGGGACCGGCCCGCTCGGCGAGGCGCTCGAGACCCTGGTCGCCGCGGCGCAACGCGACGCCGCTGGTGCCCCGTGCGGAGCACCTGCGGCGGCCGGCACCGGGGGCGAGCGCGGAGCCCTCCACGGCGGCCCCGAGACGGCGGTGGCGGTATGCGCCTGAGCGCTGCCGAGGTCGCTCGGCTCGTGGAGCGCGCCCGGGTCGAGGTGATCCCGACTGCGGGGGTCGCGACCGCAGTCCGTGCGCACGTCCCGGTCGGCGTGCCGGTGACCGTGACCGCCTCGCCAACCAAGGGGCTCGAGGCGACGGTGTCGCTCGCCGAGCAGCTCGCTGGCGAGGGCTACGCCGTCGTGCCGCACCTCTCCGCGCGGATGGTCGCGTCGCAGTCACACCTGGAGGAGCTGGTCGGAAGGCTCGTCCGCTCGGGTGTCACCGACGTCTTCGTGCCAGCGGGGGACGCGCCGGCACCGGCCGGGCACTTCGAGGGGGCGCTCCCGCTCCTGGAGGCGCTCGACGCCCTGGGTCGGCCGTTCGCCGAGGTCGGCATCACCGGCTACCCCGAGCCGCATCCCCACATCCACGACGACGTCACGATCCAGTCGATGTGGGACAAGCGTCGCCACGCAACCTACATCGTGAGCAACCTCTGCTTGGATCCCGGCGTGCTCAGGCGCTGGGTGCAACGGCTACGGGTACGGGGCGTCGAGCTGCCGCTCTACGTCGGTGTCGCCGGGCCGGTGACGACGGCGAAGCTCCTCTCGGTCGCCTCCAAGATCGGTGTCGGTGAGTCCGGTCGGTTCCTCCGCTCGCACTCGGCGTCGCTGCTCCGCATCGGGGCGCCCGGCGCGTACGACCCCGGGCGACTGCTCGCCCGCGTCGGGACGGTGCTCACCGACGAGGCGTCACGGGTCGCCGGGCTGCACGTGTTCAGCTTCAACCAGCTCGATGCCTTCGCCCAGTGGCGGGGACGGCTCGTCGGGGCGCTGGCGCCCTCGGAGTAGTCAGCCGCCGATCGGGCGTCGGTCAACCCCCGTGCGTCGCGACTCGGGCGGCGGGGGAGCGGGCGAGCGCGAAAACCCCGACGCTGAGCGCGGCGAGGCCGAGCACCTCGCCCACCACGGCGAGCGGCGCGGTGGCGAGGTGCTCCCCGAAGGCGAGGGTGCCGAGGAGGATGCTCACGATCGGGTTTGCCACGGTCATGCTCGGGAGCGAGAGCTCGAGGCTCCCCGCCTGGAAAGCGCTCTGGCTGACGAGGAGGGCGCTTGCACCGACGACGACGAGCGCGACGAGCTCCCAGCTCTCGATCGCTCGGAGCAGCCCCTCGCCGAGCAGGGTGCCGGTGGCCTTGGTGAGAGCCGCAGCGAGCGCGTAGAGGATGCCGGCGGCGGTCGAGAGCAGCACGGGGCCGAGCCGCCCGCCCACCCGGCGTCCGCCCAGGGCCAGCACGAGCACGAGCGCGCCACAACCTCCGAGCACCGCGAGCCATTCGGCGAGCGGGAGCTCTCCGGCGCCGTTCGAGGGTGCTGCGGCGGCGAGGAAGACCGCGACGCCGGCGCAGAGCGCGACCCCGGCCACCAAGTTGCGCCAGCGGGAGGTCGGGGAGGCGGGCGAGGCGGGCACCGGTGGCTCTCGCTCGAGCTCCGCGGCCGCTCGGGGGCCAGATGCGCCGGGGCGGGCGGCGGGGACGGGCGCAGCGATGCGCGCTCGCTCCTCACGATCCCGCGACGCGCCGAGCCGTGCGCCGATCGGAAGGGCGAACAGGAGACTGAGCACGAGGATCGGCTGCACGACGACGAGCCCGCCGCGCGACAACGCTGCGAACTGCAGCGCGAAACCAGCCAGGTCCGCCGCACCCCCTGCGAGCCAGAGCGGTCGGCGGACGAGGCGGGCGAGGAGGCCGATCCGAAGTGACTCGGCCGTGGGTGCGCGGGCCGCAGCGTGTTGCTGGAGCGCGGAGGCGAGCCCGTAGCAGAGCGCGGCGCCGACCGCGACGGCGACGGCGAGCACTCTCCGACGCTAGCGCACAGCGCAGTCTGGCCTCCGTCCACCACTCCGCGTGCCCGGGTGCTTCGCCGCACTCCGCAGTCGGCGCTCGAACGGCGCTCCATCCTCTGCTGTCGCGTCCTGCGCTTTCGCAGTGGAGACGCTCACCTTCCTGTGCGCCGACATCGAAGGCTCGACGCGCCTCCTCGCCGAGCTCGGCCCGGATCGCTGTGCCACGCTGCTCGGCGCGCACCACGGGATCGTCCGGGCGGCGCTCGGCGCGCACGGCGGGCAGGAGATCGGCGATCCCCAGCGCGACGGGCTCTTCGCGGCCTTCGCATCCCCCGCCGAGGCGGTCGCGCGCGGGGGACGGGTGCTCGTGGCCGCCGCGACATGCGAGCACCTCGTCGAGGTGTATGCCGAGGTGGCAGACGCGATCTTGCGCCACTGCCCGAGGGTTCGGCGGCTCGCGACGAGTCGCGAGCCGCTCGGGATCTCCGGCGAGACGATCTACCGCGTCCCCTCGCTCAGCCTGCCGGCCGAGGGACGGGACTCGACGAGCTCGGACGCGGTTGCCCTCTTCCTCGACCGCGCCCGCACGCAGGGGACCGGACTGACGCTCGACGAGGACAGCGCGGCGCTCGTGGCCCCGGTGTGCCGGAGGCTCGACGGCCTGCCGCTCGCGCGCGAGCTGGCTGCGGTCCGGCTGCGGTCGCTCTCGCTCGAGGATCTCCACCACCGCCTCGACCGACGCTTCCGGTTACTCGCCGGTGGGAGCCGGAGCGCCCTCTCGAGCGGCCAGCCGCGCCGGGCGACCGTAGAGACGGTGTCCCGACCCGCCGCCAGTCCGGGCTGAGCGCACGGGCAGGAGGCGCTGGCGGGACCATCTGCCTACCTTCCTGCCCGCTCCTTCCGGGCGCGAACCTCCCGGACGAGGACGGGTAGCACCTCCGAGACGTCGCCGATGACGGCGTAGTCCGCCCGAGCCATGATCGGGGCGTCGGCATCGGTGTTGATGGCGACCATGTGGCGTGCGCCCTGGCAGCCCGCGAGGTGCTGAACGGCGCCACTGATCCCGCAGGCCAGGTAGAGCTCGGGGGTCACCTTGGTCCCGGTCTGGCCCACCTGCTCGCGGTGGGGGCGCCAGCCCAGGCTCGTCACGACCCTGGAGACGCCGACCGCCCCGCCGAGGAGGCGAGCCAGCTCCTCGAGCTCCCCGAAGCCCTCGGGGCCACCGACCCCGCGCCCGCCGCTCACCACGACCCGCGCGTTCGAGAGCGCCACGCCGCCACTCTCGCCGGGCTCGGTCGTCGCGACGACGTCGAGCTCTCCAGCCTCGACTCGGTACCGGTGGACCAGGACGGTGGGTGTCGTCGGCGTGACTGCCGGGGCTGGCGTCACCGCGTCCGTTGCGACGCTGAGCAGGGCAGCAGGAGCGGCGAGGCGCGCGTCCTCGAGGAGGCTGCCACCCCAGCGCTGGCGGGTGAGCGTGAGCACTCCCGGCTCCTCCCAGGTGGCCGTCGTGCAGTTGGCGACGAAGGGCAGATCTGCGATGGCCGCGAGGTGCCCGAGGATCTCCTGGCCGTGGGTGTTGGCGGGGGCGAGGACGAGGACCGCTCCGAGCTCGGCCGTAGCGGAGGCGAGCCCCCGCGCGAGTGCTGCGGGAGCGTAGGCACCCGGTGCGAGCCCGTCCGTCTCGAGCAGGAGCACCGTTGCGACGCCCTGGTCGCCGAGCTCGGCGAGCACGGGCCCCTCCGTCCCGAGCGCGGCGGGGTCCGCGGGAGGAGCGATCGCGACGGCGAGGCTCGCCGCAGGGCCGGCGAGGTCGCGGGCGAGGCGGAGCGCGCGGAGCGACGCGTCGGCGACGCGACCCTCGTCGAGCTCGACGAGGCAGAGCACGGTCACGCCAGCACCCCCATCTCGTCCAGGAGGTCGACGAGCGCGGGAACCGCGTCGGGGCCTCGCCCGAGGATCTCGGCTCCCTTGCGGTCGCTCGTCGGCACCCGGAGCTTGCGCCGCTCGAGTGGATCAGGGGTGAAGGACGCGGCTGCCGTGTCGAGGGGAGCCTTCCGGGCCCGCATGCGCCCGGGGAGGGACGGGTAGCGGGGCAGGTTGATCCCCTCCTTCACCGTCACGACGGCGGGGAGCGCCACGGCAAAGGCCTCCGTCGCCCCTCGGTGCTCCCGCCGGGCGACGAGCCGGCCCGCTGCCCCTTCGGGCCCGCCCGCTGGGTCGGCCTCGAGCTGCTTGACGGCGGTCACGCAGGGCAGGCCGAGGGCCCGGGCCACCCGGATTCCGACCTGGTAGTCGGCGCTGTCCGCCGCCTCGTTGCCGAACAGGAGGAGGTCGAAGCGCCCGGCGGTCGCCTCGCGGTCCCGGATCGCGGCCACGATCGCCGCTGCGGTCGCGGCCGGGCCCCACTCCCGCCCGTCGGTCTCGAGGAGCACCGCCCGGTGAGCGCCGAGCGCGAGGGCGTCGCGAAGCTGCTCGGCGGCCTCGGGGGGGCCGAGGGTGAGCACCGTCACGCTGCCGCCGTGGCGCTCGGTCACCCGGATCGCCTCCTCGACGGCGCACTCCTCGTGCGGGCTCACCGTGAAGCCGAGCATCTTGGTGTCCACGGCGAGCCCGTCCGCGGTGACGGCGATGCGCCCTCCCACCATCGGTACCCGCTTGATGCAGACGAGCAGTTCCATCTACGACCGCACCCGCTCGTTCGTCGGGTCGAACAGGGGGGTCGATCCCGCGACGGCAACCCGGACGGCCTGGCGTTCCCCGAGGTACTCGACCCGGAGCTCGGTGCCCTCCACGGCCAGGGCCGGAGGGAGGTAGGCGAGCAGGAGGTGCGTACCGATGCTCGGCCCGGCTCCCGCGCTCGTCACGTAGCTCGGGCGCCCGAGCTCGTCCTCGATCCGCTCCCCGGTGGTCGTGAGGATCGGCTCACCGCCGAGCGGGTAGCGCGCCTCGGGGCCGCCGACCCGGGGGTCGGTGAGGGTGAGGGTGCACAGCGTCGCCGCCGGCGGTGCCGAGCGATGCCCGAGGTGCGCCTCCTTGCCGACGAAGTCCGCCGTCTTCACGCTCGGGCGCGCCATGCCGGCCTCGACGGGGTTGTAGTCGGGGGTCAGCTCGTTGCCGTAGGCGCGGTAGCCCTTCTCGATCCGTCCGGTGGTGCCGTAGACGCCGATCCCGACGGGCACGAGCCCGTGTGGCTGGCCGGCCGCGAAGAGCGTGTCGAAGAGCCGGAGCCCCGACTCCATCGGGCAGTACAGCTCCCAGCCGAGCTCGCCCACGTAGGAGATGCGCGAGGCCAGCACCGCCAGCCCGTCGACCTCGATGGTGCGACAGGTGCCGAAGGGGAACCCGGCGTGGGACACGTCGTCGTCGCTGACGCGCTCGAGCACGGTGCGCGCCCGCGGGCCCCAGAGGCCGATCGTGGTCCAGGCCGAGGTCAGGTCGGTGAGCACCGCCGAGCCGTCGTCTGGGAGGTGGTCGACGATCCACTTCCGGTCGGCGAGGCCGTGCGCGGCTCCCGTCACCACCCGGAACTGCGCCGGGCCGAGGCGCATGATCGTGAGGTCGGCCTTGAAGCCTCCCGCGTCGTCGAGGAAGGGGGTGTAGACGACCTTGCCCACGGGGACGTCCATCTGCGCGACGGCGAGGTGCTGGAGCGCGTCCAGGGCCCCCGGGCCGGTCACGTCGAAGACCGCGAAGGCCGTGAGGTCCACCAGGCCGCAGGCGTCTCGCATCGCGAGGTGCTCGGCGTTGACGATCGGGGACCACCAGCGCGACTCCCACTCGCCGCTGCGGGGCAGCACGCGGTCACCGTAGGTTGCGAGGAGCCGCTCGTTCGACGCGTACCACTGGGGGCGCTCCCAACCGGCCGTCTGGAAGCACACGGCGCCGAGCTCGAGCTCGCGAGCGTACATCGGCGCAACGCGCAGCCCCCGCTCGGACTCCCACTGCTCGGCCGGGTGGACGATGCCGTACATCTTGTTGAACGACTCCCGGGCCCGAGCCCGGACGTGCTGGCGGGTCTGCTGGACGGGGTAGAAGCGCGCCACGTCGGCCTCGTGGACGTCGATCTCGCTCCGGCCGGCGGTCATCCACTCGGCGACCGCGCGCCCGATGCCTGGTCCCTCCTTGATCCAGCTCGCGGCTGCGGACCAGAGCCCCTCGACGTCCGGTGTCTCGCCGAGCAGGGGATGGCCGTCCGGGGTCATGGAGATGAGGCCGTTGATCGCGTAGCGGATCCCGACCGCCTCGTCGCCGAGCAGCCCGGGCATCAGCTCCACCGCCTCTGCGAGCTGCGGGTCGAAGTCCTCCTGAGTGAAGGGCATCTCCGTCGGCGAGAGGGCCGCCTCCTCGTTGGAGGGGATGTCGTCCGCCTCGACCAGGATCGGCCGGTGGGCGTAGGAGCCCACCTCCATGTCGCCTCCGTGCTGGCGCTCGTACATGTTGGTGTCCACGTCGCGCACGATCGGGTAGGCGATCTCACCGACGGTGTCCGCGAAGAGGGGGACCGGCCCGACGCTGATCATCTGGTGGACGATCGGGGTCAGCGGGAGGTGGGTGCCGGCCATGCGGGCGAGGCGGGGGGTCCAGACCCCGCCGCAGAGCACGCAGTGCTCGGTCTCGATCAGTCCCGCGCTCGTGCGGACCCCGGTGACCCGGCTCCCCGGGCCCCGCCCCGTCGCCCCGCGCGGCGCAACCTCGATCCCCTCGACCTCGACCCCGGCCACGACCCGCAGCGCCCCGAGCCCGGTCGCCCGATCGCGGAAGATCGTGCCCGCCCGGAGCGAGTCCACCACGCCGACGGTCGGGAAGTGCAAGCCACCGAGGATGACGTTCGGGTCGAGGTAGGGAACCAGCTTCGCGACCTCCTCGGGGGAGAGCATCTCGCTCGGGATGCCCCAGGCGGTCGCCGCGCCCGCACGTCGGCGGAACTCCTGCAGGCGGGCCTCGGTCCGCGCCACCTCGATGCCGCCGCTCGTGGTGAGCACCCCGAGCTCGGCGTACTGGCGGGTGCTGTCGCGCGTGAGCTCCATCATCATCCGCGAGTACTCGATCGGGAAGATGAAGTTCGACGCGTGCCCGGTGGATCCTCCCGGGTTCGGCATCGGTCCCTTGTCGACGAGGACGATGTCTCGCCAGCCGAGATCGGCCAGGTGGAACGCGACGCTGTTGCCGACGATGCCTGCGCCGACCACGACCACGCTCGCTCGGGTGGGGATGTCGCTCATGCTGCGGCTCACTTTCTCACTCGATCACGCTCGTTCCAGGTCCGGGCTCAGCGGCCAGCGACCCACCAGCTGCCGGCTCGGCCGGACCTGACCGACCAACCGGGTCCATCTGCCCGCCGGCCCGACCGGGCCCGTCGCCGGGCCCGACTCGCACCGGCCGCACCTCGACCGTACAGAACGCCGCCCGGGCGGCGACAGCCACCCGGGCGGCGGAGGGGGCCGGCCGGGGGATCGGGGCGGCCCGCCACTGGCTCGTGCCCTACTCGACCGGGATCTCCTTGTTGATGAGGCCGAGGTCGATGCCCTGGCGCTTGCGGACCAGCCGTGCGCCCACGTACAACACGATCGCGAGCAGGTAGAGGATGCCCATGAACACGAGCGAGGAGTGGTTGTTCACGCCGTACGCGCTGTTGGTGAGCCACTCCCAGATGTTGAACACGAGCAGCGCGACCGTGATGACGCCGGAAACCGGGACGATCGGGACGCCCGCGACCTTGATCCGACTCGCCGGCGATGCCGCCCAGAGCTCGGGCTTGCGCCACGGCAGGATCACGACCGCGATCGAGCTGACCAGGTAGGTCACGGCGATCACGAGCACGGCGTCGAGCGTGTAGGTCGCGAAGTTCCCCCAGTAGGCGTAGAGGAGGGAGACGAGGACCGAGGGGAGCAGCATGAGCCAGATCGAGGCCATCGGTACCTTGCGCTTCTCGGAGACCGTCGCCGCCGAGTCGGGGAGCACCCGGTCGAACGCAGCGGCGAAGATGACCCGGGTGGAGGACAGGAAGAGCGTCCCCACCCAACCGAAGAACCAGAGGCTCATGAGGAGCAGCAGGACGACCTGGAAGATCTTGCTGTGCACGAGCCACGAGGCGAGGAGCACCGGGTAGGGCCAGATCGGGAAGACGCCCTTCGCCGTCGAGAAGGCGGCGTTCGCATTGTTGTAGAACGACCAGCCGATCGTCTTCTCGGCGAGGAAGAGGAAGATCACCGACAGGATCACGGTGATCCACAGTCCGACGAACATGCCGGTGAAGACCCGCTTGAAGTCACTCGCCCCCCGGACCTCGCCGTAGAGGGTTGCGCCCCAGTTCGGGAACAGCAAGAAGAACATCATCATCGGCACGAGCAGCATCGTCGGCCCGAGGGGCCCGAGCCCGAACACCCAGTGGTAGCCAGCCTTTGCGCCGAAGGCCTCGGTCTTGCCGTACGCGTTCGAGATGCCGAACACGCGGTGCATCTCCGAGTTCACCGACGCGACGAAGCTCGAGTGGCTGTAGAAGAGCAGCAGCAGCACGACGATGCCGAAACCGATCATGCCGCCGAGGAAGCACCACTTCTGGATGCGCGCGTAACCAGCCATCCCGAGCGACACGAGACCGCCGGCGAGCAGGATCGTGATGAGCGAGACGACGAAGATCCCGTTGTGCGACGTGAACCAGGTCGCCGCGCTCGGATATCCGAGTGTCGCCGCGATCGGTTGGAAGAACTCGACCGAGAGGATGTTGCCGTAGATCGGCGCCCACAGCCAGAGGATGAACCACCACCCCGTGACGGCGAAGACGAAGCCGATCGGTCCGCCGAGGATGCGGCTCTGCCAGACGTAGTCGCCACCAGCTCGGGGGATGGTCACGATCAGCCCGGCGTAGGCGATCACGAGGAAGGAGACCCAGACCCCGGAGATCAGGATGGAGGTGAGGATCTGGCCCTTCGGGATGGCCGAGTTGAAGGAGAACTCGTAGAGCCCGAGCGTGATGATGTTCGTCGAGAGGCAGGCGTAGATGATCGCGTCCCGTACCGACCAGCCCCGTACGAGGCCGGTCGCCTTGCGCAGGAACAGCGTGGGCGCCTCCGACGAGGTCGTGGCACCGATCCCCGTCGCTGCGCCGCTGACTGTGGCCATCTCCCCCTCCGTTTCTCTCTTTCGTCGCGCGCCGACGGCATGCGTCGGCGGTCGCCCCCGGCCGGTGGCCGAGATCGCTGCCCGTTCAGCCGTTCACGAGGATGTACCGGGCGACCTTTCCTTTCTTCGCGTTCAGGTCCAGCACCGCACCCTGGAGGACCCCGTCGGTGTAGACACTTCCCGGGTTGATGGCGAGGGTGCGACCCATCTTCTTCACGCCACGACTCTCGTGGATGTGACCGTGGATGGAGAGCATCGGCTGGTGCGCGAGGATCGCGTCCCGCACGGCGGTCGAGCCGACCGGGCGCATCACAGCGCCGCCGTGCATCGGGCGGAGGTTCTCGTCGAGCGCGGGCGCCTCGTCGAGGCCGGTCCCGTACGGGGGGGCGTGGAAGTTGAAGATCGCCCTACCCATGTCCGGGATCTTCGAGACGACCGCCTCGATCCGCTCGGCCAGCTGCTCCTCGGGCGACTCCCGGAAGGTGTCCCAAGGAGTCGGGTTCGTGTAGCCCATCGACGCGAGGGAGAACCCGTCCAGGTCGAGCACCTTGCCCTCGCCGAAGCTGACGCAGGGCGACGACTCGAGCACGGGGTCGATCTCGAGGGTGTCGTCGTTGCCGCCGTTGACGACGCAGGGGATCGCGCCGCCTGCGAGCTTCTCGTCGGCCATGTCGAGCCAACGGTCGAGGGTGTGGAGCATCTCGGTCGTGAAGCGGCGGTCGATGGAGCCGTCGGCTTCGTTCAGCGCGCCGAGCTCGTCGGGGTCGAGGCGGGTGGGGTAGTAGCCCCGGTTGCGGATCTGGCGCTCGACGTCCGCCACCTCGGCCTCCGTCTCGAGGCGGTGCGTCGTGCCGGCGAGCGTCACTTCCCAGAGGCCGTCGCGCCGGACGATGGGGACCATGACCTTGCCGGTGACGTCCCCGCCCAGCACGACGAGGTCGGCCTTGTAGAAGGCGGCAGCGTTGAGGAACTTGCGCCAGCAGATCTCGGAGCCATGGATGTCGGTGGCGAAGAAGACCTTCATGCTGCCGCCCCCCGTCCGCGGTCGTCGGGATCGCGGCAGTCAGGCCCCGGCCCCCGAGCGCCGGCCGAACCCCCGGCGACCTGGCCACTCCGCCCCCCGGCGACCTGCCCGTGGGGCATCTCACCCTGCCGGCTCGTCCGTACCTGGTCCACGCCCGACTCCCGCCTGCACAGGTCCAGCCCCGTCCCTCATGGCGCAACAGCCTTGCCTGCTCTGCAACGTGTACCACGCCAGGGGTGGCGGGTCAAGCAGCCCCGGTTCCCGCTCCGATCTCACCCACCAGTCCCTGCGGGTCAGTGTGCGACTTCCTCCGGCAGCTCGTACCAGCGGACGCGTTCGCCGACCCGAGCGCGCACCTTCCACTGGAGCGACTTCGGGGCCTGCTCCGCGAGCTCCCCGAGCGCCGCAGCGACGCCGAGCGGATCGTGTGGCGGGTCGGGCGGGAGGAGCCCGGGATGTTCCGCCGCGAGGTCGGGCAGCTTCGCCAGGTTCTTGGTCACGGTCCGCCACCAGCCCCAGTCGCTGCCGAGGACCTTGGCGAACCGGGTCTCGTCGATGCCGTCCGGGCCGGCGGCGAAGGCGCCGAGCAGCTGCAGGATGTCGCGTGCATCCTTCTCGTTCATCTCGACGATCTGGAGCTTGGTGAGCAGGATGTCCACGACGTCGAGGGTGAGCGGCCGGCGGTCGAAGCTCTTGCGGAAGTCGAGCGTGTGGCACATCGAGAGCTGGTCCACCATCACGTCTATCGGTCGTCCCGACGGGGCGTTGAAGTACATCTGCTGGTGACCGTTCAAGCTGTTGAACCGGCGGTCCGGGGTGCAGCCCGCCGCCTCCAAGTACTCAGCCACCTTCGTGCGCGTGCCGCTCAGGCAGGCGAGGTCCATGTCCTGGTCGCGCCGGACCCGGGGCGGGAAGTCCGGACAGAGGACCCGGACCGCGAGCCCGCCGAGCAGCTTCACGCCGACGCCCGCGTCCGCCGCGCCCTGCACGATCGCTCGGGCCTCGACGAGCGGGTCGGCGGGGGTGCCGGCAATGCCTTGTGCGTCGCCGGGGTCGCCGGCGACGCCTTCCGGGTCGACGGCGGCTGGCAGCTCGTCGGTCGCCGCCATCGGCTCCCGGTCGAGCCGTTCGCGCGAATCCTCCGGCACGTCCCGTTCGCGTGAGCTGTCAGGCTGCTCGTCGGCCACGGTGTGCTCCCTCCTCCTCGGCTCGTGGCGCCGACTCCCAGCGCGCCCGCTCCCCGACCCCCGACCCCCGGCGCGCCCGCTCCCGGGCCCCCGACCCCCAGCGCGCCCTGGCTGTTTGCCCCGCCCTGCCCGCTGCCGACGAGGTCGCGGTCACGCGTCCCGGCACAGCCTGGCGACAACCTCGAGGCGCTCGGGGGTGAGGCGCGACGACGGTCCCGAGACGGACAGCGCGGCGACGCAGGTTCCCGCGCCGTCGAAGACCGGTGTCGCAACGGCCACGAGCGCGTCTTCGAGCTCGCCGACGGCGACCGCGTACCCCCGTGCCCGCACCGTCTCGAGCTCCTCGCCCAGCGCCTTGCGCGTCGTGATGGTGGCCGGCGTGTACCGCTCGAGGCGCTTGGGGACCGGCAGTGCGTCGTACGCCATGAGGACTTTGCCGTTCGCCGTGGCATGCGGTCTCGTCCGCCGCCCGGTCCAGCCGGTCGAGCTGGTGAGGATGTAGCTGCTCGGGACCTCCGCGACGTTGAGCACGTCCTCGCCCTCGGGCACCGCGAGGTTCACGGTCTCGCCCGTCGCCTGCGCAACCTTCTCCATGGCGCCCCGCATGGCCGTGAGGACGTCGAAGTTGCGCAGCGCAACACTCCCGAGGCGCATGATCTCGGTCCCGAGCCGGTAACGCTCTCCGACCCGGGCGAGGAAACCCGCCCGCTCGAGCGTGGCCGCGAGGCGCGAGGCCGTGGACTTGTGGACTCCGATCGCCCGGGCCATCTCGGTCACCCCGAGCTCCGCCCGGCCGTCCTCGAAGCTCGTAAGGAGCTCGAGGGCTCGATCCACCGACTGGTTCGTGGCACTGCCCGCCGTCTCCGACGCGGAGGGCCGGCTCGCCTCCTCGTCCGGCTCCCCTCGCGCGGTGCCTTCCCGGGCCGTTCTCCCTGCGGGCGGACGGCCCGCACGTTCCTCGGCACCCGAGCGGCGCGGGGACGCCCCGGCGCCGGGTACGAGCGCCGACGCGCGCCGGGCTGTAGCCACGGGACTGGCGTAGCAGGGAGCTCAGGTCCATGTCAACTACCGTGTGCCACCGCGCCCCCACCCACTGCGTGCGTGCCGCGAGCTGGTGTCCCGACCGTGCGGCCGTCGGCGCCTCCCCCGCCCTGGTGACGATAGAACGGCACGTCCTCGGGCGGCAGCGGGGTGTTGCCGAGGATCAGGTCTGCCGCCTTCTCCGCGACCATCATCACTGGGGCGTAGATGTTGCCGTTCGGGATGTAGGGGAAGACCGATGCGTCGACGACCCGCAGCCCCTCCACACCGTGGACCCGCATCGAGCCGGGATCCACCACGGCATCGGGGCCGCTGCCCATCTTGGCGGTGCAGGAAGGGTGGAGCGCCGTCTCGGCGTCCCGGGCGACCCAGGCAAGGATCTCCTCGTCGCTCGAGACCGACGGGCCCGGGGAGAGCTCCCCGCCGTTGTAGCGGGCGAAGGCGGGCTGGTTGAGGATGTGGCGGGCGATCCGGATGGCCTCGACCCACTCCCGGCGGTCCTGCGCAGTCGAGAGGTAGTTGAAGCGCAACGCCGGATGCGTCCACGGGTCGCCCGAGACGATCTTCACGCTGCCCCGGGTGTCGGAGTACATCGGGCCGATGTGGACCTGGTAGCCGTGTCCCTCGGCGGGGGCCGACCCGTCGTAGCGGATCGCGATGGGGAGGAAGTGGAACATGAGGTTGGGGTAGGCGACGTCCTCGTTGCTCCGGACGAAGCCCCCGCCCTCGAAGTGGTTGGTGGCACCGGGGCCTCGGCGGAACAGGAGCCAGTCGAACGCGACGCGGGGCCGGTTGCGCCACTTCAGTGCGGGAGCGACCGAGACGGGCTCGAGGCAGGCGTACTGGATGTAGACCTCCAGGTGGTCCTGGAGGTTCGCGCCCACGCCCGGGAGGTTCGCACGGACGTCGATGCCGAGTCGCTCGAGGTCGGCCGCCGCCCCGACCCCCGAGAGCTGCAGGAGCTGGGGGGTGTTGATCGCGCCCCCGCAGAGGATCACCTCGCCGGCGTCGATCCGCCGGCGCTCGCCACCCTTGCGCTTCGCGACCTCGACGCCGACGGCGCGACCGCCCTCGAAGAGGACCCGGGTGACCATGGTGAAGCAGGAGACGTCGAGGTTCGGACGTCGCTCGGCGGGGTGGAGGTACGCCCGGGCGGCGCTCCAGCGCCGGCCGTCGCGGATCGTGCGATCGAAGGGTGCGAAGCCTTCCTGGCGCTCCCCGTTCACGTCGTCGGTGAGCGGATAGCCGGCCTGTTGGACCGCTTCGAAGAAGGCGGTGAAGAGCGGGTTCGAGGCCGGGCCACGTTCGAGGACGATCGGGCCGCTCCCGCCCCGGTAGCGGTTCGCGCCGGCGGTGCAGGTCTCCATCCGCTTGAAGTACGGCAGGCAGTGGGCGTAGTCCCACGACTCCATTCCGGGGTCCTTCGCCCAGCGCTCGTAGTCGAGCGGGTTGCCGCGCTGGAAGATCATGCCGTTGATGCTGCTCGACCCCCCGAGGAGCTTCCCCCGCGCATGGTAGATGCGCCGGTTGGCGAGGTGCTCCTCGGGCTCGCTCTCGTAGCGCCAGTCGTAGAGCCGGTTGCCGATCGGGATGGTGAGCGCGGCGGGCATGTGGACGAAGATGTCGAAGGGGTAGTCCGGCCGACCGGCCTCGCACACGAGGACGTCGCTCGTGCCGTCGGCGGAGAGCCGGTTCGCGAGCGCGCTCCCCGCGGAGCCACCCCCCACGATGACGAAGTCGTAGCGGTCCTTGGTCATCTGCCCTCCCGCGCTCTCGGCCCGCACACCCAGGCTCGCCGGCCGGCCCGGTTCCCCGGGGCGGCACCACCCGGCCGTTGCATAGCATGCGCCGGACACGCAGCAGCCGCAACTGCACCGGCCGCTCGACCACCCCGTTAGCGATGCTAAACTTGTCTTCTCGCCGCGCCACCGCGCCCCCTCGAGCGGGCCGATGGCACGACCGAAGACCGGGAGGCCCTCGAGCGGAAGGGGGATCGATGCGGGACCGGGGCAGTGGGGGACGTCGCGACCAGGTGGACGACCGGTACAAGTGGGTCGCGCTCGCGAACACCACCCTCGGCGTGGTGATGGCGACGATCGACTCGTCGATCATGCTGATCGCGCTCCCGGACATCTTCCGGGGGATCAAGCTCGATCCCCTCGAGCCGGGGAACAGCTTCTACCTGCTCTGGATGATCCTCTCGTTCCTCGTCGTCTCGAGCGTCCTCGTCGTCTCGCTCGGGCGCCTCGGAGACATGTACGGCCGCGTGAAGATGTACAACCTCGGCTTCGCGATCTACACCGTCGCCTCGCTCGTCCTCGCGGTGGACTGGATGACGGGGCGGGCGGGCGCGCTCTACCTCGTCGGCTTCCGGATCGTCCAGGGCGTCGGTGCGGCCTTCCTCGTCGCGAACTCCGCGGCGATCCTCACCGACGCGTTCCCCTCGAACCAGCGCGGGATGGCGCTCGGGATCAACAACGTGGCCGGCATCAGCGGCTCCTTCATCGGCTTGGTGCTCGGCGGGATCCTCGGGCCCATCGACTGGCGCTACGTCTTCCTCGTGTCCGTCCCCTTCGGCGTGGTCGGCACCGCCTGGGCCTACTTCATGCTGCGCGAGCGCGGGATCCGGCGCCGTTCCGCCATCGACTGGCCGGGCAACGTCTGCTTCGCGGTCGGGCTCACCGCCGTCATGATCGGCATCACCTACGGCATCGAGCCCTACGGCGGGAGCGCCATGGGCTGGACGAGCCCGCGGGTGCTCGGCTTCCTCGGGGGCGGCCTCCTCCTCCTGGTGGTCTTCGCAGTGATCGAGCTGCGCTCGGACCATCCCATGTTCCGGCTGCCGCTGTTCCGGATCCGGGCGTACTCGGCGGGCGTGCTGTCGAGCTTCCTCGCGGCGGTGGGGCGCGGCGGGCTCATGTTCATGCTCATCATCTGGCTGCAGGGCATCTGGCTGCCCCAGCACGGCTACAGCTTCACGGAGACGCCGCTCTGGGCGGGGATCTACATGCTCCCGCTCACCTTCGGTTTCCTGATCGCCGGCCCGGTCTCGGGGTTCCTCTCCGATCACTTCGGCTCCCGGCCCTTCGCGACCGGTGGGATGCTCGGGGCTGCGGCGAGCTTTGCGCTGCTCGAGCTGCTGCCGGTGAACTTCCCCTACCCCCTGTTCGCGGGGCTGCTCCTGCTGAACGGCCTCTCGATGGGCGCCTTCGCCTCGCCGAACCGTGCCGGGGTGATGAACAGCCTGCCCCCCCAGCACCGCGGCGCGGGCTCGGGCATGAACTCGACCTTCCAGAACTCCGCCCAGGTGCTCTCGATCGGTATCTTCTTCTCGCTGGTGATCCTCGGGCTCTCGGCCACCCTGCCTGTGAGCCTCATGACCGGGCTGGTCGGCCAGGGCGTGCCCGCTGGCGTGGCAGCGCGTGTCGCGCATCTCCCGCCGGTCTCGGTGCTCTTCGCCGCGTTCCTCGGCTACAACCCCATCCAGGAGCTGCTCGGTCCGGCGGTGCTCGCCCACCTCCCGGCGGCGCACGTCGCCGTGCTCACCGGACGAGGCTTCTTCCCGTCGCTGATCGAGGCCCCGTTCCGCGCAGG
>JAJYWE010000035.1:0-4158 GCA_021791675.1 Actinomycetes bacterium | reverse complement strand
CGATGGCTGACGCGCCCCGCATCCTCCACACTGCCGACTGGCAGCTCGGGATGACCCGCCACTTCCTCGACGCCGAGGCCCAGGCACGCTTCGCGACCGATCGGCTGGCGGCCGTCGAGCGCCTCTGCGAGATCGCCGGCGAGGAGCACTGCGCCGGGGTCGTGGTCGCGGGGGACGTGTTCGAGACGAACCTCGTGGGCGAGCGCGTCGTCGCGCCCGTGCTCGAGGTCTTGCGCGAGTCACCCGTGCCGGTCGTGTTGCTGCCAGGGAACCACGACCCGCTCGACCCGACGTCGGTCTACACCCGTCACACCTTCGTCGAGCGGCGTCCCCCGAACGTGGTCGTCCTCGACTCCGACGACCCGGTCACGCTCGACGGCGTCGAGGTGCGCGGGGCGCCCTGGCGGTCGAAGCGGCCCGGGGCCGACCTCGTCGGCGAGCTGCTCGAGCGGCTCGGACCGTCCCGGGGCCGGCTGCGAGTGGTGGTGGCACACGGCCCGATCGCAGAGGGCGGGCTCGGGTTCGGCGCGCCCCATGCGATCTCGGTCGCAGCGGTCGAGAGGGCGGTCGCCGCCGGCACGCTCTCCTACCTCGCGCTCGGTGACCGCCACTCCCGGACCAGCGTCGGGACGAGCGGGGCGATCTGGTACGCCGGGACCCCCGAGGCCACCGACTACGACGAGGTCGCACCTGGCGACGTGCTCGTCGTCGAGCTCCACCCCACCGGGGCCGTGGTCCGGCCGCGCACGGTCGGGCGCTGGCGTTTCCTCCGCCGTCGGTTCGACCTGAACGGCCCCCGGGACTTGGAGGAGCTCCGGCGCTGGCTCGACGACCTTCCGGGTAAGACGCGCACGGTGGTCAAGCTGGATCTGGTGGGGAGCCTTACGATCCCCGAGCGGGAGCAGCTGGACGCGATGCTCGAGGCGGCGCGCCCTGCGCTCGGCGCGCTCGAACGGTCCACGCGCTTCGGCCGTGTCGTGGTCCGGCCCGAACGTGCCGACGCCGACGAGCTCGGGCTCGCGGGCTACGTCCGGGAGGCGTTCGACGAGCTGAGCGCGTTGGCAGCAGGCGAGGATGCCCACCAGGCGGAGCTCGCCGCGCGGGCTCTCGTCCATCTCTACCGCCTCTCCGGGGGAGCGCAGGGGCGATGAGGCTCCACCGACTCGAGGTCCGGAACTTCCGGGGGATCGACGCCCGCACGCTCGAGTTCCCCGACGCCGGTGTGGTCGTGGTCGAGGGCCCGAACGAGAGCGGCAAGTCGTCGTTGTTCGAGGCGCTCCACCTCGTCCTGGACCGCTCGGCCACCTCTCGCGCCGGGGACGTGCGCCACGTCCAGCCACTCGGCCGTGACGTGGGTCCGCTGGTCTCGGTCGAGCTCTCGCTCGGGCCCTACCGGTTCCGCCTCACCAAGCAGTGGCTCCGCGAGCCCCAGGCCACCCTCGACCTCCTCGCACCCCCGCCCGGGCGTCAGCTGGCGGGGGAGGAGGCCCAGCAGTGGCTCGACGGCGTGTTCGGGGAGCACCTGGACCGGCCGCTCTGGGAGGCCCTCCGGGTGGCCCAGGGCACTTCGCTCGTCCCCGCGAGCCCGGGCGGATCCGGCTCGCTCCTCCGGGCGCTCGACCGAGCCGCCGGTGCGGCCGGGGGCTCGGAAGACGACGACCTGCGAGCAGCCGTACGACGGGAGCGCGAGGCGGTCTTCACTCCCCGCACGGGGCGACCGACGGGGGTGCTACGCGAGGCCGAGGAGCGACGCGACCAGGCGATCGCCGAGCGCGAGCGACTGGAGGAGGACGTACGCGCCGTGGAGGCGCAGCTCGAGGAGGCAGAACGCCTCGGCGCAGCATTGGTTCGCCTCCGGGGCTGGATTGGTTCCCAGCGGGAGGAGCTCGATCGGCTCGGACCGTCGCTCGAGCGGCTCCGGGCGCTCGAGACCGACCTCGAGACCCGCCGAGGCGAGCTCCGGCTCGTAACTGCCGAGGAGCAGGCTGCCCTGCTCGAGCTCGAGCAGCGTCGCCGCTTGGTCGACGAGGCAGCAGAGGACGAGCGGCGCGTGCTCGAGCTCCAGGACGAGCTGGCGCTCCTGGACCGGCGCCGGGAGGAACTGGCCGCGCGCCTCGGGGATGCGATGGCGCAGGAGCGAGACGCGATGGCGACGCTCGAGGTCGCGGAGCGCCGGCTCGCCTCGACGCGGGAGCGAGAGGCTCGCGAGCGGGACCGGACGGAGCTGGAGGAGCTCCGTCGCCAGGAGGAACGGCTCGAGCGACTTCTCGCTACCCGTGCCGAGGCGGCTGCCCTCCTTGGCGGGGGTCGGATCGGAGAGGACGAGCTCGCCCGGCTGGTCGAACTGGAGCGGGCAGCGACGATTGCCGGCGCCCAGGCCGAGCGTTCGGCCACGTCCGTCCGGTTGCGACCGGAGGTCGACCTCCTCGTGCAGCCCCTCGGCGAGGCCGTCTCCGGTGCCAACGCAGGCAACGACGTGGTCGGTTCCGTCGACGCAGGCGGCGGCCCGGGCGGTTCGGTCGACGAGGAGCGGGCGGGGGAGTCGGTGGGTGGCCCGGAAACCGACGTACGCGCGCGTGCCGCTCGGGGAGCACCCGAGACCGAGGAGCGCGGCGAGGCACTGGCCGTCGGCTCCGTGCGGGAGTGGCGTGTCGAGGAGCGTCTCGCATTCAGACTGCCCGGGGTCGCCGAGCTCGAAGTCGTCGTCGGGGCAGAGGCGTCCGAGCAGGCACTCGCGGCTGCCCGGGCCATGTCCGCCCTCTCGAGCGCCTGTGCGGCGCTCGGAGTGGAGACGGTGGACGCGGCGCGCCGCCGCGTTGCTGCGGAGGCGCAGGCGAGCGCCGACCTGGAGAAGTGGGATCTGGCCGTGGCGACCCTGCTCGGCGGTCGAGCGGTGGCCGAGCTGGCGGAGCGCAGGCTCTTCCTGGAGGGACGCCTCCGGGACATGGGCGAGGCAGTCTCCGCCGCCGAGCCTGATTCCCCGGCCGAGCTCGATTCCCCGGCCGAGCCCGATCCTGCCAGCGAGGCCGCTCCCGCCGCCAACCTCGCTCCGGACGTTGCTGCGTTGGCCGAGGCCGTGGAGCGGCTGCGGGGACAGGTCTCGGTCGCCGCGACCCACTCTCACGAGCTCGGTACCGTGCATGCCGATCTCGCGGCGACGCACCGGGAGCGGGCCAAGGCGGCCGAGGATGCCGGCCAGCGGAGGCAGGCGAGTGCCGCGACGCTTGCTCGGGTACGGGAGAGCATCGGCGACGAGGAGCTCGAGGCGCGTCTGGGAGCTGCCCGGACGCGCCGCGACCAGCTGGCTCTGGTGGTGGCTGCGGCGGAGGCGGAGCTCGGTGCGGCCGACTCGACGGGCCTCCGCCTACAGGGGGACAACCTCCGCCGCGCGCTCGAGGACGCGGACCAGCAAGAGGTCGGGCTCGAGGGGCAGCTCCGCGACCTGCGCCTCCGCCTGGAGCTCCAGGGAGAGGCCGGTCTGGCAGAGTCGCTCGAGCGGGCGCGTTCGGAGGAGGCCTGGGCGACCGAGCGGGCCGAGGCATGCCGGCTCGATGCGGAGGCGCTCGAGCTCCTGTTCCGGACCCTGGAGCGGCATCGCAGCGCTGCTCGGGCACGGGTCCGGGCCCCGTTCCTCCACAAGCTCGAAGAGCTCGGGCGGGTCGTCTTCGGTCCGAGCTTTGCTGTCTCGCTCGACGAGGAGCTGCGGGTGGCGACCCGGACGCTCGACGGTACGACGGTGGGATGGGACGACCTGTCCGGCGGCGCAAAGGAACAGCTCAACCTGCTCCTGCGCCTCAGCGCTGCGCTGCTCGTGGATCCGGGCGATGGGGTGCCTCTTCTCGTCGACGACGCGCTCGGCTACGCGGACGAGGAGCGCCTGCGAAGAGTTGGCGCGGTGGTGGGGCTCGCGGGCCGGCACTGCCAGGTCATCGTCTTGACCTGCGTACCCGAGCGTTACCGGGGGGTTGGCGGCGCGCGTTGGATCCGCCTGGACCCCGTGCCGTCGGCGCGGGGTGGCGGAGAGCCGGGTCCGTTCCCCTCGGTGTCGGACGAAGAGAACGAGCGCGAGTCGGGACTCACCTCGCCGGCGCCAGGTCCCACCGTGCCGGCGTCAGGTCCAAGCGCGGCGGCCGGCCCCACCGTGCCGGCGTCAGGTCC
>JAJYWE010000110.1 GCA_021791675.1 Actinomycetes bacterium | reverse complement strand
GAGCGGAGCACGCCGACCAGCGCCGTCGGGAGGTCGGACATGATGCCGTCGACACCCAGCCCCACGAGGTCGGCCATCTCGGCGGGATCGTCGACCGTCCAGACGTGCACCGCGAGGCCCGCCATGTGCGCCGCCTCGACGAGCTCGCCGTCGACCAGGGCCAACCCGGCGAAGGTGGACGGGATCTGGAGGCAGGTGGCGCGGGACGGCGGTGGGGTCGCACCCTGGCGGACCGCCTGGACGAAGGCGGCGATCTCCGCAGGTGACGCTGCGGTCGCGATCTCCGGCCCTGCCGCCCGGAAGCGGGCGAGGCGATCCTCCCGGAAGGAGGCCACGATCGTCTCGGCCCCTCGACCGTGGGTGCGGAGGAGCTGTACGAGCCGGTGCTCGAACGCGGGGACCTCGGGCGGGCCGGCCTTGATGTCGAGATTCAGCAGGGCGGTCGGGAACGCGCTGATGACCGCCTCGAGCGTGGGGATCCGATAGCGCGGATCCGTCGGTGCGCGGCCGCGAAGCGGATAGTCGCTCGCCGGCCCGCCGGGTCGACTCCCGACCCCGGGCACGAAGGAGTACGCGGCGTCCAGACGCTCCAGCTCCGCGAGTGCGTGCGCTGCGATCGGTCCACGACCGTCGGTCGTGGCGTCCACCGTGTCGTCGTGGCAGCACACCAGGGCACCGTCCGCACTCGCGTGGACATCCAGTTCCAGCACGTCGGCCCCCGCAGCGAGGGCTGCCTCCATCGCCGCGAGGGTGGAGGCCGGTCCCTCCCGCGCGCCCCCGCGGTGTGCGAAGGCGAGCACCCGCCGCGCCAACCAGGGGTTTACCGGCTCACCCCACGCCGCTACCACCACCCCCGCAGGCTAGCCTTGCGCCGCCATGCTGGACCACGTGCTGCTCGACGTCATCGGCGGGATCCGCCAGAGCTTCGAGTCGGCGCTCCTCCAGCGCCAGGCCGTGGAGGAGCGCTTCCAGGTCGACGTGCTCCTCGGGGATGTCAGCTGGGAGACCTCCTACAGCCTCCCCGGCGAGGAGACCCCGCCGCGGGTCCGCGCCGACGTCGGCGTGGACTGGCCAACCTGGAGCCAGAGCGCCTACCGGTCATGGTCGATCGGCGAGCCCCCCGCGGACCAGCCGGAGATCGTCTTCGAGCTCGCGCTCCGCCTCCAGCGCCTGGCGAAGCGTCCCGATCCGAAGACCGTGGTGACGGCGCTCGGGCCGAACCGCCCCTCCCTCGCGAGCGCGGTGCTCGAACGCTCGGGCCCGACGGTGGAGGAGCTCCGGGAGTCCGACGACGCGCCCTCGGAGTGGGCCATCGAGATCACCTACGAGGGCACCTGGCCGATCGAGGAGGAAGTCCTCGAACACACCGACCGGCTCGAGGCGTTGCTCCGACCCCTCGGGAGTTGGGTCGCGACCACACTCGTCCGCCTCGCCGATCTCGACCTCGCATTCCTCCCGCCGGACGCCGAGCCCTCCGCAGACTGACCGAGCTCGACCAGCGCGCGGGAGACCGGAGCCGGTTCGGGCGGGGCTGCGGCCGCGACTGGATCAGGCCAGCCCGGCGTGCGCTCGGACGAGCGGGGGGAGCGAGACGATCGGCCGGGTCCCGACCACCTCGAGCACGCTCGATGCGACGACGGAGCCCTCCCACGCGGCCTGGTCGAGGTCGACCCCGCGACAGCGAGCTGCGAGGAAGCCGGCGGCGTAGAAGTCCCCAGCGCCCGTGCCGTCGACGACCCGGGAGACCGGAACGGCTTCGACCGAAGTCGTCCCGGAGGAGCTCGCGACCACCGAACCCGCCGGCCCTCGGGTCGTGACCACCACCAGGTCGGGACCTACGAGCAGTGAGAGGGCCCGGCCGAGCTCGGGTACCCCAGCGAGCGCCAGCACCTCCTCCTCGTTGCCGAGCACCAGGTCGACCCCGCCCCGAACCAGTTCGGCGAACGCGCCACGATGTCGAGTGACGCAACGCGAGTCGGAGAGGGAGACGGCGACCCGCCCGCCCCCCTCGCGCACTGCCTCCGCCACCGCGAGCGCTGCCTCGGCCCCTGCGGGAGAGTCCCAGAGGTAGCCCTCGAGCAGGGCCCATTCGGCCCCCCTGACGGCGGCCCGGTCGACGTGCTCTGGCCGGAGTCGCGCCGCCGCGCCGAGGTGCGTGTGCATCGTCCGCTCCCCGTCGGGGGTCACCATCACCAGGCAGCGGCCGGTACCCATCCGCTCCCCGCCGGGCGCATCGCCGGGAGAGACCGTACCGAGGAATTCCACGCCCATCGCCTCGAGGTCGTCCACGAAGGCTCTGCCGTGCTCGTCGTCGGCAACGTGACCGACGAAGCTCGCCGGCACGCCGAGAAGGGACACGCCCACTGCGGTGTTGGCCGCCGCACCTCCAGCACAGCGCAGCCGTGGGGGCGCAACCCGGCGCAGGCGCTCTGCGCTGTCCAGGTCGACCAGCGACATCGACCCCTTGGGGCCGCCGTGGGCGACCAAGACTGCTTCGTCCACCTCGGCCAGCTCGTCCATGAGCCCGTGCCCGACAGCAACCACGCCCGATCCCGCCACCTCGGCGAGGGTAGCCCGTCGTTCGGTCGGCGCGGACAGGTCTCCGGCAAGCACTGCCCGGTGGGTGACCCGCGAGACGATGTTCGCTCCCTGGCGCCGAGGGCTTCCCCGGTCCCCACTCTCGCGTAGGGCGGCCGACCCTCCTTCGGGGCGCCTGGGCCACACAGCAGCCAGACTGGCGGAAGGCGGAAGGACACCGATGCGGCAGGTGGGTCACGACGAGGGAGTCGAGGAGCGCGACGCGACGGGGTCCCCTCGCTCGTCGTCGCGATCCGAGGAGGGCGTCGCTCCGGCCGGATCGTACGCCTGGTACGTCGACGGGATGAACGTGATCGGCGCGCGCCCCGATGGGTGGTGGCGAGACCGGGCGGGCGCGGTAGGGAGGCTCTCCGCCGAGCTCGAGCGCTTCGCACGGTGCCGAGGCGAGCGAGTCCTCGTCGTCTTCGACGGACACGCCCCCCCGTCTCGGTCTCGACGCGAAGGTGAGGCCAGTCGCCCCGGGGGCCTGCTCGAGACGCGCTTCGCGCCCGGTGGCCCCGACGCCGCGGACAAGGTCCTGGTGGCGATACTGGCCGATCTCGCGGGCCCGCGGGATCTGGTCACGCTCGTGAGCTCGGACCGAGCCCTGGTCTCCGCCGGACGAGCCGCGGGCGTGGCCACGATGGGAGCGGCCTCGTTCCTCCGCACGCTCGCCACGGCGTTCCACAACGCCCCGTAGCGACCGCGCCGGAGCGGCAGGTGACGGGCCCCGCAACGACGGGTGATCAGCCGGTCGGCGACCAACCCAGCCGTTCGAGCGTGGCGGTGACCTCCGCGAGCCGGCGCTCGGCCGCCGCATGCACCAGACCCGCCTGCTCGTAGAGCGCAGTCGCCTCCTCGATCCCGACCTCCCCCGCTGCGATCCGGCGGGTGAGCGACTCGAGCAGCGCCACGAGCTGTTCGAAGCGAAGCTCCTCCAGGTCGGGAAGCGGGCCGAGCCTCGCACCCGGAGCGCTCGTCGCTGCGCCGGGCGGACCACTCATGGAGATGGCGAGCGGGTCCGATTCGTCCTTCCCGCCCCGGTTCCGGTCATCGCTCGTGCCCTCCACGTTCACCACGTCCTCCCGCTCGACCCACACGCGATCTGCGCACGCTCCGGCTCGGCTTCGTCGCCCTGGGCACCGCTCTCGCAGGGCTCCGGGACCGGCCGACGCTGTCCGCTGTTGTGTCGGATCCCTCCGGCCCGTACGCCCTCACGCCCCTGCCGCCGGCCAGAGCGGCCGGGCAACCCGTCCGAGCGGCCGGGCAACCCGCGTCCATCCCGAAGGCTCACCGGATCGGATCCCCTGCGAGCGCCCCGAGGCGGCCCGCCGCGACCTGCAGCTCGAGCCGAGTCCCGGGCGGCGCCTCCGCCGGGCGACGAACCACCAGTCCGTCCGCGCGACGGACCACGGCATAGCCCCTCGACAGCACGGCAACCGGATCGAGAGCGGCGAGGACATCCCGCGCGCCGGCCAGGCGTGCGCCGGCCTCCCGAGCCCGCGCGCCAGGGTGGGCGAGAGCGAGACGCTGGGTGACTCGCTCCAGCCGTCGCGCGGCCCCTACGAGCAGGTCGTCGACGACCGCCGACGGATCGAGTGCCCGGAGCACGACTTCCGCCTCCTGGCGTCGCGCTGCGAGGGCGTCGGCGAGACGGGCGAGGCGATCGTCCAGCTCCCGCTCCAACTCGAGGCGGCTCGGTATGACCGCAGCGGCGGCGAGCGAGGGGGTCCCGAAGCGCCGCTCGGCGACCTCGTCGCAGAGGGGTCGGTCCTCGTGGTGGCCGACGGCCGAGACGACGGGCACGGATGACGCGGCGACGGCGCGACAGAGCGTCTCGTCACTGAAGGGGAGGAGTGCCGTCGCATCGCCACCACCACGAGCGAGGATCACGACCTCCACCTCCGGTCGCGCCAGGAGAGACCGGAGGGCTTCCAGGATGGCAGCAGCCGCTCCGGGGCCCTGGACCGTGGTCTCGGCGAACCAGACCGGGTACCCGGGGAAGCGCTCCGCAACGACCGACTCGATGTCCGCGCGGACCGCGGCATCGGTCCCGCAGACCACGCCCACGACGCGGGGCAGGACCGGCAGCGGCCTCCGGGGACGATCCACCAGACCGTCGGCGACCAGCCGGCGCCTGGTTGCCTCGAGCGCCGCAGCGATCGCGCCCGCCCCAACCGGAACCACCTCCTCGGCCACCAGCTCGATCGCGCCACGACCAGAGCGCCAGGACAGCGCGCCGGTGACCTGTGCCCGCTCCCCGTCCACGACGCGACATCGCGCCCGCGCGCGGGGTGGGCACGAGACGATCAGCTGCGCCGCACGGTCCCGGAGGGTGAAATAGCACCAGCCGGACGCGACCGTGCGCGGACGCGAGACCTCCCCTTCGACGGCGATCCGCCCGATCCCCGCAGCGGCCCGGCTCAGCTCCGCGCTCAGGCGCGCAAGGCTGACGCTCCGAATCGGAGGAACCGAGGACGCAGGGAAGAGCTCGGCGACCACCCCGCCATGCTACGAGAGCGACGGGACACCGGGAAGCGGCGCGTCGGACGTGCGGCCCGAGCCAGCGGCCCCAACTCTCGGCCAGAGGGCGAGGGCGTAGAGCACCATCGGCGGCCCGAGGTTCGGGTCCGTTGCGGTGCCGGTGAGCATGCCACCGAGGGTCTGACCCACAACCCAGAAGAGGAGCGAGACGCCGATCCCGAGCGCAAGCGCTGCGCGGCGAGTACGCGGCGAGAGCGCCCCCTGCCCGATGGCCAGCTGGAGGAAGGCGAGCAACAGCGCCACGAAGAGGCCACGCCCCTCGAGCAGGCTTGCGGCAGCCCTCGCGAGCCCGCCGAGCCAGCCCGGCTCTCCGGTCGCGCCACTTCGCACGATCGCCGCGAGGGCGTCCGGTGCGCGATTGCCGTACTGCACGTAGAGCAGGGCCGTTCCGTCCCAGACCAGTGCCCAGAGGACGTAGGGCCAGGCACCCGGGAGCAGGCCCGTCGATGCAGCGGCGTCGCGGGTGTCGACGAAACGGCCCCCAGGTGGCCGGACGCGCTGCGTGTCCGACCGGGGCCACAACGCCAGAGCCAGGAGCGCGTAGACCACGGCGGCACCTGGCGCGCCGACGAGCATCGAGGCCTGCGGGTAGATCATCCCCCCGAAGGCCTCGCCGAAGGCCCATACCACGCACGCCCACGGAATCGAGATCGCCAGGCCGGCGCGGAGCAAGCCGGGCCGCCGGACGACGGCTCCGTCGAGGATGGCAACGCCGATGGCCAGCTGGACGAGGGCGGCCGTGAGGTTCGCGGGCAGTTGGTAGGCGTGGAAGAGCAGGACGAGGTGGGACTCGACGACGTTGTAGGGGTTCGACGCGGACCCCATGGCGTTCTGGGCGAGGGGGCCGAGAAAGCCGTTCGAACCTCGTTCGAACATGTAGGGCTGGAGCTGGAGCAGCCCGTCGAGGAGCCACATGGCGCCGAGCGCCGCCTGCAGGCCGTGTCGCCAGCGGTCCGGACGCTCTGCCCCGGTCGCGCCGACCCGCCGGACGTCCATCTCGCCAGGTATCGCCGCATCCGCCCCGAGCGCCTGGACCTCGTGCGCCACCACCCCCCCAGTCTGGCCGCCACGCTCGTCGGAACAAGACGCGGGGGACCCGGGGCCCGACCCGC
>JAJYWE010000034.1 GCA_021791675.1 Actinomycetes bacterium | reverse complement strand
ACCGCATCGTGAAGGTCACCTCACCGGCGGACCACTCCGTGACCAAGGGCAACCTCTGCGTGAAGGGTCGCTTCGGCTTCGGCTTCGTGCACGCGGGGAGAGAGCCCCCCCCTCGAGGCGCCCGGGGAGCAGGCGAGCGAGAGGGCTGAGGGGCGCGAGCGGGGGCGACACCGTCGGCCCGCCCGCGAGCGGGTCCTCGGGCAGGGGATCAGACGAGGGCAGCCCGTCGGGCCGAAGCGCGCACGAAGAGCTCGAACACGCGGAGGAATCGTCGGTCGACGCGCCACTCCTCGTGGAGCTCGCACTGGAGCGCCAGCACGAAGGGATCCGCGCGCTCGATGGCCTCGACCACGCCGTCTGGTGCACGAGCACTCACCCGAAGGCCGGGAGCGACGGTGTCGCAGGCCTGGTGGTGGAAGCTGTCGACCGTCGCGGCCGTCGTCGCGAGCGCCTGGTGGAGGAGGCTCCCGTGCTCGACACGGAGGGCGTGACGAGGGTGCTCGGGGAGGGGATCGTCGTGCATCGCCGCATCCTGGACCTGTGCCCAGCAGGCCCAGGATGGGTCCGACGGGTGGGCTGTCCACGCGGGCACGAGACCGAGGTCCTGCACCAGGGTCCCGCCGAGGGCGACGTTGATCACCTGGATGCCGCGACAGCTTCCGAGCAGCGGGAGCCCGAGTGCCGACGCTCTCCGGACGAGGTCCACCTCGAAGCGGTCTCGGCCTGGGTCGGTCTTGTGCAGGTGGGGACCGGGAGTCTGCCCGTAGTAGGTGGGGTCCAGGTCGTGGCCCGCGGCGATCATGATCCCGTCGCAGAGCGCAAGGAGGTCGTCGAGGGCCTCCGGGACGCGGGGCAGGATGACCGGGACTCCCCCGGCGAGCGAGACGGGCTTGTGGTAGCCCACCCCGAGATAGTCGCCGAAGTCGAGAAAGCTCGTCGACACCCCGATGACCGGCTTGCGCCCCGGACCGTCCTTCACTGCGCGGGGCCGCCGACCCGTCGGGTGTCCCACCTGGGCCGATTGCCCGTTGTCCCGGGCACCACTAGCTCCACGGGAACGGTGAGTGGCTGACCGGGTGGAGCTTGCCCGCGGCATAGCGGGCGAAACGGAAGGGCTCGAGGAGAGCCTGCGGCCGTCCGAGGACCTCCTCGGCCACGAGGGCGCCGACACCGATCATCTTGTAGCCGTGGTTCGAGTCGGCGATCACGTAGACGTTGTCCGCGAACCGGTCGAACACCGGGAAGCTGTCCGGCGTGAAGCAACCGATCCCACCCGAGGGCTCCTTCGAGAAGCGCGCCTCCATCCCCTCGAAGCGCTTGTGGCAGTGAGCGAGCGCGGCCGTCCACATCCGGGCGAAGGACGGGCCGACCACGAAGTCGGGGGAGGCGGGTCCGTAGGGATCGACGTGCACCTGCTCGGTGGGTCGGTCGACGACGAAGGGCATCGCCCCTCCCTGGACGCCGCCGAAGTTGAAGTCGGGCTTGTAGTAGATGCCCCAGAGCTCGTCTGTGACGAGCTCGCCCTGGCTGTCGTAGAGCGGTGCATCGGTGTCGACGTGGATCACGGGCGGCATGCGGCCCTCGTTGTCGACGAGGTAGCCAGGGTCGACCCGCAGCGTCCCTTCCTGCAAGGACCAGTAGGTCCACATCGGCCGCTCGTAGTCGGCACCGTCTCGACCGCGGACCGTGACGGAGTCGGGGAGATCGAGGAGCTTCCAGGCGGTACGGACCCACGGCCCGAGCGCCACGATGACCTGTTCGCACTCGACCCGGCCCTGGTCGGTCTCGACCGCCGTGACCGCGCCGGACGCGTCACGGGAGAATCCGGTGAGGCGCGTACCCGGGACGATCTGCGCACCGTAGCCTCGCGCCTTGGCGGCCAGCCCTGCGAGCGAGGCGGTGTTGTTGGCGTAGCCCCCCCGCTTCTCGTGGAGGACGACGGTGATGCCCCGGGCCTGCCAGTCGGAGAACATCTTCTCCATGTAAGCCCGGCAGTCCTCCTCACCCTCGACCAGTTCGGACGGGTAGTCGATCGCTGCCTGCTCCGAGGCGATCTTCGCCACGTCCTCCGCCATGACCTCCGGCGCGAGCTGGACGTAGCCGACGGGGTGGTAGCTGAACGCCTCGGGGTCGGACTCCCAGACGGAGACGGAGTGTGCCATGAGCTCGCGCATGGCGGGCTGGAAGTAGTTGTTCCGGATCACCCCGCAGGCGATCCCCGAGGCGCCGGCACCCACGTTCGTCTTGTCGATCACGAGCACGTCCCCGGGCCGATCCTCCCCGGCCGCCTCGAGTGCCGCGCCGAGGTGCCACGCGGTCGACAGGCCGTGGATCCCGGCACCGATGATCACGAACCTCGCCCTGGCCGGAAGTGTCACTGCTCGTCTCCTCTCTCCGCGGCCAACCCCGGGCCGTCATCCCGAGCAGAGCACAGGATCGGACTTCCGGTCCAAGACCAGTTCGCTTCCGTGTGAGCGCGATCGCTTATCATTCGGACGTGGAGCTGCGGCGCCTGCACTACTTCTGCGCGGTGGCCGACGAGCTCCACTTCGGGAGGGCCGCGCAGCGACTGCATGTGGCGCAGCCGGCGGTGTCGCAGCAGATCCGCGCGCTCGAGGCCGAGCTCGGCGCAGAGCTCTTCCGTCGCGATCGTCGCCGCGTCAGCCTGACCGAGGCTGGCCGGCTGCTCCTCGAAGGGGCGCGGCCACTGCTGGCGGAGGCTGCAGCCCTGGAGGAGCGGGTCCGCGCGATCGGCGAGGGGCGCGGAGGGCGCCTCCGGATCCACACGACCCGGTCCGCACCTGCGGGGGTCGTGCCGGAGGCGCTGGAGCGCTTTCGCGAGACCTTCCCGGAGGTCGAGCTGGAGCTCGTCACCGGGTTCACCGGCTGGAATCTCGCCGAGCTCGCGGCGGCGCGAACGGACATCGCCGTGGTCCGCCCGCCGGTCGACGCCCCGGAGGGTTGGGAGGTGGTCCCACTGGTCCAGGAGGAGCTGGTCGTGGCGTTGCCAGCCGGCCACCCGCTCGCACGCCGAAGGGCGATACGGCGGTCGGATCTCCTCGGCGTCGAGGTGGTCTCGTGGCCGAGGCGAAACGGCCCCGGGCTCTACGACGCGATCGTCGAGCAGGTGTGGGGCTCGACCCCTCCAGATGCCGTGCGAGAGGAGCCGGACGACGAGCGGATCTTCCAGGCGGTGGCCGCGGGCGCCGGTGTGGCCGTGATGATCGGCCCGCACGTTCGACACCTCCGCGCCCCCGGGGCGGTCACGCGTCGCTTCGCGCCACCCGTGCCCACGGTCGGACTGGCCCTGGCGTGGGTGCCCACGGTCGCACCGTCTTCCGCACGCCACTTCGTCGACCTCGCCCGTCAGCTGGCCAAGTCCCCGCGTGGATCGTGCGCCTGAGCGAGTCCAGGTGGCCGGCCGGTCCGCCGGATCCCGAGGGCGCCACGTTCGAGCCGGGTGCGCCCCCCCGGGTCATACTCAGGGGAGCAGCACGGCTCGGTAGCGCACGAGGCCCCGCCGGACGCGGTCGAGGGCGTCGTTGACCTGTTCCAGGGCGCCCGTCTCGACTCGGGCGCGGATGCCATGACGCGCGGCGAAGGCCAGCGTGTCGGCGAGGTCGTCGGGCGTCCCGACGAGGGAGCCCATCACCGTCTTGGCCCCGTTGCACAGGTCTGCCGGGTCGACCGAGAACGGCTCCCCGAAGCCGAGGACGACGAGCCGCCCCTCCGGCCGGAGCAGGCGGAGCGCCGCCCCGACGGTGGTGGTGTCGATCCCGGTGACGAGGAGCAGGTCGAGGCTCCCCTCGGCGGACTCGGGTTCGTGGTCGCGGTCGAAGACGGCGAAGTCGGTCGCCCCGAGCTCGCGGGCCTGGGACTCCTTCGCCGGGTCCCGGCTGAGCGCGAGGACCTCCATCCCGGAGGCCGCGGCGAACTGGATGGCGAGGTGGCCCATGCCCCCGAGTCCGAGGACCCCGACGTGGGATCCGACGAGTGCGCCCGCCCGTCTGAGCGCGGCGAACGCGGTCACCCCGACGCAGGTGAGGGGCGCGGCCTCGGCCGGGTCGAGGCCGTCCGGGACCGCGACCGTGAAGGCCGCCTCGGCGAGGACCAGCTCGGCGAAGCCCCCGTCGACATCGGAGCCGGTTACCGTCAGGCCCCCGGTGCAGAGCATGGGGAGCCCGTTCCTGCACTCGCGACACTGCCCGCACGAGCCGTGCTGCCAGCCAGTCGCAACTCGCTCGCCGACTGCGAAGCCCTCGACGCCGGGGCCGACGGCGGCAACCGTGCCGACGATCTCGTGTCCGAGCACCCTCGGGAGCCCGATCGGCCAGTCGCCGTCTGCGACAGAGACGTCCGCGTGGCACACGCCGCACGCCTCGACGCGAATGAGCAGTTCCCCAGACCCGGCAGACGGGTCGGGGAGGGTGGCGATCCGGAGGGGTTGGCGCGTCGTCTCGAGGATGGTCGCTCTCATCTCCGGATCGTAGCTCCTGTCGTCGGCGGGGCACGGGTGCGCGCGCCCCGCTCGTTGCGCCGGTCCGGGACGGGGCTCGGCCACGGGTGGGCCGGACCGTGGCGGTCGGCCCCCGGCAGGGGCCACCGTGCGCGGAGCACCGGGCGACGCGGCCCGTGCTCGAGTGCGAGACCATGGGGGAGTGGGGGAGGCGCGTCCGCAGTGTCGCGGGTGGGGCGTGGAGGCACGAGCGCGGTCTCGCTGCGGCCGGGCCGCCGTCGGGACCCCCGCACCCTCCGGCGTCCGACCTCGCGAGATCCCCGAGTCTCCCCCGGCCACCTCGCCGGCCGCCTCCCCGGTCGAGCCGCCGGAGGGAGGTGGGCTTGGTGGGCGGCCGGTGCTCCTCGTCACGATCGGTGTTCCGTTCGCCGAGGACGCGGTCCGTGTGGCGATCGACGCGGCTGTCGACGGTCCCCAGGTACTGGTGGTCGCGAACGTCGTGCCGCTTGTCCCCAGCTACACCGCACGCCTCTCTGTCGTGTTCGACCAGCCCCTCCTCGCGGCGGAGACCGGTGACGCCACGCTCCAGGCGGCGCGCGCCGCCGCCGCACGGGGGCTGCGGGTGGAGCGGCTCCTCGTCCGGAGCCCCCACGTCGTGCAGGCGGTGCTCGAGCTCGCGTCCGAGCGCCGACCGTCGCTTCTCGTCTTCGGCCCCGATCCCGAGCTCGCGCACCCCCGGACCTACCGGCGCGCGGCGGAGGGTATCCGCCGGCGCGCGAGCTGTCTGGTGTGGCTGCCCGACTCGTTCCCACGCGACTGACCCCGCGGCCCGGGTCCTGCGAACGCGACGGACGGCCGAACTCGCGCTTGTCAGCGTCCCTGGCGCTCGCTACACTCTCGGAAACACCGACTCCTGTGAGGAAACACCCGGCCCGTCTACTGGTGGCCGGTGCGTCCGACGGAGCCGACGTTCGATCCGGCTGGTGCGGCCAGGGTGTTCGGATCGAGGGAGCCAGCTGGCTCCGAGGCACCCGCAGGGGTGACGGGGGACGACGCCACCGGTGTCGCCGGTGGGGAGGGAGGGGACATGGATCCGACAGCCGCCGGCGCGGATGTTGCGGTCGCGGGTATCGACGAGCACCAGCTGATCAAGTCGCTCCACTGGTACGACGGGTTCGTCGTGTGCCTGGCGAACCCGGGCTTCCTCATCTCGGACCTCGGCTACGCGATCGGGGATCTCGGGACCCTCGGCGCCGTGGTGCTGTGGGGGATCTCCATGGTGATCGCCGTCGTCCAGAACCAGGTCTACACCGAGCCGGCCACGATGTTCCCGGATCGCGCCGGGGGGATCTCCATCTACGCCTACGAGGGCTGGCGGAAGTACTTCACCTTCTTCGGCCCGATGGCGGCCGTCGGCTACTGGGGCGGGTGGACGGCGGTGCTCTCGATCTTCGGGCTCACGGTCGGGCAGCTCATCCAGGCCCAGTGGTTCCCGAAGACGACGTGGGGCTTCGACAACGTCATCCACATGAACCTCCCGGTGCTGATCGGGATCGCGCTCATCCTCATCGTCTGGGCGGTCAACGCAGTGGGCGTCAAGCCTGCGGTCTGGGTCGGCTACGTGACCGGCGCGTTGCTGATGATCCCCCTGTTCATCTTCATGTTCCTGCCCTACCTGACTGGGACCTGGCACGCGAGCAACCTCTCGTGGCAGCTCGGCCACCAGGCGAGCCTGTGGGCGTCGATCAAGCTCGCGATGGTGTGGCTCTACCTCATGGGTTGGTCGGCCTACGGCGTCGAGGCAGCCGCCACCTTCGCCCCCGAGTACCTGGACATCCACCGCGACACCCGGATCGCGCTCCGGCGCGCGGCGATGTTCTCCCTCGCCGTCTACGTGCTCCTGCCGCTCGGAACGGGTGGCGTGCTCCCGACGGGCGAGATCTCGAAGTCGCTCAGCGTGAGCGGCGTGCAGTTCTTCGTGATCGAGCTGAACAAGATGATCGGTGGCGGTGCGAACTTCATCCTGCCGCTCCTCATCGCCTCGTTCATCCTGTCGATGAACTCGGCCACGATGGACGGCTCCCGGGCGCTCTACGGCATCTCGAAGTCGGGGATGACGATCAAGTGGCTCGGCCACATCAACAAGCACCACGTGCCGTCTCGCGGCATGACCGTGGACATGGTCGTGAACATCGCCCTGATCCTGCTGCTGGGCTCGACGATCGACATCCTCGCTGCGAGCAACCTGGGCTACATCTTCACCCACGTCCTCGCGCTGACCGGTGTGCTGCTCTTGCGCAAGGCCCGCCCGAACTGGCCGCGGCCGCTCAAGCTCTCGACGGGGTGGCTGTATGCGGCCGGCATCCTCGCCCTCGGGAACCTCGCCTTCATCGTGCTCGGCGCTCCGTCCTTCTCGATCACAGGCTACGGCGGGTACCTGGAGCTGCTGATGGGGATCGCGCTCGAGATCATCGCGGTGCTGCTCTACATCTACCGCCGGGTCGTGGAGGACAAGCTCCCGGTCCACATGCGTGACCCCTCCGTCGACGAGCCGGACATGGCGTTGTTCGAGCAGCTGGAGCTAGCGCCCGGAGCCGGTGCAGCGTCGAGCTGAGCGGCCCGGCGTGGCGGCCTCGGCAACCGGACGTGGCGCGGTACCGGGTCAGCGCACCCGTCGCGATCGCCTTCGCCTGGCCGTACGCTGCCCGTGCGGCCAGGTCGGGCGCTGCCTCCCGGGCGAGATCTGGACCTGCGAGGGGTGCGGTCGTTCCTGGGACAGCGCTGGGGTGCCCCGCGCCGAGTACGACGCGCTCTGCGCGGCGATCCGGCGGCTCAAGCTGCTCGGCGTGTCCGGGCTCGTCGTCGCCGTGGTCGTGTTCCTCCCGCTCGTGCTGTTCGTCAGCCAGAGCCTGCTCCTGGTCGGCCTCACGCTCCTCGCCGTCTACTACTTCTGGTTCGGCCCGTACTACCAGCGTCGAGTGCGGCAGCTGCGCCGCTCCCTGCCGCGCTGGGAGCTCCGCACCCCGGGCCGGCCAGGGGCCGTCGAGACGGTCGTACGTCCCGAGGTGCCCGATCGTGACCTGCCCTCGCGTCGCTCGGGTCGGGCCCGGCCCGACGTCGGGTCGTGAGCGAGGACGCGCGGAGCCTGCGGAGAGCACTCGCCGGGCTTGCGTCGAGCGCAGGGGGGATGTATCGTCTCAGCAGTCAGCGTTTCCTGTGAAGAAACGACGAGGGCGTCCTCGATCGGTCGCTCGAGTAATGGGGAGCGCGCCCGAGCGCTGCACGGCGGGCCGTTGGCGGCGTGGGCGACAGCCGGAGACGACTGAGGACGGGGTGGGACGGCGCTCGCCGAGCCGGCGATGCGACAGGGTGGCGTGGGAGAAGGGGAGGAGACCTCGATGACGGACCTCGAGCGGTTCCTGGCGAAGGACGGGCGGGAGGAGGCAATCGCCGAGGTCGAGCGACGCATCGCCGCCGAGGGGATCACCTACATCTACTACCAGTTCGTCTCCGTCACCGGCCGGATCATGGGCAAGGGCGTGCCGGCTCCACACTGGGCGCGCGTGGCACGCTCGGGCTTCCAGCTCGTCTACGGCTCGACGGCCAACCTCTTCATCGACCGCCACGGGGACTACATCGGCTACGGGGCGGAGGCGAGGGAGCTCGTCGGCCTGCCCGACGTCGAGACCTTCTGCCCACTGCCGTGGGATCCGAAGGTGGCTCGGGTGTTCTGCACGCTGTTCCGGGGACGGGAGGAGGAAGTCGACGGTGGGAGCTACCTGACCTCCGACTGCCGGGGCAATCTCCGGCGGCTGCACGAGGCCTTCGAGGCCGAGACGGGGTACCACCTGCGGGCCGGTTGCGAGCCGGAGATGATGTGGTTGCGCGCCGACGCGAACGGCAAGCCCACGGTCGAGGGGCTCACCAAGCCGTACTGCTATCACATCGACCAGTTCTCCGAGCTCCAGCCGATCATCCACAAAGTCGTCGAGTACGGCCAGCGCATGGGCCTCGACATGATCCAAGGGGACCACGAAGATGCTCCCGGGCAGCTCGAGCTGAACTTCCAGTTCGACCGGGCCGAGCTGACGGCCGACCGCCTCACGACGTACCGCCAGATCTGCCGGCAGGTCGGGCGCGAGATGGGGGCGTTCGCCTGCTTCATGCCGAAGCCCTTCATGGGGGTCTCCGCAAACGGCTGCCATCACAACATCTCGCTCTGGCAGGGCGAGGAGAACATGTTCCTCCCCGACACTGCGAACCCGCGGATGCCCGGCAAGGTCGGGCTCCGGGCGATCGGCGGCGTGCTCGACCACCTTCGGGGGCTCTGCGCGATCACTGCGCCGACCGTGAACTCCTACCGGCGCTATGCGGATGCGGGGTTCTGGGCGCCGATCTTCGCGGACTGGGGCTTCCAGAACCGGACGACCGCGCTGCGCATCTCGGCGCCGGGCCGTTTCGAGTATCGCTCGGTCGACTCTGCGGTGAACCCGTACCTCTCGATGGCGGCCCTGCTCACCACCATCAAGGACGGACTGGACCGCGACCTCGACCCGGGCCAGCCCGAGGAGCGCAACATCTACGATGCGATGGCGGAGGGCAAGGAGGTACGCCGCATCCCGACGACCCTCGGCGAGGCACTCGACGCGCTGGAAGCGGACCCCGTCGTCCGGAGTGCTCTCCCGGGCGACATGTACCGGGTGTTCATGCACTACAAGCGCGACGAGTGGGAGCGGTTCATCTCGACGGTGACGGACTGGGACGTGAAGGAGTACCTCGACATCCTGCCCTAGCAAGGCGCGTGACCCGACGTGGCGGGTGAGGCTCCGCCAGGCGACAGCTGCGAGCCGGAGCGCCCGCCCCGTAGGTGTTGCTCGGCTGAGGCGGGTGAGGTGAAGGCGGTCGGTGCGGAAAGGACGGGCGGACATGTGCGGCATTGCGGGAATCATCCATCGTGACGGACCTGGCGAAGTGGGCTCGGAGCTCACGGCCATGCTCCAGTCCATGAAGCACCGAGGACCGGACTCGACGGGCCTTGCGCTCTACGGTGCCCCAGGCGAGGCCCTCGTGCTCCGAGTCAAGCTGGCCGATCCGAACGAGGAACGCGACATCGAGTGGACCGAGCGGCTCGAGACGTCCCTCGAGGAGTTGGAGCGCCGCCTCTCGAAGATCGGCGCGGGGATGGACTCGGTGACCCGGGCGACCGACTACGCGGTGCGGGCCACCGTCCGCTACGACGGCGAGCTCAAGGCACTTGTCGACTACCTGGAGGACATTCCCGGCTGTGAGGTGCTCTCGATCGGCCACTCCCTCGAGATCGTGAAGGACCTCGGCGACGCCGAGACCGTGGGCAGGCAGTACGGGCTCGCCGGCTTCCGGGGGACCCACGGGATCGGCCACGTCCGCATGGCCACCGAGTCGGACGTGGACATCGCTGGCGCACACCCTTACTGGGCCTACCCCTTCGGGGACGTCGCGGTCGTGCACAACGGACAGCTCACCAACTACCACCAGTGGCGCCGGCGCCTGGAGCGCCGTGGGCACCGCTTCGCCTCCGAGTGCGACTCCGAGATCATCGCCGTCTACCTGGCCGATGAGCTGGAGCGGGGAACGTCGCTCGAGACGGCGATGAAGCAGAGCCTCGACGACCTCGATGGCGTCTTCACCTACGTCGTGGTCACTTCGGACAGCCTCGGCATGGCGAAGGACGAGATGGCGGCCAAGCCGCTCGTGCTGTTCGAGTCCGACTCCCTGGTGGCGCTCGCTTCCGAGGAAGTGGCCATTCGGGCCGTGCTCGGCCGCGAGATCGATACCTACGACCCCTACGAGCGGGAGGTGATGGTGTGGAGCCTGTAGCAGTGGGCGAGCGGGGCCTGACGTACGACGCACGTGGGCTCGCGGAGCCGGAGGCCGTCGCGCCGAAGGTCGCTGTCGTGCAAGGAGACTCGGCGACCTTCGACGCCGAGGGGCTCTCCACCCGCCAGATCAACCTGGAGCTGCGCCGGCTCCTCTACGAGGAGGGCGTGCTCAACGTGACGGTCGCGAACCCCGGAGCGAAGCACTCGCTCGGGGTCGGGATCCTCGAACGATGCCACCTCCGCTTCGGGGGGAGTCTCGGCTATTTCGGGCTCGGTCTGATCGACGGACCAGAGGTCGTGGTCGAGGGCCGGGTGGGCTGGTCGGTCTGCGAGAACATGATGTCCGGCGTCGTGGTCGTGGAGAAGAACGCCGGCTCGCTCACCGGCGCGGCGCTGCGAGGCGGGGATCTCGTCATCCGCGGAGACGTCGGTGCGAGGACGGGGATCGACCAGAAGGGTGGGACGATCCTGGTCGGCGGGAACGCCGGCCTGCTCACCGGGTTCATGATGCAGCGTGGCCACCAGATCATCTGTGGCAACGTCGGGCCCGGGCTCGGCGACTCCATGTACGACGGGGTCATCTACGTCGGTGGGACGGTCGCGAGCCTCGGGATCGACTGTGTCGAGGACGCGCTCGGCGCAGCGGATCTGGAGTTCCTGGCGCGGAAGCTCTCGATCTACGGCTTCGACCAGACGCCCGCGTCGTTCCGGAAGTTCGTGTGCGGGAAGAAGCTCTACAACTACGACAGCCTCGAGCCCAACGAGCGCAAGCTCGTCCTCTGAGTCGCAGCCGAAGGAGACACCATGGAGGACGGATCGTCCCAGAAGAACGTGCTCGGACACTCGAGCATCTTCACCCCGAACGTCATCAACGACATCCACGTGAAGGCGGAGCTCGGACGCTACCGAATGCGTGGCTTCTCGATGTTCAAGCCCACGCCCCACTGGGACCAGCTGATGTTCCTCCCCGGCACGCTGACTCGGTTCGTGATCGAGGGCTACCGGGAGAAGTGTGTGACCAAGACCGTGCTCGGCGCGCGTTTCGCGAAGCACCCGATCGAGCTGGACATCCCGGTGTACATCACCGGGATGAGCTTCGGTGCCCTGTCGCTCGAGGCGAAGATGGCGCTCGCGAAGGGCGCGTCGATGGCGGGCACGGCGACGTGCTCGGGGGAGGGTGGGATGATCCCTCCGGAGCGCGACCTCTCGACGAAGTGGTACTACCAGTGCATCCAGAGCCGGTACGGCTTCAACCCGCACCACCTGATGCTCGCAGACGCCTGTGAGTTCTTCATCGGACAGGGCTGCAAGGTGGGCCTCGGGGGCCACCTGATGGGCCAGAAGGTGACGGAGCAGGTGGCGGAGATGCGGTCGCTCCCGCCCGGGATCGACCAGCGCAGCCCCGCCCGCCACCCCGACTGGCTCGGTCCGGACGACCTCTCCCTCAAGATCCAGGAGATCCGCGAGGCCACCGACTACCAGATCCCGATCCAGCTCAAGCTGGGTGCAGCCCGCGTCTACGACGACGTGCGCATGGCGGCAAAGTGTGGGCCCGACATCATCTACCTCGACGGGGCGGAGGGCGGGACCGGAGCCGGGCCGCACATCGCGTCCGAGGAGACTGGCATCCCGTTGATGGCGGCGATCCCGGAAGCGCGCCGAGCCCTCGAGGACGTCGGGCTCGCCGACGAGATCGACCTGGTCGTCGCGGGAGGGATCCGCAACGGTGGGGACGTGGCCAAGGCGCTTGCCCTCGGCGCAACCGCGGTCGCGATCGGCCACTCTGCGCTGATGGCCCTGAACTGCAACAAGGAGATCCCAGGGGTCACCGACTACGAAGGGACCGTCGGTGTCCCTGCGGGATACTGCTACCACTGCCACACGGGACGCTGCCCGGTCGGTGTCGCGACACAGGACCCGGAGCTCCGCAAGCGCCTCGTCGTCGAGGAAGCAGCGGAGCGGGTCTACAACTTCCTCCACACGCTGACGCTCGAGGTGCAGATGCTCGCGCGTGCCTGTGGGAAGACCAACGTGCACAGCCTCGAGCCCGAGGACCTCTGTGCCCTCACCGTCGAAGCCGCGGCGATGGCCAAGGTCCCCCTCGCTGGTACGGACTACATCCCCGGGGTGAGCGAGCAGGCGACGCTCGAAGAGATCCGCCGCCTCCTCGGCAAGCACCTCGCAGACGCAGGGAGCTGACCCGATGACGACGAACGAACCTGCCACGTCGGCCGCGACCGAGCGCCACGTCACGATCGACGCCGAGCAGCTGGCCGGCCAGAGCTTTCCCTACCAGCATGACGCCTCCCTGGTCGAGGACGTGGACCTGCTGGCGGCGACTCCCGGCCAGGACCTCAACTGGTTGGAGGACGTGACCCTCCTCGTGGAGGAGGGGGTTCCTGCGGTCTTCGACCGCTATTCGAACTCGTTCCTCAAGATCTACTTCCCGATCCCGGAGGGGCGAGAGGACGAGATCGCGCGAAAGGTGCTGGTCAAGCACCTCCAAGAGGGGAACTCCTATGGCATCCGCCTGAAGACGCAGCACGCGAAGTTCCCCCAACCGATGCTCGGACCGTGGGTAGCGGGATCGGCGCGTGTCGGGGAGGACTGGTCGCCTCCGAGGCTGGCGGGCTGGGAGGCCCCGTCCGGCCACTGAGCCAGCGTTCGGTACGCCGTGAGCACCGAGGGCGCCCCCCGGCAGCTCGCCGGAGGGGACGAGCGCGGCCGTGGTGGAGGCACTCTGGCCGGCCGTCGGGACGGAGATCCGGGGGCGCCGGCACCGCTCGTCGGGAGCGTGGAGGTGACCATCGACGCGGTCGACGCGGATCGAGCGGTTGCCTTCTGGCGTGCAGCACTCGACTACGAGGAGCAGTACCGGCGTGGCGCGTTCGTCGTGCTCTGCCCTGCCGGAGGCCGCCTCGGCCCCACGGTCCTGATCCAGCGCCTGCAGGAGGGTGCAGTCACGCCCGGTGCCAGGGCGACGCATCTCGACCTTCGCTCGGCTGACCGGGTCGCGCTCGTCGCTCGCCTGCTCGGGCTCGGGGCGCGAGCGGTGAGAGAGGTCGAAGACGAGGGACGCTCGTGGGTGGTGATGGAGGACCCCGAGGGAGTCCGGTTCTGCGTGTGCGACGCGAGGGGCACCCCGGGCCCGGCAGAGCCCTGAGCTGCGGCGGCCCATAGGGCCCCCCGGGGTCAGCCTGACGCGAGCTTCGGCCGGAAGAACGGGCTCCAGGGATCCGCAGCAGCGTCGAGGAAGGCATCGAGACCGGGTCCGCCGCCGTGCCCAGTCTCGATGGCCACCGCGGTCGCGGACGCGTTGTTCGCGAAGACGGCGTCTTCGTCGTCGGCGGCCGGGTCGACCCAGACCGCCGCGATGAGGCAGAGCTCGCCGATGCGCTCAGGGTCGATGGCGCCGGCGCGGAGCGCGGTCGCGATTCCCGCGGCGACGCCGGCCTGGGCCGCGCCCCAGGTCAGCCGGGCGTGAGCAGGCGAGGCGATGGCCGCCTTGTTCACGAAGACGGTCGGCGGGCAGGCGGCGACGCCGGGCTGCGCGACGACGAGGAAGGGGGCGTGGCCGGCACTCGGCCCTGCGAGTGCGCCCGCCCAGGCGCTCCCGACCGGACCGCTGCGCTCCCCGAGGACGGTGTTGACGTGGGCGGCGTTCGCCCCGGAACCGACGAATCCCTCACCGATCTCCATGCTGGACCTCCTCCAGTTGCAGGACCGCTCGGGCAACGTCCCCACTGTGCATCGCAGCGAACGCGTCGTTCACGCCTTCCAAGGGGTAGCGCGCGCTCACGAGCCGTCCGAGCGGCAGCTTCCCCGCCTCGTACAGCGCGAGCAGCATCGGCGCGTCCAGGTGTGGCCGAGCCGAGCCGTAGAAGGTGCCCGTCACGACGCGCTCCGATCGGGTCAGCTCCGGCCCGGGGAGCGAGATCGTGCTCCCCGCTGGCGGCACGCCGACCGCGACGATCATGCCTCCGGGGCGCGTGACGCGAAAGCTGCGTTCGACGAGCGCCGGGAGGCCGGCGGCCTCGAAAGCGAAGTCTGCCCCGCCAGGGGCCAGCACGGCGAGGCGCTCCTCGAGCTCGGCCCCGTCGCCGGAAAGTGCGTCGGTCGCGCCGAGGTCGAGGGCGAGGGCCCGCTTGGCGGGGACCGGGTCGACGGCGACGATGGTGGCCGCGCCGACGAGCCGGCTCGCCATGACGACCGAGAGACCGACGCCACCCGCCCCGAAGACGACGACCGAGGCGCCGGCAGGTACGCGCGCCCGGTTGAGGACCGCGCCGACCCCGGTCATCACGGCACACCCAACGAGCGCCGCCACCTCGAGGTCCACCCCGGGGTGCAGCCGTACGCAGGAGCGCTCGTCGACCACCGTGTGCCGGGCGAAGGTGGAGAGGTAGGAGTAGTGGAAGAGGGGGCTGCCGTCGTGACGCAGGAGGTGCCGAGCGCCGCTCGGCAGGGTTCCTGCTGCCATCTGCTTGGTCGCCGGTTCGCAGAGCGAGAGTTGTCCGCGCTGGCACGCTGCGCAGCGACCGCACGTGGGGAGCCAGCTGAGCACCACGGCGTCGCCCGGGGTGACCGACGAGACGCCCGGCCCGACCGCCTCCACGAGTCCGGCGCCCTCGTGGCCGAGCACGACGGGAAGGGGGTGCGGTGAGCTCCCCGAGACGGCGTTCCAGTCGCTGTGGCAGACGCCGCTCGCGACCAGGCGAACGAGCACCTCTCCGGGGCCCGGAGCAGAGAGCGACACCTCCTCCACCACGAGTGGCGCGCCGACCTCGGTGAGGATCGCTGCCTCGGTCGTCATGGTCTCCACGCAGTGGTCCTCGCTCTCTTGTCCGATCGACCGGTGCGATCCGGGCCCGGCCAGCGCGCCCTGCCCGGGTCTCGGTGGGAGCGGTCTCGACCGGGCGAGCGCCGCCTTGCGACGGTTGCGTGCCCGGACCCGAGGCGTCCAGACGCTAAGGGACGCGTCCGGGCGGCGTCAAGCCAGTGGCGCCTGGGGCTGTCGTCCGAGCTCGCCGGCGAGGGTTGTGTCCTGGTGGTCGGTGACGCGTGGGTCGCGGCCGAGCCCTGTCCGGATCGCCCCTGCCAGCGCCTCGAGGGCGCCGCCGAGCGGTGCGTCGGCGTCGTTCTCGCCGGACGCGACCGCCAGCGCGGCCAGTGGGAGTGCGATCGCAGGGAGCGGGTGGTTCGACAGGCGGGCCGCGCGCAGCGCCGCGAGCAGCTCTGCCCCGAGAACCTGTGCGAGCGCGTCCGTCGCCATCTCGAGCTGCTCGACGGAGAGCGGGAGCCAACTTGCGAGGGTCTCGGTCCCGAGCGAGACGGCCACCGGCCAGCCGGTGGCAGGGGCGGCTGCCCACCGCAGCCGGCTGAGCGCTGCCTGGGCTACGTACTCGGCGAGCATCACGCCGGAGCTGCCTTCGGGCCCGGTCGCGAGGAACGCGCGGAGCCCGGTCCGGGCCGGGTCGACCAGGAGTCCGAGGCGTCCCGTCGAGCCGAGGCCGACGGAGAGGAGCGCGGCGCGAAGCCGGTCCAGGGACAAGGTGAGCGACAGGGTGAGGAAGCCGCCGTGGTGGCGCACTGCCACCCGCCCCTGTCCGGGGTCGGTATGCCCCGCCAGCGCGTAGAGCGGGTTCTCGCTGGCCCCGTTGCACTCGACTTCGAGATGACGCCAGGCGTCCTCGAGTGCCTCGAGCGCAGCACCGTGGAGCTGCGGGACGCAGCGGAGTGGGTACGGGTCCTGGATGCGCCGCCGGGCGGCCCCCGCCCCCGGCGCCGCCGCTTGCGCACCGAGCAGGGCTCGCACCCGCGCGGCGGCTCGGTGCTCGCCAGGGAGGGCGCGCTGTGCGAGCACGCTCGGCTCGAAGGCTTCTGGGCTGGCGCCGAGGGCTCGGGCGGCCAGGCCGGCGACGACGTCGCCACTCTCGAGGACCGTGGTGAGCCGATCCAGGCCGAGGGCCGCTCGCGCCAGGCTGACGGCGTTGCTGCTGAGCAGCGCAAGGCCCTCGCCCGGACCGAGCGTCCTGAGCGGCGGACCGGAGGGTTCCCCGGCCGGAGCCTCCCCGATCAGTGCGAGCCCGATCTCGGCAAGCGCGGTGAGATCTGCCGTGCCGAGCCCGCCGAGCTCGTGCACGACCGGCAGCCGGTGCCAGCGAGCGGCGGCAAGGAGGGCGCGGACGAGATCGGGTGAGACTCCCGCGCCCGCGGCGAGGAGCTGGTTCGCCCGGACGACGAGTGCCCCTCGCACCACGGCCTCCGGGAGCGGCGCGCCGACGCCGCAGGCGTGGCTCCGGAGCAGGCGGACCGAGAGCATCTCCGCCTCCGCAGCCGGTACCGCCTCGCCTGCGAGCCCACCGACACCGGTCGAGCGCCCGTAGGCACGCACTGCGCCGCGCGCCGCCTCGTGTAGCGCGGCGACTGCGGCCAGGGCGTCGGGATCTGCCTCGATCCGCACCGAGCCCCGCGCTGCGCGCACGATCGCCTCCCCACGAAGCCCGTGCCCCGAGAGGACGAGGGTGGGATCGTCCCGTGCGCCCACCCTGATCTCGCTAGGGCGCCCGCAGGGCCAGCTGCGGGCTCGGGCGGTTCATGCAGCCCCGTCTGCGCGGACGCCGCCACCCGCCACGCCGGCTGCGGCGGCGCGACGCAGGAGATCAGGTGGCACGAGCGCGGGCCGGACCGGCAGTCCGGCCGCCCGCCAGGCCTGGAAGCCGCCCTCCAGATCGGTCGCGTGCCGGAGGCCGAGGTCGCGCAGGCTCGCAGCCGCCAGACTCGAGGCGTAGCCCTCGTCGCACATCACGATCACCCGGAGCTCGGGCGAGGTGGCCCAGGGCAGGCGGGCGTCGGAGCTGGGCTCGAGGCGCCACTCGAGCACGTTCCGCTCGATGACCACGGCACCAGGGACCTCGCCGTCGGCGAGCCGTTGGGCGAGGGGTCGCGTGTCGACGAGGACGGCACCCTCGGCGACCGCAGCGGCGGCCTCGAGCGGACCGAGCCGATCCAGGCGGGCCCGTGCGGCATCCAGGAGCGTCGCGATGCCTCGTTCCGGACGCGGGACCTCGCGGGCGCCGGCGTGGTCCGGCCGCCCGGTCGGCGCCTCACCGGTCGTCGCTGGTTCGCGGAGCGGGGTTGTCGATGCCCGCAGGTCGTCCGGGCCGTCGACGACGCGGGTCTCGACCGCAGCCAAGCCGAGGGCGGTCGGGCGGAAGTAGGTCATGGTGTGCAGGGCCGGCGAGTAGGCGTGGATCGAGAGCGCCGGTCCGGACTGCTCCCGGATGACGTTGTGCGCGTAACCGGGCCCGAAGGAGGCTCCCTCGCCGACGCGCAGGACCCGTCGCCCGAGGGTCCCGGAGGGACGACGGAACTCCTCGAGCAGTGCCCCCTCGACGACCCGGAAGCTCCCGGACGAGCCGCCGTGGTCGTGCCAGGTCGTCTCCTGACCACCCTCCCAGCCGAGCAGCCAGACCTCGAGCTCGTCACAGCGGAAGAGCCGGACGTACACGCGACCGTCGCTCGTCGGAACGAGGCGCTCACTCCAGGTCTCCGGCCGCGCGGCGAACAGCTCGGTCACCCCGCGCAGCATCCCGGGTCCGAGCCTCCCCCGCCCGAGCGGGAGTGTCGCAACGAGCTCGGCGACCGACGGGTCGGAGCTCACGACGGGTCGCGCAGTGTTGGGGAAGGGGCTGGCGTGCGGCACGGCGCCGGTCGGTTCCGCGGATCCCGCGCGCGACCTCCGATCTCCCGACTGCACCCCTCCGCTCCCCACCGCAACCTCCCCTGTTCGTCTCGCTGATCGATCTACTCTGCCATCTCCAACACCCCCGTGCGACGGTTCCCGCCGCGCCGGCCGCAGCGGCGGGAACCGTTCCGGAGCCGACCGCCGCCCCGAGCGCCACCGTGTTCCGAGGCGCCGAGCGAGCGTGCGCCAGGTTCGGTCACGCCACGACCTGCGCGCGGACGGCGGCCATCAGCGCATGTACTGCCCCTCCCACCTCACGGTGACGGGGATAACAGAGATAGACGGTGCGGTGGAGCACCTGCTCTCGGATGCTCCGCCAGGTGAGGAGTGGGTCGACGGTGTGGGCGGCCGCGAGTCGTCCGACACAGGCCACGCCGAGCCCGGCAGCGACCAGCCGCTGCAGCGCGAGGTTGTCGTCTGTCCGATAGACGAAACGGGGCGAGAGGCCGTGTCGACGGAGTGCTTCCTCGAGCTCCACCTGGAAGCGCCAGCGGCGTGTCCAGCCCACGAGCTCGACGTCCTCGAGATCGCCGAGGCGAACTTCGCGCTGTTGGCCGAGGGCGCTGTCTCGCCGGGCGAGGAGTACGACAGGATCCTCGACGAGCGGGATCGCCTCGACGCTCTCGTCGGCGACGGGGCCGAGCACGAACGCGACGTCGAGATCACCGCGAGCGAGCGCAGCGAGGAGGCCCGGCGTCTCGCCGACATCCGACAGCACGACTTCCACGCCGGGACGAGCCTCCCGGAAGGCCCCGAGAGCGGCCGGGAGCAGCTCTGCGGCGGCAGACTGGAAAGCGCCGATCCTGACCCGAGGCGGCGCCGCCGAGGCGGCGCCGCGCACGTCGGCACCGAGCGCCTCCACGGCGGCGAGGACTCGACGGGCATGGCGATACGCGGCCTCCCCGGCCGCAGTCAGCGAGACGTGCGCCCGACCGCCGGGCCGCTGGAAGAGGGCCTCCCCGAGCGCGCCTTCGAGCCCTCGGACCCGGTGGGAGATCGCCGACTCGGTGTAGCCGAGCGCGACAGCCGCAGCGCGGAAGGTTCCGAGGTCGCTGATTGCCACGAATGCCTGGAGCGCCGCCAAGGTCACCCCGGTTTCGATAGGCAAAACTGTTCGTTCTATCGGAGAACTTTCTCTTTTACCCACGTTGCTCTCATCATACTCTGCTGGGGAGAGCGGATGCTCGCGTGAGCCCGCACAGAGCCGGACGAGGAGGCGGTGCATGGGCTGGAGAGGCCGGGAGCTCCCGCTCGCCCTCTACGCGCTCGTGTTCGTAACGGGTGTCGCACAGAACGCGATCGTTCCCGTGCTCCCGGCGCTTGCTCGCCACTTCGGTTTGTCCGACTCCGGCGCGGCCGAGCTCCTCGCGCTCCAGAGCCTCGCCACGCTGGTCGCATCCGTGCCTGCCGGCGTCCTGGCGGATCGGTACGGACCGCGAGCGGTGACGCTCGGTGGCGCGGTGTTGTTGGTTGTGTCCTGTGTCGGGCAAGCGACGCCGATGCTCGCGGTGTTCGTAGTGGGACGAGTTGCGCTCGGCCTCGCGTACGCGACGGTCTGGACGGCCGGGGTCGCGTGGCTCGCGGGCTTCCCGAGCAGTGACGGCGCCCGACGTCTCGGGGCGGCGGTCACGATCTCTTCGATCGGCGCTGCGGTCGGACCGGCAACCGTGGGCGCCATTGCCGGAGGGATCGGCAAGTTCGCCCCCTTCGGCCTCCTCGCGCTGGCCGGCTCGGCTGTCGCGCTCTGGCTCGTTCGCCTGGGCCCGGGGAGCACGGGCCCAGCCACGAGGGGCCCGACTGTCCTACCGCCGCCTCGCCCGCCCCGCCAGGTCCGGCCTTGGCCGGGGCGGGTCACTCGACGCTTCGGCGGGGGGCTCGGGATCGCGATCCTGGCGCTCGTCGCGAGCGGCGTGCTCTCCGGCGCCCTCACGCTGCTCGTCCCGCTCCAGCTCGCCCGGGCCGGTCAGGGCGCGCCCGTCATCGGGCTCGCCTTCTCCGTCGCCGGGGTGGGCTATGCAGGGGTGAGCGCGGTGGTGAGCCGGCTGGGGGCGCGAGCGGCAACTGCTCGCGTGCTGCTGTTCGCCATGGCGGGAATGCTGGTGGCGCTCCTGCCGGCGCTCGCGAGCCCGGGGCTGTTCGGCGCGCTGGTCGTCCTCGTGCTGGTTGTCGCGCCGCGCGCCGCCGTCGGTACGGCCGCCTACGCGGTCGGCCTCGCGGCCGCACCGGAGCGTGGCGTCCGGGGGGGCCTCGCGATGGGAGCCCTGAACGGGCTCTGGGCGACCGCGATGGTGGTCTCGCCGCTGCTCGTCGGCGCCGTGATCGGCTTGGGTGGTTACCGCGCCGCCTACTGGGTGTTGGAGCTCGGGCTCGTCCTGACGCTGCTCGGCGCAGCGTGGTGCAGCCGGTCAGCGGGCCTCCGGTCGACGCCGGCACGCGAGGCGCCGAGCGCGTTGCCCGGCGGCGCTGCGCCACAGCCGGGGTAGGGCGCGCCGGAGCGGGGTCGACGGTGGGTTCCCGGCCTCCCGGGGAGGCCGGGAACCGGGACCGAGGGGTTGGCCAGGGACTGGGGCCCGCTGGGGTGGCCCTGTCCGCAACGCTCAGGTTCCCTCGGACAGCAGCTCGGCCCTCGCCGCTTCGAGCCTGGCGGCGCGTTCGGCCGAGACGGTCGGTGGGGCGAGGTCGAGTCGGTCGATTGCCTCGACCAGCAGCCCCCCGACGAGTGCTCGAAGGACGTGCTTGTGGTCTGCCGGGACCACGTACCACGGCGCCCAAGGTGTCGAGGTAGCGGTGAGCGCCTCTTCGTAGGCGAGCTGGTAGTCGTCCCAGTGCGCCCGCTCGGCCAGGTCGGCTTCGGAGAACTTCCAGCGCTTGGGCGGGTCCTCGAGGCGTTCGAGGAGGCGCCTGCGCTGCTCTTCTCGCGAGACGTGCAAGAAGCACTTGACGAGGCGGACGCCGTTTCGGTGGAGATGGTGTTCGAAGGCGTTGATGTCTTCGTAGCGCTGGTGCCAGAGCTGGGGACCGTGTTCGTGGCCGGCGAGGTGCTCGGCTGTGAGCAGCTCGGGGTGGACCCGCACGACGAGAACCTCCTCGTAGTAGGAGCGGTTGAAGATCCCGATACGGCCCCGCGCCGGCAGCGCCTTGGCCGCGCGCCAGAGGAAGTCGTGGGCGAGCTCCTCCGCCGAGGGCTGCTTGAAGGAGGTCACCTCGCAGCCCTGGGGGTTCACCCCCGACATGACGTGCTTGATCGTGCCATCCTTTCCGGCGGCGTCGAGGGCCTGGAGGACGAGGAGCACCGCGTGGGTACCGTTCGCCCAGAGCAGCTCCTGGGTCGCCGCGAGCGCTGCCGTGTAGGCCGCCAGCTCGTGATCGGCCAGGTCTCTTGGCCGCCCCTTTCCGGCCTGGTCCTCGTGCCCGAGCAGGGGAGAGGATCGCGGGTCGCGATCGGCGAGGCGTGCCGCTTGGCCGGGGGAGACGCGGAGCGCGGCGAGGATGTGCGGGTCGACTCTCACCGGACCAGCTTGGCTCGATCTCCGCTCGCCGCGCCTCCCCGCCCGGTGATGCGCGCCCGGGTCTGGCGCTCGGTCGCGTGGATGCGCTCTCGGCGTGACCGTGGTCTCCTGGTCGCGCTGGGTCAGCCGGGATGGGGCGCCATGCTGTCAGCGAGTGCCAGTGCGAGAGCCGCACCGTGCTCGGCACCCGCCTGGTAAACGGTGTCTCCCATCGCCCAGCGCAACGACGTGTGGATGCCATCGGGCGCGACGTCTGCGACCAGCGTTCCTCTCGCCCGGAGGAGCGAGCGGGCCACCCCTTGGCGGACGATGGACCTCGCGATCGGCCCCCAGGGAGCGGCCCCGTCGAGGGGTGTAGGGGTGGCCGTTCGTTGCGCCGAGAGCCCCCCTTCGAGCAGGAACGACCACGTGCCTTCGGTCCAGCGAAGCTCGCACGCGAGCGGATCCCCCGGAGTGACGTAGAGGGTGGCTGGGATGCCCGTCGCGACGGTGACGGTCGTTGCGACGCACGGGGAACCGGGGGTTCGCGCCGGGGAGACCAGGGCCGCCGCCGCCTCTGGTGATGCAAGCTTCCTGGCCCCGAACGAGCCGTAGATCGAAGACATCGCGCCGCAGGCACCGGTGCCGACGTTCGGGCTGTCGACTGGCAACGGGGCCGGGCAGGCGAACAGGGAGACGAGATAGCCGCCCGATACGTTCTCCACCCAGGCGGAGTTCGCGGTACTCGGGAGGGACGCCGTGGGCCCTGGGAGGGAGGTCGGTGCCTCGGGGCGGAGCCCGGCGACCGGGTGCACCCGCTCCATGGCCGCTACGACGAGGGGTGGCCAGCGAATCGCGGGAGCGCCGGAGGAGCCCGTAGGCGGCGTCGTGGAGCTCGTCGTTGCTGTCGCCGCGGATCTCGCCGACCCGGGGGACAGAGCTGGGGGCCGGTTCGGGACGGCTACCGGGGTGGCGCAGTCGGCGAGGAGCACCGCGCCGCCGACCAGCAGGCTCACGAAGCGTCCCCTGTTCCCGCCCGACCGGGTCTCCTGTGGCGCACCGCGCACCACGCCACCCTCCTGCACCACTCCGACACCTGCTCGCCCGTGCCGGTTGGCGCTCAGCTGCGCACCGCTCGCGCCTGCCTGGTGGCGCGCTGTCCGCCCCGGCACTCCAGACGGTACCGCAGTGGCTCAGCCGGATGGGATCAGGGCATTGCTCGGCCCGCCAGCGGTGTCGTCAGGGTGCCGCAAGGGCGGTTTCGGGGAGGTTCACCACGATCGCCTCCTGGGTACTGCGAGCGAGCACGACGAGAGCCGGCTCGTCGCCGGGGTTCTCTTCGCGGTGCGGCGTGAAGGGCGGGACGTAGACGTAGTCGCCCGGCTCGCAGGCAAGCCGTCGGACCTCGCCCGCATCGACGAAGCTGAAGACCGGGTGGCCGGCGACCACGTAGATGGCCGTCTCGGACTCCCCGTGGTGGTGGGCGGCCGAGCGGGTGTGGGGAGCCACCACCGTCTCGCCCATCCACAGCAGCTGCGCGCCACACGTGTCCCCGGAGATCGCCGCGCGGCGTTCCATACCGGGGCTCTGCGCGGTACCGGCGGAGAGGCTCCCTCGTCGGACGGCCACGAGCGGCCGCACCGGCCCCTCCCCGGACGACTCCATCAGCCCGGTCCCGTCCTCGCCTGCTTCGCCCGGCTCGGTCCGGGACGCCAGCTCGGACCCCTCCCCATCGGCGGCCGAATCCCGGCCCGCTCGTGCTGTTCGGCTCATCGGGCGCCTCCTTGTGCACACGCTCCCAGGCGTGACGACGCGCAGCTCTCTCGACGGTACCGCAGCCGGCCGGCGGGACGAGGTCCTGCTGCGCCGGCTGGCCTCCCCCGTCGCGCCGGCCGGCCCCCTTCCGCTGCGCCGACCTACTCTCGGAGCGATGGAGAGCACGCGTTCCGAGATCGTGGTGGTCGGCAAGGGTCCCCTCCGGCGGGCCGAGGTCGTCGCGGTGGCGCGGGGTGACGCCCCGGTCGTGCTCTCGGGTGAGGCGGTGAGCGAGATCGAGGCGAGCCGGGCGATCGTGGAGGAGCTCGTCGCCGACGAGGTGGCCCACTACGGGATCTCGACCGGGTTCGGCGCCCTTGCGACACGCCACATCCCCGTCGCCCAGCGCGCCCAGCTCCAGCGCAGCCTCATCCGCTCGCACGCGGCGGGCTCGGGGCCGGCCGTCGAGCGCGAGGTCGTCCGGGCGATGCTGCTCCTTCGCCTCTCCACACTCGCAACCGGCCGTACCGGCGTGCGTCTCGCGACTGCGAAGACCTATGCCGAGCTCCTCAACGCGGCCATCACCCCCGTGGTGCCCGAGCACGGCTCGCTCGGTTGCTCCGGTGACCTGGCACCGCTCGCCGCCTGCGCGTTGGTGGCGATGGGGGAGGGGCAGGCCGAGGTCGCGGATGGGAGGGTCGTGCCCGGCGCCGAGGCGCTCGCGAGCGCCGGCATCGACGCGGTGGTGCTCGCGGAGAAGGAGGGTCTCGCCCTCGTCAACGGCACGGACGGGATGCTCGGGATGCTCGTGCTCGCGCTCGAGGACTTCCGGGCCCTCCTCCGGAGCGCAGACCTGACCGCAGCGATGAGCGTCGAGGCACAGCTCGGCACCGACGCCGTCTTCGCCGCTGATCTCCAGGCACTCCGTCCACAGCTCGGCCAGGCCGAGTCGGCCGCGAACCTCCGGGCGCTGCTGGCCGGTTCTGCGATCATGGAGAGCCACCGGGGGCCGGAGTGCACCCGGGTGCAGGACGCCTACTCGTTGCGCTGCGCCCCGCAGGTGCACGGCGCGGCCCGGGACACCCTCGCCCATGCCACGCAGGTGGTCGATCGTGAGCTGGCGTCGGCCATCGACAACCCGGTCGTGACCCTCGACGGGCGGGTCGAGTCCAACGGGAACTTCCACGGGGCACCGCTCGCCTATGTCGCCGACTTCCTCGCGATTGTCGCAGCCGACGTCGCGTCGATGGCAGAGCGTCGCACCGATCGCTTCCTCGATCCTGCACGCAGTCACGGGCTGCCCGCGTTCTTGGCCGGGGACCCCGGGGTCGACAGCGGGCACATGATCGCCCAGTACACCCAGGCCGCGGTCGTCTCGGAGATGAAGCGCCTGGCCGTGCCGGCGTCGGTCGACTCGATCCCGTCCTCGGCCATGCAGGAGGACCACGTCTCGATGGGCTGGTCCGCCGCTCGAAAGCTCCGCCGCTCCCTCGATGGGCTGGCGCGGGTGCTCGGCATCGAGCTGCTCACCGCGGCGCGTGCGCTCGACCTGCGGGCACCGCTCATGCCCGCGCCTGCGACGGCCGCCGTCCGGGACCGGCTCCGCGCCACTGTCGCAGGACCCGGACCGGACCGCCACCTGGCCCCCGAGATCGAGTCGGCTGTCGCCCTCGTGCGGGATGGGGCGGCGGTGGCTGCTGCGGAGTCGGTGGTCGGGGCGCTGCGGTAGGGCCTCGCGGCCGAGGCCTTGCGCTCCTCGCGGCCGAGGCCCTGCGCTCCTCGCGGCGGGGTCGGGTCCCGTTCCTCGGGGGTGCGCCCGCCTGGTGTGTGCGCAGGGTGGAGGACCTGCCGACTGCGCAGGCAAGCCGCTCCTCAGCGGGTGGGACTGCCCGGGGATCGAGCCGGCAAGCCGAGCGCGTGCGCGGCTTCGAGGAGCCGTTGGTCGTAGGCCACGAAGTCGCTGAGGACGTCGGCGAGCAGCAGCGCGGAGGCCAGGTGGAGCGCGTCCAGGGTCCGCAAGGTGGCCTGTCCGACCTCGCTGGCGAGGTCCTGGACCGCTCGATCCAGGGGGACCAGGTCGATGTCGTCGACGAGGGCGCGAGCCTCGGCGAGCGCCCTGCCGCCTACCCTCCGGGCGGCGCGGAGCACCTCGACGCGCCCCAGCTCGCTCGTCGCAGCGGGCTGGTCCGGGCGGTCGGCCAGCCACGCTTGGAGGGCATCCGTCTCGATCTCCCACCGCACCAGCTTGAGTAGGGCGGAGCTGTCCAGGTAGATCACAGCCGCTCGCCGCGCCCTGCGTCGAGGAGCGCCTGGTTCGTTGGCTCGCCGGGCGCGACCGGTGCTGGGTGCGGGACACGCAGCCGCCCGCTCGGGCTGGCCGGCGGCAGGAGCCTGCCGGCGGCGAGGAGTCGCTCCCGCTCCCGCTGTGGTGCCAGCGGGGGAGTGAGCAGTGCCACGAGCTCGCCTCGTTCCGTGATCTCGACGCTCTCGCCGGCCTTCACGAGCGCGAGGTAACGCGAGGCGTGCTGGCGGAGCTCACGGACGCCGACTCGGGTCATGGAGGAAAAGGTAGCACGAGTTGTGCTACCTGCCGGTGGCGGCCCCCGAGTGCTGCCCCGTGGGCCGGCCCAGCGTCTCAGGGCCGCACGATCGCCTCGACCCAGCGGCTGAGGATCTCCTCGACGGTCGCCTCTGGTTCCTGGGTGCTGTCGTCGATCCACAGGCCGAGTCGAGGGGTGTCGTGTCGCGGGGCGGGGTCGAGCTCGTCGGCGCTCCAGCGGCCCGGTCGGTAGGCGGGGCGATCGCGCTCGCTGTCCCGCCGGTTCGCGACCGTGGGCTCGGTGAGGAGCACGACGACCAGGAGTGGTCGGGCGGCGATGGCCGCGACGGAGCTGTCCAGGAGATCGCCGCCGTAGACGTTGTCCTCCACGACCACGCCGAACCCGGCGCCGAAGAAGGAGTCGGCGACCCACGCACCCTGGCGGTGACGGAGCCGGAGCTGGCGCTCGCCCTCGCCCGGCTCGGTGGGACCGGTCACGACCATCCGGAGCAGCGCGTCGCCGTTCACGTGGACGCCCTGCTCGAAACGGCGGGCGAGCAGCGCGGCAACGGTCAGTGCAGGCGGAGCACGTTCCCGGTCACGAGGCGAGCGGCGTCCGTGCAGAGCCAGGCGATCACCTCGGCGATCTCCTCCGGAGTCGCGATCCGGTCCCCGTTCGCACCGGCGGTCACTGCCGCCCGGAGCGCTTCGGTGACCCACCCGGTGTCCGTGATGGGCGGGTGGACCACGTTTGCCGTGATCCCGAGATCGACCAGCTCCGCCGACGCGGACATCGTGTAGCTCTCGAGGGCGGCTTTCGCGGCGCCGTAGGAGACCTCGCCCGGGAACCCGCTCGTGTCACCGGAGGTGAGGCTCACGATCCGACCCCAGGTGCCGTGGTGGAGTCGATGGCGAGCGGCCAGCTCCGCGATCAGCAGTGCACCGCCCCGGGCGTCCACGAGCAGGTTCGGATCCGCGCTCGTGGCGGTCACGGGACGGTTCCTGCGTCCGAGGGGATCGGTCTCCTCGGCCGTGAAGGTGTCCATCACCCACCCGCTTGCGTTGTTGACCAGGATGGACACCGCACCGAGACGCTCTTCTGCGGCGTCGAAGATCGCGCACGGACTGGCGGGGTCAGCGAGGTCGGCTTCGACTGCGGTCGCTCGAGCCCCGGCGCGCTCGATAGCAGTAACGACGGCGGAGGCATCGGCCCGACGCGGCGCGGCGTATCCGGGTGCCTGCCCGGGGACATCAGCAACCTCCATGCGGAGGTAGGACACCAGGACGTCGGCTCCGAGGTCGGCCAGGCGTACCGCCGTCGCAGCACCGATCCCGTGGTTCGCGCCGGTGACGACGGCCACGCGGCCGGCGAGGGGTCGTGTGGACACGACGAGAACCCTACGAGCTACGGACCAGGCCGCTCTCAGGCGCTGGCTGCCATCCCGCCCACGACGCTCCCGCAGGCCTCGAGGCCCGCGTACCCGGGGATTGCCCCGAGCTGGGCACGGATCCCTGGTGCTGCGAGCACGCGAAGCAGCGCACGGACCTCGGCCGTCTCGAGGAGGGTGCCCGAGATGGCCAGCAACGAGCGCTCCTCGGCGAGGGGGACGAAGCCGAGGCCGTAGGCGTGGGCAGCCGGTTCGGTCGTGATGCCGACGTCGCCGAGCCGGGCCGCGAGGGAGGCTGCGACGAGGAGGTGCCCGCCCGCTGCGGAGTCGCCGCCGGGCACGGCCGCAGGGTCCACGCCGTCGCGACGGAATGCACGGTCGAGCAACGCCCGAGCCTCCGAGCCGGCCTCTCGGTTCACCAGACGGAGACCCCGCTCGGCCACCTCCGCCGGCCCACTCGGCGCCTCGAGCCCGTCCCGGACGCCGAAGCCCTCCGCCCAGGACGCCAGTCCGACCACCAGCCCGCCCGAGGCCGCGAGGCCACGCACGGCGGGCGCGACCGGGCCCGCACCGACCTCCTCGTCGAGGGCGAAGTGGAACCCTCCGGCGTGGACCAGCCCAGCGGTGACGAGCTCGAGTGCATCACGGCTCGAGCAGGGCCACCATGCGAGCGAGACCGGGGGGTCGAGCGCGCCGAGGGGTCCCGCGAGCAGCGGGAGCGCCGGGTCGCAGCCTGCGACCACGAGCGTCGGGCGCAGCGGGGCCGTCGGGCGAACCGCCCAGCAACCGTGCGCACTGGCGCTGCCATCGGGTCCTGCAGCGCCGACCCGACCCGACAGCACGCCGCCCCCCGCTACGAAACCAGCCTGCATCGCCCGATCACCGGCAAGTGGCAGCGCCACGAGACGCTCCCCGACTCGTGCGAGGGCCACGCGCCCCTCGGGACTCGGTCGCCCGATGGGCACGGCGTCCAGTGCAACCGGCGCCGGTCCGGGGCCGAAGAGGTCCTCGACGGCAAGCCCGAGCGCTCGGCTCAGCGCGAGGGCGACGCGAAGCGATGGGTCGAAGCGCCCGGCCTCGACGGCAGCGACGGCCTGGCGGCTCACCCCGGTGACCGCAGCGAGCTCCTGTTGCGAGAGCCCCCGTGCAAGGCGGGCAAGGCGAAGACGCGAGCTACCCGTCGGGTCCCCGGCCGGGTCGAGCGGACCTGTCCGTGCTGCCGGCGCGTCGGCCGAGGCTGCCGTGCCGGGGCGGTCCGCCGATGGTCTCGACCTGAGCGGTCTCGCCGACCCCGCGAACGGTTCCGCCGACCCGGTCGACGAATCCGGCTCCAGTTGCCCCGCCGAGACCGGCTGGTACCCCGGACCGCCCCGTTGCCGTCCCCGCACCTCGCTCACCGCCGCCTGCTCCAGCCGTAGGCGAGGAGGGGGAACGGGAGCGCGACCACGAGCAAGACGAGCGCGAAGGGGAGCGCGGAGGGGAGCCCGGTCTCGTTGAGCGTCGTCCAGATCTGCATGGGCAGACCGTAGGGGTGGTAGGCGACGATGATGACGGCACCGAAGGCGCCGATTGCCCGCGCCCAGGCCATCGCGAGCGAGGTTGCGAGCCCCGGAGCGGCGAGCGGGAGCGTCACCCGGCGGAACGCCCGTAGCGGGCGGTCACCGAGGATCCCCGCCTGCTGCTCGAGGCCGACGTCGACCGCGGCGAAGGCGGCTGCGGCCCCGAGGACGTAGTAGGGAGCCGCCTCGTAGATCTCGGCGACGACGAGGGCGAAGAAGGTGTTGGTGGCCGACAGGTGGAGCTGCGACAGGGCTGCTCCGATCGGAGTCAGGGGGCCGACCATGAACACGAGGAGCAACCCGACGACGAGCGGGGGCATGAGCAGCATCACGACGAGCCCTGCCTCCCAGATCCCCCGCAGGGGCAGTCGGTCCCGAGCGAGGAGGTAGCCGAGCGGGGTGCCGCCGAGCACCAGGGCTGCGACCCCGACGGCACCCGCCTCGAGCGAGGTCTCGAGGGGTACGAGCGCCCCCGGCGCCGAGAGCGCACGGCCGACGGCCGCGGGGGAGAGGTGCGCGAGCAGCGCCCAGAGCGGGCCGAGGAGGACGAGCCAGACGAGGAGCGCGCCTGCGACGCCTGCGAGGCCCTGGGCGCGCGCCAGCGACCGCGACCCGAGCGCCGGTGCGGGGAGCCTCGGCGCGAGCGCGCTCACGACCCGGCCACCTCGCTCACGCGCGGCTCACCCCGCAAGTGCAGCGCTCAGCGTGCCGGCTCACGACCCGCCGAGCTCCGCGACGACCGACGCCGGCACGTCAGCCCGGTTCCCGAAGGCCGTGGGGGGGAGGAGTGTGTAACCGCCTGCAGCGAGCTCGCTCTGGCCGGCGCGGGAGAGCACGTAGGCCACGAAGGTGCCGGCTGCGGTCGGGGCCGGCCTCCCGATGGTGGTGATGTCGAGCACGAGCGGGCTCCCGTGGACCACGGTCCCGTCCGAGAGCCGGAGGGAAGCGCTCGCATAGGTCGCGGCCTCCGACGGCTCGCCGAAGTTGAGGCTGGCGGGCAGGCTCACGTAGGGGAGGTGGAGCTGGATCGCCTGCGAGCGGAAGGCGCTCGCGGCGTCGAGCTGGCCGGCCTCGAGGCGCGCCTCGAGCGCGGTCTCGGCGAAGACCTGGGCGGGATTGTCGAGCGAGCCGAGGATGCGCGCGGCGGCTCCCGAGGGCAGGTGGAGCTGTCTCTCTGCGAGCTGGACCATCTCCACGAAGGCTTGGCCCTGCGGGTCCGTGTTCGGATTGGTACGCCCGAGCAGGAACCCGGGACTCTCGAAGAGGCGAAACAAGTCCGCGAGTGGCCGCTTCCCCGCGGCGATCGCCCGGAGCTCGGGGGCGAAGCTGGTCGAGGGGTTGTAGGCCACGACGATCGGGCTCGCGGCGAAGCGGACCCACCAGGTCGTGTAGCGGGGCACGAGTGCTGCGATCGGTGCCGCGCCCACGCTCTCGAAGACGTTCGGGGTGATCTCCCCTGCGAGGATCTCCTTCGAGAGCCCGAAAGAGCCGCCCCCGCGGCCCTCGTAGGCGTTCCCGGTCGCCCGGTGGAAGGCCGGCCCGACCACCGTCTCGTTCAGGTACTCGAGCGAGCCCGCGTAGGCGACGTCGGCTGTGCCCTTCGCGCCGCCGGTGGTCGCCGGGGTGCTGCGAGACGACGTCGAAGGCGCGGCGCCGGACGACGTGCTCGTGGTGGTCGCGCCCGACTGGGTGGGGGTGGACCCACCGCAGGCCGCCAGCGTGAGCGCTCCGGCGAGCACGCCCGTCGCGACCCGTCCGACCCGCTTCGCCTGCCCGACCCGCCCGGGTTGCCCAACCCGCCCCAGCCATCCGGGCCGTCCGACCCGCT
>JAJYWE010000109.1:4834-6350 GCA_021791675.1 Actinomycetes bacterium | reverse complement strand
TCCCGTACCGGGTGCGCGCCGCTACGTGGTCGTCCTGTCGTGTCGAGGCTGGGGCGTCGAGCGCGGGCGATGTGCCCAGCGGGCCGCCGTCATCCGGTACAGCACGTGCGGGGCGAGGCGGTGCTCGGGCGACAGGTTCGGGTGGAGGAAGTCGCCGGCCGGGTCGCGGGTCATGCCGAGCCGTTCCATGACCGCCAGGGAGCGCCGGTTCACGACACTCGTGAAGGACACGACCTCGGTGAGGCGGAGCGGGCCGAACGCCCCGTCGAGCGAGGCCACCGCCGCCTCGGTGGCGTAGCCCTGCCCCCATGCCGAGCGAGCGAGGCGCCAGCCGATCTCGACGGCGGGGGTGAAGTGGGCGGTGAAGCGAGGCACGGAGAGTCCGGTGAAGCCGACGAACTCACCCGTCGCGAGCACCTCGAGCGCCCAGAGACCGAACCCGTTCGTCGCGAAACCAGCCTCGCAGCGCCGAGCGAGCTCGTCACTCTCGCTCCTCGCGAGCGGGGAGGGAAAGCACGCCATCACCTCCGGGTCCGCGTTGAGCGCCGCGAAGGGGGCGAGGTCCTCTTCTCGCCAGTGGCGGAGGAGCAGCCGGCTGGTGCGCAGCTCCGCGAGCTCGGGGTCGCTGGTGGGGGTGTGCGGGGGGCTCATCGGGACGTGGGGTCGCACGACGCGGGCGCGAGCGCCGCCGGCCCCACCGAGCCGGGGGAGCTCATCGGGGCACGCGATCGCTGGACGCAGCCGCAGGCATCGTGGGACTCAGCGGGCGGGGGCGGCTGCCGGGGCGCAGCAAGCGGCCGCGGCGTCGGTGCCGTCGGAGGTGCCGGTGCTGCGGGCGGGGTCGGCGGCCGCGAAGGTCTCGCTGTCGGCGAGGACGACGTAGTGCTCCCAGCGCTCGCCGCCAGGCCCGGTCACCCAGAACTTGTCCTGGCGGGCGTAGCAGCAGGTCGTTCCCATCTCCTCCTCGACGCCGAGCCCCTTCGCAGCGATGCGGGCCAGGTGCGCTTGCACCTCCTCGGTCGAGCTCACCTCGACCCCGAGGTGGTCGAGGCTGCCCCCGCGACCAGGCCGCTCGAGGAGGACGAGCTTCAGTGGCGGGTCGACGACCGCGAAGTTGGCGTACCCGGGGCGGCGCTTGGCCGGCTCGGCGCCGAACAGCTTCGTGTAGAACTCGACCGCCTGGTCGATGTCGTCGACGTCGAGCGCCAGCTGGATGCGGGACACGGTCCACCTTCTCTCGTCTTGCGCTGTCGATGGAGCTCGCCTCGCCGCGGACGGTGCCGTGGCTCGGCGGACGGTCCATACCTTGATGGATGTCGAGTGACAAGGTAGCCCGATCCTCGACAGGTGTCAAGGAGTGTGGGAGAATCGGCACGTGCCCAGGTCACTGCCGGTGCTCGAGCTCGCGTCGGAGCTCTGCTGCCCGCCCGTCGCGGCGGGGGTCGTGGGCGACGAGGACGCCCTTGGGGTCGCGCTCCGGCTGAAGGCGCTCGCCGATCCGGTGCGGGTGCGGATC
>JAJYWE010000109.1:0-4734 GCA_021791675.1 Actinomycetes bacterium | reverse complement strand
GAACGGAGAGACAGGAGGCCGGAGGGGATAGGGTGCCGGCGTGGCACTGATCACCGAGCCGGCGCGCACCGTCGAAGTCGTTTTGGAGACCGAGGTCCTCGTCGTGGGCAGCGGTCCCGGTGGTCTGGCTGCGGCCCTCGGAGCGGCGCGGGCGGGGGCCTCGGTCACCCTCCTCGAGCGCTATGGGTGCTTCGGCGGGAACATGACGCAGGTGGGGGTGGAGGGCCTCGCGTGGTACCGGCACGAGGGCACCGTGGACAGCGAGGGAATCGGTATCGAGTTCGAGCAGCGCGCGAAGGCCATGAGTGCAGCGATGCCCGAGCCCCAGTCGTTGAGCCACGCGCTCGACGCCGAGATGTTCAAGTACGTCGCCGACGTCCTCGTGGCCGAGTCGGGCGTAACCCCCGCACTGCACCGCCTGTGCGTTGCCCCCCTGGTGCGTGACGGTGTCGTTCGGGGCGTGGTGACCGAGAGCAAGTCGGGCAGGGAAGCGATCCTGGCCGAGCGGATCGTCGATGCGACCGGTGACGCCGACGTGGCACGGCGCGCCGGTGCGCCGGTGCGAACGACCCCGCGGGAGCAGATGCTGGCCGCGTCGGTGATGTTCTCCATGAGCGGCGTCGACAAGGCCCGCTTCATGGACGCGGTCCGCAGGGACCCGCAGCGCATCAAGGACTGGAGGGGGAACGGGGAGTGGGACATCGAGACGACTGGCAAGGAGGATGAGCTCTTCTCCCCGTTCCTGCGCAAGCCCTTCGAGCAGGCCGCAGCCGCAGGACTGATCCCAACGGACCTGACCACCATCGCGGGCACGTGGGGAAGCGTGACGGATCAGGGCGACCTCACCTACCTGAACCTGGTGTCACTACCGTCGGTGGACGGGACCAACGCCGACGACCTGACTGCCGGGGAGATCGAAGGTCGCCGGCAGGCGGTGCACGCGATCGAGGCGCTTCGTGGGTTCATGCCGGGATGCGAGCATGCCAAGCTGCGCAACTTCGGAATGACGATCGGCATCCGTGACACCCACAAGATCGAGGCGCTGTACGACCTGACCGGCGACGACGTCCGGGGCGAGGCGCGCTTCGAGGACTCGATCGGGATCTTCCCCGAGTTCATCGACGGCTACGGGATTCTGATACTGCCGACCACGGGTCGCTACTTCCACGTTCCCTACCGCTCGCTCGTTCCCAGGAATGTCGACAACCTGATCGTGGCGGGACGTTGTATCGGCGGTGACCAGGTGTCCCACGCTGCGACCCGCAACATGATGTGTTGTGCAGTGAGCGGCCAGGGTGCCGGTGTCGCCGCGGCGGTCTCGCTGCGGACTGGCCGGTCCTTCTCGGATCTCGACGTCGGGGCGGTCCAAGCTGAGCTCAGCCGCCAGGGGGCTCGCGTTCGCTGAACGTGCGCCGCGTCTTCGGTGAACCCGTCGGGCCCACGCCGTCGGACGCTCGACACGGCCGCTGTACTCGTGCGTGCTGGTCGCCACGGCCAGCCGGGAAGAGCACGAGGGAGCGTTCTCGCGGGCGGAAGCGGAACGACTTGCTGGAGAGGACGAGATCCTCCGGGCACGAGGACGCGAGCTCGACGAAGCGGCGCAGCCCCTTGCCGGCGTGTGGGGTGGTGCCACCCATCGTGGCGGGCGGGGGGAGGGGGTCCATCGCGCGCTGACCCCTGCTCGCGCCAGGGCTGCGCTCGCCCAGGGAGTGCGCTGCTCCCGCAGGTCCTGTTCGGAGGCGAGGCGGGTCACCCGTACTCCTCGGTGAGGACGTCGAGAAGAGCCTGGGCACGCCAACGGAGCTGACGGCGGGGCCCGGTCGGGCCCACCTGGAGCACCCCGGCTTCCTCGAGGTGGCGGAGCGCCGCGATGGCGGCGGGACGGGTGATGCCGAGCCGGTTCTCGACGAGGCTCGCCGTCAGGACCGGATGCTCGAACGCCAGGTCGACGACCTGGTTGGCTGCCCCACGACGCCCCTGGCGGACGAGCACTCGATACCGCTCCCTCAGGTCCATCATCCGCTCCGCCCTCGTCACGGCATCGGCGGCCTGCAGCGCGACCGCCTCGAGGAAGAAAGCCAGCCAGCTGGCGAGATCGCCGGTCGCGCGAACACCCTGGAGCGCTCCGTAGTACTGCTCTCGCCGGCGCTCGAAGTAGGGGGAGAGGTAGAGCAGCGGTCCCGGCAGACGGCCGCGGACCACGAGGAAGAACACGACGAGGAGCCGCCCGAGACGGCCGTTCCCGTCGAGGAAGGGGTGGATCGTCTCGAACTGGTAGTGGAGGAGGGCCGCCTGCATCAGCGGGGGGAGCGTCGGGTCGTCGTGCACGAATCGCTCGAGGTCGGCCAGCAGGTCCGGGAGCTGGTCGGGGGGCGGCGGGACGAAGCTGGCGGTCTCGATCGTGGCTCCGGGAGGGCCGATCCAGTTCTGCGTCGTCCGCAGCTCGCCTGGCTGGCGCTCACGCCCCCGCACGCCGTCGAGGATCACGGCGTGCATCTCCCGGAGGAGACGGGTGCTCAGGGGGAGCGTCGCAAGCCGTTGGAGCCCCGTCTCCATTGCCTGCAGGTAGTTGACGACCTCCTCGAGGTCCGCACTGAGCGGCCGATCGTCTGCCTGGCGTCGTAGACCTCGGCGAGGGTGGCCTGGGTTCCCTCGATCCGGGTGGAGGCAACCGCCTCTCTCCGGAGGTAGGGACCGACGAGGAGCTGCGGCTCTGGGAGCAGCCGCCCGGCGCCGGCGAGGCGGCCCAGCGCGGCCTCGGCTTCTGCCAGGCGCATCAGGTTCGTCGGAGAGACCTCGACTCGACGGGGGATGGGCTGCGGATAGTAGGCGACGTAGCCGTGAGGCCCCGGTGTCCGCCGTGCCCGGCCGAAGACGGTGTTGCGGTAGCTGCTGGCTTGCGCGGTACGAGCCTATCGACTCTTAAGTTTCAGGGCTAGATCTTGCAAGTCGGGGGATGTCCTGCAAGTCGACGAAAGAGTGACGGCCCTGCCGGACCGCTGGCGGGTCCGTGGGACGCCGCCTCTCCGTCAGGCGCCGCCGCCTCGCTCGGAAGCGGCGGAGCGTCGACTCGAGCCGGGCCTCGGAGATCGAGGACGGAGCGCAGCGCCCGCTCGATGGTGTGCGGCTCCGCTGGCGTCACGCTACCGCGCGGGCCGCGGATGCGCGCGGTGGGGGCGACCCCGACGTGGTCGGATCTCGCGTCGGAGGGGTGCTCCAGGCTGCGCGTGCCTGCCGTGATCTCGACGTGGCGACGCAACCCGTCGTCGGTCGAGGTGAAGGCTACGACCACGACGAGAGCGCCCGGCCCGTTGTGGACGAGGTCGTTCGACACCACGACGGTCGGGCGGCGCTCCGACCAACGAGCCTCCGACGTCGTCGCACGGACCACCCGGATTGTCGCCGTCCCTCGGGACGCCCTCACCCGACCGTGGAGAGGTCCTTGTCCTCCATCTCCCACGCGTGATCCATCGCGTGGTAGGCGGTGTGTCGGACGAGGTATCGCAACGGCCAGGTCCGTGCCAGCTTGCCCTCGGAGTGGAACGCCCGAATCGCCGCACAGTACCCATCCCGGTACGTGCTCAGCCCCGCCTCGTCGGTCACGACCGCGTCGGTCGGGGTGCGCAAGCCGACCTTCTTCCCCCAGTCCTGTTCCACGCCGAGGACGTGGCGAACGATCCCGTCGCGGTCGCGCCCTCCCCCTCGTGGCCCCTTCTGCATCTCGGCCGTCACCCGAGCGCGGGTGTCGTCGAAGAAGCTCCAGCACGCCTGCATGAGGGCGAGCCCGCGGTCCAACTCGCCGCTGGACATGGGTTGCCGGTCGATGCTCGAGAATGCGAACGAGATCCCCCAGAAGTCGGTGGACCCGCTGCCCTCGTAGCGCTCGGCGACGTCGACGCCGGAGATCGCAGCGAACTCCTCCTCGAGACCGGCGAGAGCTGCGACGGTTGCGTAACGCGGGAGGTAGGACACCAACGTCTCGATCGCCACCTCGACTGTCTTCGCCCCGCGCTCGAGGCCAGGCCAGTCCGGCGCGACCGCGACGACCTTCTTGTGCTTCGGGCCGACTTCGAGCGTGACCATCAGTTCGTCGGTCATCGGTGCCTCCGAGAGCACGCTCGTGTGACGCTCGCGTGCCGAAGCGCCCACGGTAACACCCTGTCTGGGCCCGCGCTCGGTGCCCTCCCCACAGGCCCTGTCCGGCAGCCCTCGCTCGTCCGCCACGCCCATGGACGCGACGCCGCGAGCGGCGATGGCCGCCCCACGTCGGGCTGGGAGACCTCTCCCGGGACCGCCGCATCCCAGCCCTCCGACAGCACTCTTCCCGCGTCACCTCCGTCCTCGTCGACGGCGAGCTCCACCCGGCCGCTCGAGTCGAGCGAGGCGATCGCCACGGGTCGCTGGCGGGCCCCGGGCTCTTTGGCTGGCACTTGCCCGGACCGCAGTGTCCATGCCCCGACAGTTGGGTGGGACGAGGTGTGCCCGTTTGCCGGTGGCCCTCCGGCGGACCTCAGGTGGTCGCAGACCAGGTGGCTGGTGGGTCCGGTCTGCCGTTGCCCGGGGTGTCGCGCCAGCTGGCCGAGGACCCCTCCGACACACGTCCGGGCGAGCACGTTCGTGCTCTGCCCCTCCGGGTGCGGACCCGCGGCCCCGGGGTCGCTCGCGCTCGTGCCGGGTGCTCCGGTGAGTCGTTAGGGTCTCCCCGGTGCGGCGGGCGGTGGTCCTCGGCGGGAC
>JAJYWE010000033.1:15453-30770 GCA_021791675.1 Actinomycetes bacterium | reverse complement strand
CACGGTGCGAGCCTACGGCCGGGGAGCTCCCGTGCTCGCCTCCGACGGGTCCGTCCTCGCCGAGGTCGCGCCTCGCCCTCCGGAACGGGCACGCTCCCCCTTCGGGCAGCGGTCGGAGGCGGTGCCGGAGGAGGCGGTGCCGGAGAACCCGGTCCGGGAAGCCGTGCCGACCTCGGGTCCGAGGGGTCAGTGTCGGAAGTGGCGTACCCCGGTGTGGACCATCGCCATGCCTGACCGCTCGGCGGCCTCGACGACCTCGGCGTCCCGGACTGACCCCCCCGGCTGGACGACGGCAGTCACCCCGGCCGCGGCGAGCGCGTCCAGGCCGTCTGCGAAGGGGAAGAAGGCGTCGCTGGCCGCCACCGACCCGACGGTCCGCTCACCGGCCTGCGCCACCGCGATCGCGGCCGCGCCGACGCGGTTCGGCTGGCCACCACCGATGCCGACCGTGCGCCCCCCGCTGGCGAGCACGATCGCATTCGAGGTCGTGCGAGCTGCCACCAGCCAGGCCAGCCGGAGGTCCGCCAGCTCTGCCTCGCTCGGCTGGCGGGTGGTGACCACCCGCCAGGTGCCCGGCTCGTCGAGCACGTGGTCTGCCTCCTGCACGAGCGCCCCACCGTCGAGCATGCGAACCTCGAGCGCGCTCCGCTGCGGTGGCGGAGCGGCCAGCAGGCGCGTGGCGCGACGGCGCGACGCCAGTGCGGCGCGCGCCTCGTCGGCGAAGGCCGCCGCGACGACGACGTCCGCCTGCGGCCCGCCGGCAAGGACCGACCCCGCATCGCCGTCGAGCAGCCCGGTCACCGCCACGATCCCTCCGAAGGCGGAGACCGGGTCCGCTGCGAGCGCACCCTCGAGCGCCGCCGAGGCACTCCCGGCCACCGCGACCCCACACGGGCTCGCGTGCTTGACGACCACGGCCGCGACGAGCCCGGAAGACGCGGCACACTCGTGCGCGAGCTGCCAGGCAGCCTCGGTGTCGAGGACGTTCAGGTAGGAGAGCGCCGCGCCTCCGAGCTGGGTCACGTCATCCCACCACCCGCCGCCGATCCGGTAGCGGGCGCCCACCTGGTGGGGGTTCTCGCCGTAACGAAGGACCTCGACACGATCGAGGACCAGCTCGAGGCGTTCGGGGAGGAGGTCCGGCGCCCCCGGGCGTGGTGGGCTCGCCCCTCCCGCCCCGTGCGCGCGGCGACGCCCGGCGTCGCCGCGGACGCCATCACCGGCGAGCCACGCCGTCACTGCCGCGTCGTAGCGTGCGGTCAGTGCGAAGGCCTCGGCGGCGAGACGGCGACGGGTCTGGCTGGAGAGGTCTCCCGCCTCCCGGAGCTCCGCGAGGACCGCCGGGTAGTCACCGGGATCCGTCACGACTCCCACCCAGGCGTGGTTCTTCGCCGCCGCCCGGACCATCGTCGGTCCACCGACGTCGATGAGCTCGACGCTCGGGTCGGACGTGAAGGGGTAGAGGTTCACGACGACGAGGTCGACCGCGCGGATGCCGGCGCGCGCCAGGTCCGCGAGGTGCTCCGGTCGCCCGCGATCGGCGAGGATCCCCGCGTGGATGGCCGGGTGGAGCGTCTTCACCCGGCCGGAGAGCAGCTCGGCTGATCCGGTGACCGCCTCCACCGTCTCGTGGTGAATCCCGGCCGCGGCGAGCGCGGCCGCCGTCCCGCCGCTCGCGACGAGCTCCCACTGCAGTGCGCGCAGCCCCGCAGCGAGCTCGACCAGACCGGTCTTGTCGTAGACCGAGAGCAATGCCACCCGGGGGGCCGAGCTCACGAGACGCTCCCGCCCCGATGGCGCGCGGCCCCCGACGAGGACGACGCGCCGGCGGCCGGCCCAAGGGGTGTCAGCTCCCCGAGCAGGGCCGCCACGGACCCGGCGTCGACCACCGACGCCAGCGTTGCCGGGTACAGGCGTCGCTCGACGGACTTGATGCGCTCGTGGAGGGAGGCCACGTCGTCGCCGGCCAGCACCGGGACCGACTCCTGGGCGAGGATCGGGCCGTCGTCGACCGCAGGCGTCGCGACGTGCACCGTGCAGCCCGTGGTCTCGACGCCGGCGGCGAGCGCCGCCTCGACGGCGTGCCAACCGCGGAAGGCGGGCAGGAGGGCGGGGTGGGTGTTGACCACCTCCGAGCCGAACGCGTCGAAGATCGCCTCCCCGAGCACCGTCCCGAAGCCCGCCATGGCGACCAGGTCCACCCGGTTGGCGAGCAGGGCCGACGTCAGTCGTTCGGTGTACGCGTCCCGCGCGAAACCGGGCCCGAAGTCCTCTCGCACCACGTGCTCGACCACCCGCCCTTCGCCGCTCGCAACCGACGCCGCCCGACAGGGTCGGTCGACGGCGACGACGGCGATCGGCAGTCGGGCCGCGAGCAGGGCCTCGAGGATCGTGCCACTGCCCGAGGCCAGCACGGCGACACGCATGCCCCGACGTTAGGCGAGCCGGCGCACGACCTCCACCATCCGCTCTCCCGCCTCGGTCGGGTTCGAGGCGACACTGACGCCCGCTGCGGCCAGCGCCTCCATCTTCGCCTTTGCCGTTCCCGAGGATCCCGAGACGATGGCGCCGGCGTGGCCCATCTTCCGCCCGGCCGGCGCGGTCTGGCCGGCGATGTAGGCGACGACGGGCTTCGTCATGTGCTCCGCCACGAAGGAGGCTGCCCGCTCCTCCTCACTCCCGCCGATCTCGCCGATGAGCATCACCGCCTTCGTCTCGGGGTCGGCCTCGAATGCAGCGAGGCAGTCGATGAACCCCGTCCCGGGCACGGGGTCGCCACCGATCCCCACGCAGGTCGTCTGCCCGACTCCCTGGCGCGTCAGCTCGTAGAGGGCCTGGTAGGTGAGGGTGCCGGACCGCGACACGATCCCGACCGGCCCACCGGGGAGCGCGATCTCGCCCGCGGTGATCCCGATGTTGCACGCCCCGGGCGTGATCACGCCGGGGCAGTTGGGCCCGATGAGGCGTGTCCCGGCGAAGTCGCGTCGCAGCCGGTTGTACGTCGCCGCCTCGTCCTGCGCGGGGATCCCCTCGGTGATGCAGACGACGAGGGCGACGCCGGCCTCCGCGGCCTCGAGGATCGCCGCCGGAGCCGCTGGCGGCGGCACCACCACGAAGCTGGCTGTGGCAGCGGTACGGGCAACCGCTTCGCTCACCGTGTCGTAGACGGGGATGCCGTCCACGTCCTGGCCGCCCTTCCCCGGCGTGACGCCGGCGACGACCTTCGTGCCGTAGTCCCGGTTCCGCAGGCCGTGGAAGCGGCCCTGGCCCCCGGTCAGGCCCTGGACCACGACCTTGGTGTGCTCGTCGACGAAGATTGCCATCAGTTGCCTCCCTCGGCTGCGAGCGCCACCGCGACTCTCGCCGCGTCGAGCATCGTCGGCTGGACCACCAGCCGGTCGGACTGGTGTGCGGCGAGGATCTCCCGGCCCGCCTCCGCGTTCGTGCCGTCGAGGCGCAGCACGATCGGAGCCCGGAGCGTGACCCGCTCGAGCGCCGTGACGATACCCCGCGCAACCTCGTCGCAGCGGGTGATCCCCCCGAAGATGTTGACGAAGATGGAGCGCACCGCCGGGTCGGCCCCGATCACCTCGAGCGCAGCGGTCATCACCGCCGCACTCGCCCCGCCCCCGATGTCGAGGAAGTTCGCCGCCCTGCCCCCGGCCTGGTTGACCACGTCGAGCGTGCTCATGGCAAGGCCGGCGCCGTTCGCGATGATCCCCACCTCGCCGTCGAGACCGATGTAGTTGAGCCCCTTCTCCTTCGCCATCGCCTCTCGGGGATCGAGCTCCGCGGCGGCCGCGAACACCTGCCAGTCGGGGTGGCGGAAGCTCGCATTGTCGTCCAGCGTGACCTTCGCGTCGAGGGCGACGACCTCGCCGTCCGCGGTGACCACGAGCGGGTTCACCTCGACCAGGTCTGCGTCTCCCTCCACGAAGCAGGTGTAGAGCGAGCGGAGGAGTGCAGCGACGCGGCCCGTGACGACCGCGTCGAGGCCGAGCGATTGGGCAAGGGCCACCGCATCGTCCTCGCCGAGGCCCTCCGTCGGGTCGACGTGACGACGGGTGATCGCCTCCGGGGTCCGCGCAGCCACCTCCTCGATCTCGACGCCGCCCTCGGCGGAGACCATCCCGAGGTGCAGCCGCGCCGCCCGGTCGAGCGTGAAGCTCGCGTAGAGCTCCCGCTCGATGGCACTCGCCCGCTCGACCCAGACCCGGCGCACGAGATGCCCCTTCAGGTCCATGCCGAGGATCGCCGAGGCCGCCTGCTCGAGCTCCGCCCCGTCGGCGGCGACCTTGATCCCGCCGGCCTTGCCGCGCCCGCCCACCTGGACCTGTGCCTTCACCACCACCGGGTAGCCGAGCTCGTCGGCGGCCGAGCGCGCACCGGGGACGTCGGTTGCGACTCGTCCCTCGGGCACGGGAACGCCGTAGCGGGCGAGGTACTCCTTGCCTTGGTACTCGAAGAGATCCACGGTCCTCCTTGACCTGCCTCTCGTCCGGACTTCACCCATCCGGGCTCGCTCGCCGGTGACCGGGTCCTCGTCCACAGACCGACCCGCACCACGTGCCCAACCACACCACGTGCCCAACCACGCCGCGACAGCCCGTCCCCGACGCTGCCACACTTGCCTCGCAGGTCCCAGGCTTCGCGACCCGATCGCCAACGGCCCGGACCGGCACGAGCGATCCGGAGATGCCTGCGGGCAGGACCTCGCGCGACCGGCCGTCGCTGCGCGCCCGCTCAGCCGGAGGGCGCCGCCCGCTCGCTCGTTGCCTCCCGAGCGTCGAGCGCCTCCGCGAGGAAGCGAGCGATCTCCGGGAGTGGGGCACCCGGGGTGAACACGCGTGCCACCCCCATCGACTCGAGGGCACCCACGTCCTGGTCGGGGATGATGCCCCCCACGACGACGAGGACGTCCCCTCGACCCTCGGCGCCGAGCAGCTCGAGGATCCGGGGCACGAGGGTCATGTGCGCCCCCGAGAGCAGCGAGAGCCCGAGCGCGTCGGCGTCCTCTTGGACGACGGCCGCCACCACCTGCTCGGGTGTCTGGTGGAGGCCGGTGTAGATCACCTCGAAACCGGCGTCGCGCAGCGCACGCGCGATCACCTTGGCACCCCGGTCGTGGCCGTCGAGCCCGGGCTTTGCGACGACCACGCGGTAGGGACGCTGCATCGGAACCGATCCTACCCAGGTCCGGCGACGTCGGCCCGAAGCTCGGCGCCGGGCGCTCGGGGCCCGGCGCCCGGAGCCCGGCGCTCGGAGCGGAGGGATCAGGCGCGCTTCAGCGGCGCCATGCAGAGCAAGAGGACCTTCTCCCCGCGGCCGGGGAATCGGACCACCGCCTCGGCACGCTCGCCCTCGCCGCGGACCGAGAGGACCACGCCCTCCCCGAAGCGGCCGTGCACGACGTCGTCCCCGGGGCGCAGCCCGAGGCGCTCTGCGCCGGTGGTGGTGGCAGGGCTCGCCTCCCGCCGCCGGAGGGCGGCGCGGACCAGCTCCTCGGTGTGGCCCACGCGCCACGACTCCGCCGGGTCACGCCACGTGCCGCCCCCCACCCGCCAGCCGTCTGCCCCGCCACGACGCGCCGGTTCGAAGGACCCGGGCGCGACCTCGAGCGCGCCCATCTCGTCGAGGAACCTGCTCTCCGGGTTGTTCTGTGCCCGCCCCCAGAGGCTGCGCTGCCAGGCGTTGGTGACCGCCAGGCGCTCCCGAGCCCGCGTCACGCCGACGTAGGCGAGGCGGCGCTCCTCCTCGAGCTCGGCTGGGTCCTCGAGCGAGCGGAGGTGCGGGAAGACGCCCTCCTCCATCCCGGTGAGGAACACGACCGGGAACTCGAGCCCCTTCGCGAGGTGCAGGGTCATGAGCACCACTCGGGACCCGTCCGTCCCGGTGTCGTCGGCGTCGGCCACCAGCGAGACCGCTTCCAGGAAGGCACCGAGGTCCTCGTAGCGCGCCGCCTCCGCCACCAGCCCGGCGAGGTTCTCGATCCGGCCGGCGGCCTCCACGCCCCCCTCCGCCTCGAGCTCGGCGAGATAGCCACTCCGGTCGAGCACCTCCTCCGCGAGCCCAGCGGGGCCGAGCGCCGGCGCCTGCCCGCTGAGCTCGCCAACGAGCTCCACGAAGCGGGCGATCCCGTTCCTCGCCCTGCCCGTGACGCCGGCCGCCTCCGCCTCGCCGAGCGCGGCGAGCAGGCTCAACCCCCGGGCCCGGGCGAACGCGTCCACGCGCTCGAGGGAGGCGTCACCGACCCCACGACGCGGGGCGGAGAGGGCGCGCCGGACGCTCAGCTCGTCGTCGGGGTTGGCGACGACGCGCAGCCACGCCAAGAGGTCCCGGACCTCCCGGCGATCGTAGAAGCGCGTCGCCCCCACGACCTTGTAGGGAACGCCGGCGGCGACCAGCTCCTCTTCGAGGACCCTGCTCTGGCTGTTCGTGCGGTAGAACACCGCCATGTCCGCGTAGGGGCGGTGCTCCATCTGGTGGAGGCGGCGCGCCTCGGCGGCGACCCAGGCGGCCTCCGCGTGCTCGTCCTCCCCCCGGTACCGCAGGATGGCTGCACCCCCGGGGCGGGCGGTCCAGAGGGACTTGGGCGGACGGGACCGGTTGTGCTGGATGAGGGCGTTGGCGGCGTCGAGGATCGTCTGGGTGGAGCGGTAGTTCTGCTCCAGGGTGACCGTGCTCGCATCCGGGAACGCCCGCTCGAACTGCAGGATGTTCCGGATGTCCGCGCCGCGGAAGCGGTAGACGCTCTGGTCGGAGTCCCCGACGGCGAAGACGTTGCGGTGCTGTTCGCCGAGCAGCGCGACCAGCTCCGCCTGCGCCTGGTTGGTGTCCTGGTACTCGTCCACCAGCACGTGGGTGAAGCGGTCCTGGTAGTGCCGGCGCAGCTCCTCCGAGGTGGTGAGGAGCTCGACCACCCGAGCCAGCAGGTCGTCGAAGTCCATCGCGTTCGCCGCCACCAGGCGCTCCTGGTAGGTGCGGTAGGCCTCGGCGACGCGCCGTTCGTAGGGGCCCCTCGCCCGCTCGGCCATGGCATCGGGGGTCGTGAGCTCGTTCTTGGCCGCCGAGATCGTCGCCTGCACGGCCCGCGGCGAGAAGCGCTTCGGGTCGAGGTCCAGCTCCTGGAGGACGTAGCCGATCAGGCGCTGGGCGTCGGCCTGGTCGTAGATGCTGAAGGACGAGCGGTAGCCGAGCCGCTCCGCGTGGCGGCGCAGGATCCGCGCCGAGGCCGAGTGGAACGTCGATGCCCACATCGCCTCCGACGCCGGCCCGACCAGCTCGGTGAGGCGCCGGCGCATCTCGCCGGCGGCCTTGTTGGTGAAGGTGATGGCGAGGATCGCATGGGGTGGGACGCCCCGTTCGGCGAGGAGCCAGGCGATGCGGTGCGTGAGCACGCGGGTCTTGCCGGATCCGGCCCCGGCGACCACGAGCAGGGGCCCTCCCTCGTGGGTGACCGCCCTCTCCTGCTCCGGGTTCAGGCCACAGAGCAGCGCCGAACCTCCCACGCCGCCACCGTAGCGGCCGTCCCCGCGCGGCCGGGGGAGTGCCGGCGGCCCTCCGCACACCGCCTGGCGCGGCGCGGGCCCTTCCCCTCCGAGAGCGGCGGCGGGAGCGATGGCGGTGCTACTCCCACTCGATCGTGCCGGGGGGCTTCGACGTCACGTCGTAGACGACCCGGTTCACGCCCGGCACCTCGTTCACGATCCGGGAGGAGATGCGCTCGAGCAGCTCGTAGGGGAGCCGGGCCCAGTCCGCGGTCATCGCGTCCTCGCTCTCGACCGCCCGGACCACCACGGGGTGGGCGTAGGTCCGCTCGTCGCCCATGACCCCGACCGTCCGCACCACGGGGAGAACGGCGAAGGCCTGCCAGACGGCCCGCTCGAGTCCCGCCCGACGCACCTCTTCGGTGACGATGGCGTCGGCGGCGCGAACCAGGGTCACCCGGTCTCGGGTCACCTCACCCACCACCCGCACGGCGAGGCCGGGGCCGGGAAAGGGCTGGCGCCAGACCAGTTCCTCGGGGAGACCGAGCGTCGTGCCGATCGCGCGTACCTCGTCCTTGAAGAGGTCGCGCAGCGGCTCGACGAGCGAGAACGCCATGTCCGGCGGGAGCCCCCCCACGTTGTGGTGGCTCTTGATCGTCGCGGCGGTGGCGCTGCCCGACTCGACGACATCGGGGTACAGCGTGCCTTGGACCAGGAAGCGCGCACCTGGAGCGTGCGCCGCGGCGGCCTCCTCGAAGACCCGGATGAAGACCTCCCCCACGACCTTGCGTTTCTCCTCGGGGTCGACGCGCCCAGCGAGTGCGGCGAAGAAACGCTCGCTCGCGTCGACGCGCACCACGCGCAGGCCCCCCAGGCCCTGGAACGCCGCCTCCACCTGGTCACCCTCCCCGGCACGCAGCAGTCCCGTGTCGACGAAGACACAGGTCAGCTGGCCACCAACCGCCCGCTGCACGAGCGCAGCCGCAACCGCAGAGTCGACGCCGCCCGAGAGGCCGCAGAGCACCGTCCCCTCGCCGACCCGGGCCCGGATGGCCTCGGTCTGCGCGGCCACGATCGAGGCCGGCGTCCAGCTGGGCCGGCAGCCGCACACGTCGAGGACGAAGCGCTCGAGGAGCGCCTGCCCACCGTCGGTGTGGGCAACCTCGGGATGGAACTGCACGCCGTAGCGAGCCCGACCCTCGTCCTCCATCGCGGCGATCGGGCCACCCTCGGCCCCGGCCACGAGCTCGAAACCGGGAGGGACGGCGACGATCGCGTCCCCGTGGCTCATCCAGACCGAGCCGTCCTCCGGCAGGGCGGAGAGGAGCCTGCCCGCACGCCGGCGGTGGAGGGGCGTCCGTCCGTACTCCCCGCTCCCCGTCCGGGCCACCTCGCCCCCGAGCGCCCGAGCCATGAGCTGCGCGCCGTAGCAGATGCCGAGGAGGGGCACGTCTGCCGCCCAGAGCGCCGGATCGACATCAGGCGCACCTGGCACGTAGACCGACTTCGGACCGCCCGAGAGCACGATGCCCGCCGGCCGGCGAGCGAGGAGTGCGTCCGCCGGCGTGTCGTGGGGGACGATCTCCGAGTGGACGTGGGCCTCGCGGATCCGGCGCGCGATGAGCTGGGCGTACTGCGCGCCGAAGTCGAGGACGAGGACCGTGTCGCCACGAGGACCGCCGGCGACGTCCGCTCGGCCCTGCCCGCTCACCCGCCCGACCTCCCCGCTCGGGCCCCTGCCACGACGAGATCGGCCTTCTGGAACTCGCGCACCGACTCGTAGCCGCAGGCTGCCATCGCGGCGCGAAGCCCTCCGGCCAGGTTCGTCCGTCCGTCCGCCCGGTGCGCCGGCCCGAGCAGGACCTCCGCCATCGTCGGGAGCGAGGAGGCCCCAGCTCCGTCGAGCCCGGTGGAATCAGGGGTGCGCACGCCCGGCTCCACCACCACCGGACTGGCCTTGGGCAGCCTGGCGTGCGCTGTGGCGCTCCCGTAGCAGCGCCCCCGACCCGGCGCGTCGCTCGAGGCCGCAAGGAGGCTCCCCACGACCACCGCGTCCGCTCCGCACGCGATCGCCCGCGCGAGCTCCCCCGCGCTACGGACACCGCCGTCCGCGAGGACATGGCAGTACACGCCGGTTTCGACGAGGTGGCGCATGCGCGCCGCGGCGACATCGGCGATCGCCGTCGCCTGGGGTACGCCCACACCGAGCACCTCCGCCGTCCTCGCCGTCGAGCCGGCGCCCACCCCGACCAGGACGCCCACCGCACCGGTTCGCATGAGGTGCAGCGCCGCCTGGTAGGAGGCACAGCCGCCGACCAGGACCGGGGCTTCGAGCTCCCGGATCACGCGCTTCAGGTTCAGCGGCTCGCGGCCGCGCGCGACATGCTCTGCGGACACGACCGTGCCGCGGATCACCACGAGGTCGACCTCGGCCGACGTGAGCGCCGGCAGCAGGGCTGCGGTGCGCTGGGGGGTCACGGCGACCGCCGCCACCGCGCCGGCTGCCTTGATCTCGCGCACACGCTCGGCGACGAGTCCGGGGCGCACCGGCTGCTCGTAGTACCAGCGCAGGCGGCCGGCCAGGGATTCGGCCGGGAGCAGCGCCAGCTCTGCCAGCGCGGGCAGCGGGTCGTCGAGGCGGCCCCAGAGCCCCTCGGTGTCGAGCACGCCGAGCACCCCGAGGCGACCGAGGGACACCGCGGTCGCCGGCGAGGTCACCGCGTCGAGCGGGGCGGCGACGATCGGCAGGTCGAACCGGTAGGCGTCGAGCTCCCAGGAGAGGTCGACCTCCTCGGGGTCGCGGGTCCGTCGGCTCGGTACGATCGCCACCTCGTCGAGGCCGTAACCCCGGGAGGCGAGCTTGCCGGCCCCGATCTCGATCTCAGCCACTGCACCCACCTCGCGCCTCGGCGTCACGTTGCTCCGCGGCATCCGGCGTAGCCCCGGCGCTGGCACGCCCCGGTGGGGTGCCTGCCGAGCCGGCGTCCCGGCGCACACCGGTGCGCCGGTCGCCCTCGGGGCCGACCTCAGGGGGCCCGAGCACCGCGACGAGCAGCGCCCGCAGGATCCGTGCCGTGGCGCCCCAGATCGTCTCGCCGGCAACCTCGAAGAAGTCGATGCTGCGGTCGCCCCCGCCGGGCATCGGCCAGCGCTCCTCACGGAACACCCCGGGGCCTGCGAGCGAGGCCAGCGAGACGTCGAAGGCCCGCGCCACCTCGCTCGGGTTGGGACGGAGCACGGGCAAGCCCGAGAGGACGGCGACCACCGGGACGACGAGCGCCGTGGCGCGAGCCGTCGTCACCGGGGCGAGGGAGCCCAGGACGCGCTGCACCGCCGCTCGCTCGAGCCCCACCTCCTCGCGCGCCTCGCGGAGGGCGGCGTCCAGGGGCGGCTCTGCGGCGTCGGCCCGCCCCCCGGGAAAGGCCACCTCGCCGGCGTGGGTGGAGAGCGACGCCGCTCGGCGGGTGAGCAGCACGCGAACCTCGCTGCACTCTCCTGGAGCGGCGAAGAGCCCGACGAGCACGGCGGAGCGCTCGAGGGTCGGGCCAGACGGAAGCGAGCGCCGAGGCGACGGGGCACGCCGGGGCGAAGCGACCCGACTGGGCCGAGGAGGGCGCAGGGGCAACTCGCTGCCGAGGAGTGACGGCCAGACCCTGGCATCGCCGGCGATCCGGCGCACCCGCTCGCTCGCCTCGGCCAACGACACCGCCGTCGGACCCCTCCAGCCCCAGGCAGGGCCGGGCGACGCGCCAGGAGGTCTCGGGATCCGCTGTGGGCCAGCCCCGCGGGGCGGCCAACCGACCGGTGGCGCAGAGGAGGCGGGGGCCAGCCGCTCGAGGCGCTCGACCGTGCTCAACGCGGGAGCGGCCCGGTCCCGCTCCCCCCACCCGGTAGGGAGATGCCCGCCGGCGCTGCGGTCCCCGCCGGGCTCGGCGGGTCCCGGGGATCGGCCTCGGCGGCCTTCGTCGCTCCCGCGAGCTGCTCGAGGAGCGCGCGGAGCCCACCGGTCTTCAGGTTGGCCATGACCCGACCGGGCGTGGCTTCGCCCCGCTCCCACTCCATCCACGCCGCCAGCAGCTTGGCGGGATCGGCGGGAGGTCTCGGAACCACGGGGACAGCCTACGAGCACGCGACGAGGGGCCGGCTCGAGCCGGCCCCTCGTCGAGAACACTGCACGCACCACCCGCACCGGGTGGTGCGGTGTCACATCATGCCGCCCATGCCGCCCATGCCGCCCATGCCGCCGCCGCCCATCGCGGGCTCCGGCTTCTTCTCGGGCTTGTCGGCGACGAGCGCCTCGGTCGTCAACAGCAGGCCGGCGACGCTCGCGGCGTTCTGCAACGCCGAGCGGGTCACCTTCGCCGGGTCGATGACACCGGCCTTCGCCAGGTCGACCAGCTGACCCGTCGTGGCATCGAGCCCCGTGGTGCCCTCGGCCGCCTCGACGTCCCGGACCAGCATCGAGCCCTCGAGCCCGGCGTTGATCGCGATCCAGCGGAGCGGCTCCTCGACGGCCTTCGCGACCATGGCCGCACCGGTCGCCTCGTCACCGTCGAGCGACGCCGCGACCTTGCCGATCGCCTCCCGGCAGCGCAGCAGTGCCGTCCCGCCACCGGCGACGACACCCTCCTCGACCGCAGCACGGGTGGCGGAGAGCGCGTCCTCGATGCGGTGCTTCTTCTCCTTGAGCTCCACCTCGGTCGCGGCGCCGACCTTCACCACCGCGACACCACCGGCCAGCTTGGCGAGGCGCTCCTGGAGCTTCTCGCGGTCCCAGTCGGAGTCGGTCTCCTCGATCTCGCGCTTGATCTGGCCGATGCGCCCCTTCACGTCCTCGGGGGCACCGGCACCGTCGACGATGGTGGTGTCGTCTTTCGTCACGATGACCTTGCGAGCCTTACCGAGCAGGTCGAGGGTCGCGTTCTCCAGCTTGAGCCCGACCTCCTCGGAGATGACCTGGGCGCCGGTGAGCGTCGCCATGTCCTGGAGCATCGCCTTGCGGCGATCCCCGAAGCCCGGCGCCTTGACGGCGACCGAGTTGAAGGTCCCGCGGATCTTGTTGACGACGAGCGTCGCGAGCGCCTCGCCCTCGACGTCCTCCGCCACGATGAGGAGGGGCTTGCCCGTCTGCATGACCTTCTCGAGCACCGGGATCAGGTCGTGGACTGCGCTGATCTTGCCCCCGGTGAAGAGCAGGTACGGCTCGTCGAGGATCGCCTCCTGGCGCTCGGGGTCCGTGACGAAGTAGGGGGAGAGGAAGCCCTTGTCGAACTGCATGCCCTCGGTGAAGTCCAGCTCGAGCCCGAAGGTGTTGGACTCCTCCACGGTGACCGTGCCGTCCTTGCCCACCTTGTCGATGGCGTCGGCGAGCACCTCACCGATGGAGGCATCCCCAGCCGAGATGGCTGCGACCTGGGCGATCTCCGCCCGGCCGTCGACCTCCTTCGCCTGCGCGTGGATCGCCTCCACGGCCGCCGCGACGGCCTTGTCGATGCCGCGCTTCAGCGACATCGGGTTGGCCCCGGCTGCGACGTTGCGCAGGCCCTCGCGGATGAGCGCCTGCGCGAGCACGGTGGCCGTCGTGGTGCCGTCGCCGGCGACGTCGTTGGTCTTGGTGGCCACCTCCTTCACCAGCTGGGCGCCCATGTTCTCGAAGGGGTCCTCCAGCTCGACCTCACGAGCGATCGAGACCCCGTCGTTCGTGATCGTCGGTGCGCCGAACTTCTTCTCGAGCACGACGTTGCGCCCACGGGGGCCGAGGGTCACCTTCACCGCGTCGGCGAGGCGGTTGACGCCCGCTTCGAGGGAGCGACGCGCCTGCTCGTCGAAGCGCAGCATCTTCGCCATTACTTCACCACCTTCGCGAGCACGTCACGGCTCGTCAGGATGAGCAGGTCCTCACCCTCGACCGTGATCTCGGTCCCGCCGTACTTGGAGTACACCACCGTCTCCCCGACCGCGACGTCGAGGGGGATGAGCTCGCCGGTGTTCTCGGCCCGCCGCCCCGGGCCCACCGCCAGGACCTCTCCCTGCTGCGGCTTCTCCTTGGCCGTGTCGGGGATCACCAGCCCCGAAGCGGTGGTCTCCTCCGCCTCGAGGGGTCGAACGACGATCCGATCGTCAAGGGGCTTCAGGTTCATCAGAACGCCTCCGTTTCCACCGCGGCCGCCGTGGCACGCGTTAGCACTCAGATGCAACGAGTGCTAACGATAGCGGGACCGCGCCGGGCTGGCAACCGCCGCTCGGCGTGTCCCCGGCGTGGCTCGAGCGGGGGCGGCGAGGCTCAGACGCGGCCTGCGGCCGCCAGGGGCAGGTTCGCCCGTGCCGGGGTAGAGAGTCCGCTCGGTCCGTCGATGCGCAAGCGCCACCAACCCGCCGCAGCGATCATCGCGGCGTTGTCCGTGCACATCGCCCGGCTCGGGAGCAACACCCGCAGCCCGGCCGCGCGACCCATCTCCTGCGCCGCGGCCCGGAGCGGTCCGTTCGCCGCGACGCCGCCCGCGAGGCAGAGCGTGTCGACACCGGTCTGCTCGGCCGCCCGCCGGGCCTTGGTCACCAGCACCTCGACGACTGCGGCCTGGAACGCGGCGGCTACGTCGGCGGGCTCGGCGTCGGGATGCGTCCCGAGATAGCGGACCACCGCCGTCTTCAGACCCGAGAACGACATGGCGAGGCCATGGTCGAGGAGCGGGCGCGGGAAACGCACCGCCTCCGGGTTGCCACCCGCCGCGGCGCGTTCGACGGCAGGGCCGCCGGGGTAGCCGAGCCCGAGCGCGCGGGCGACCTTGTCGAAGGCCTCGCCGGCCGCATCGTCGGCGGTCTCCGCGAGGAGCCGGTAGCGGCCTTCCGCCTCGACCAGGACGAGCATGGTGTGGCCGCCGGACACGAGCAGGGTCACGAGCGGGAAGCGCAGCTCCCCCTCGTCGAGGCTCGCCGCGTAGAGGTGTCCCTCGAGGTGGTTCACACCGACGAGCGGGACCCCCCAGCCGAGCGCGAGCGCCTTGGCCGCCGAGACGCCCACGAGGAGCGAGCCGATGAGCCCGGGCCCGACGGTGACGGCGACAGCGGCGAGGTCCGACCCGGTCGCCCCGGCGGCCTCGAGCGCCGCCGCCACAACGGGTACCAACGCCTCGACGTGCGCCCGGCCGGCCACTTCGGGTACGACCCCACCGAAGCGAGCGTGCAGCTCGACCTGGCTCGACACGACGGACGAGCGCACGCGAAGCCCTTCTTCGACGACGGCCGCCGCGGTCTCGTCGCAGGAGGTCTCGACCCCGAGGACGGCAGTCGGCGCCCCGGTCACCAGCGCCCCTCCGGCACGATCGTCGCGCCGGTCACCGATGCCTCGATCGCCGCGAGGCGGGCCGCATAGGCCTCCGTGTCGATGTCGTGGGCCCACATCACGATGGCGTCCTCGTTCGTCTCGGGGTAGTACTGCGGACGGATCCCCTCGGGGGCGAAGCCGAACCGCCGGTACAGCGCCTGCGCACCATAGTTGCCGACCCGCACCTCGAGCGTGAGGTCGGTGGCTCCGCGCCGGCGCGCGACTCTCGCCATGTCGAGGAGGAGGCGCGTCGCCACCTGGCGCCGCTGCATCGCCGGGTCGACGGCAATGGTCGTGACGTGGGCCTCATCGAGCGAGAGCATCAGCCCCGAGTAGCCCGCCACCCGTCCATCCACCCTCGCCACGGTGTAGGAGCGAGTCGAGCGGAGCGCGAGCTCGGAGAGGAACAGCGAGAGCGACCAGGGCCGCGGGTACACCTGGGACTCGATCCGCATCACGGCTCTGAGGTGGCGGCGGCGCATCGGCTCGAGGTGCACGACGGGGCC
>JAJYWE010000033.1:0-15353 GCA_021791675.1 Actinomycetes bacterium | reverse complement strand
GCTTCGCGCGAAGAGCTCTGCGTAACGCTCGGCCCCGTCACCGACGACCACCGCCGGCTCGGGGAGCTCGGCGAGTACGCCGGCCAGCTCGGTCGGCTCGCCCACCTGCGCCGGCGAGCCGGGTAGCTGCCAGTAGACCTGGGCGCGGCGGGCGTCGAGCACCGGCACGACCGGCGTGGGGCAGTGGCGGAGCGGCCAGGCGAGCGCGTCGAGACTCCCGACGCCGATCGCGGGCAACCCCCAGGCGAGGGCAAAGCCCTTCGCGGCGGCGACCCCGACCCGCAGCCCGGTGAACAGCCCCGGACCGACATCCACGACGACCGCAGCGATGTCGGCATGGCCCGGACCGAGCGCCAGCCCCAGCTGCTCCCCGAGCCACTCGACTGCGGGGGCGAGCCGCTCGGCGTGCGCCGGCCCCGCGTCGAAGGACGCGCTGGCACGGCAGCGACCGTCGACGCCGGCGAGCGCGACGGCGACCGCCGCCGTCGCGGACTCGATCACGAGCAGGTGCGCGGCGTCCGGCGCCGTCACCGGAGAAGCGCTCACTCGCCCTCCGCTGCGAGCACCCCGGCGAGCGCCTCGACACGCTCCGCCCAGGACGGGCCGGAGGGCTGGAACGTCCAGAGCCGGCGCTCACCCGGGAGCGCCACGAGAACCTCGATGAAGAGGAAGTCCGGACCGACTACCGGCACCGCTCGTTCACCCCACTCCACAAAGGCCACCGCCCCGGCCGCGTCCTCGACCAGCTCCGCGAGGCTCAGGTCGAGGATCTCACCCGCGTCCTCCAACCGCCAGAGGTCCGCGTGGTAGAACCGCAGGCGACCCTCGTGGGTCCGCACGAGCACGAAGGTCGGGCTCATGACCGCGTCCTCGACGCCGAGACCCTCGCCGAGGCCCTGCGCGAGCACGGTCTTGCCCGCTCCGAGCTCCCCGGAGCAGAGCAGGATGTCGCCCGGGCGGAGCAGGCCCGCCAGGCGTCGCCCGAGTGCCCTCGTCTCCTCGACGCTCTCGGTGGAGACCGTCGTCAGGCTGCCTCCGGTGATCATCCCGGCTCCAAGCAGCGCCGGGCGCGCACGAAGTCCGCTCGCATGCCTGCCGTGACCTCCCCGCCGGAGCGGAGTGCAGCCGCTGGGTGGAAGGTCGGGACCAACCAACGGCCCCGCCACGGGTAGGCGCGGCCCCGCAGTCGGGTCACGCCCTCGGAACGGCCGAGGAGGGTCCGGCTGGCGAAGTTCCCGAGGGTGACGACGACTCTGGCATCGACCAGCTCGACCTGGCGCTCGAGGAAGTGCCTGCACGCCTCGACCTCGTCCGGCAGGGGGTCGCGGTTGCCGGGCGGCCGGCACTTGACGACGTTCGCCACGTAGCAGGCCGATCGATCCCGGCCGAGCTCCTCGGCGATCAGGCGATCGAGGAGGGCACCGGATCGGCCCACGAACGGCTCGCCGCGTAGGTCCTCGTCCCGACCGGGCCCCTCGCCGACCAGCATCACGGGCGCAGCCGGGTCTCCCGAACCGAACACGACGTTCGTCCGGCCCCTCGCCAGGCGGCAGGCGTCGCAGCGGCGCGCCTCGGCGGCCAGCTCCTCGAGCGACACCACGTCACGAGCCTACTGCCGTCTCCCCGCTCACCACCGGAGGGGCCGGCGGTGGGCCGAGCGCCTCTGCCACGGCGGCCGCGACAGCCCGGGCAGCCAGCCAGCGAACCTGCTCGAGCAGGACTCGACGTCGATCCCGCATCGCCTGGTCGGCTTCGACACCCCGAGGGCGAGTACGCGAGTCGTCGCCACCCGCCGCCTGCCCGGCGTCGAGCGCCCCCGCCCCGCCCGTCGCGAGCGCGACGAGCGCATCGCCGTCGGCGAGGGTGTGCACGGGGTCGAGCGCGCGGGCGAGCCCGTCGTGACCGGACTGGGCGACCAGTGCCAGGCCGAGCTTGCCGAGCGCGGCGTTCGTCACGACGACCCCGATGGTCGTCGCGCTCCGGGAGCTCCCGGCAGCGCCACCGGGGGCGGTCAGGTCGAGCGGGGGATGGAACGGGTCGTAGCGATCGCCGAGCGCGTTCACGGCGACGAGCGCCGCGACCACGAGCTCGCCGCTCCGGAGTGCGGCGCTCCCGAGCCCGCCACGTCGGGGCTGTGCCCCGGGCCACTTGCGCACCGTCGCTCCCGTGCCGCCTCCGAGGGGACCGCTCCGAGCGCGACCCGTCGTGTCCCGACCCCCGAGGAGCGACCCGAGGGGAACTGCCGTCCCGAACCGGCTGCGGCGCTCGACGCTCGGTGAGCCGCCAGACCCCGCGCCCCTCGCGGCCGGCGAGGTGGCATCGGTCGGGCACTCCCGCTCGCTCGCCCTCTCGGCTGGCATTGATCCGAGGCAGCGGCTGGCGGCGGCGCGGCCCTCACGGGCGCCCGGCCGGGCCCTCGGATCCCCCACGCCGAGGTCGTAGAGTGAGCACCCGACGACGATCGGGACGCGCGCCGCCGGGGTCGCAAAGCCCCGGCCGGCATCCTCGAGCGCAGCCACCACGCCGTCGCAGGCGGCAAGGCCGAACGCGCTCCCGCCCGAGAGCACGACGGCGTCGAGCTGCTCGACCCGGCGCTCGGGGGCGAGCAGCGCGAACTCCCGGGTCGCCGGCGCGCCACCCCGCACCTCTCCCGACCCGATGGTCCCCGGGGGGAGCACCACCACGGTGCAGCCCGTCTGGCCCACCGGATCGCTCCAGTGGGCGACGGCGACGCCGGCCACCTCCTCGACGCCACCCGGAAGCCGTTCGACCGGGCTCACGCGCGGGCTGCGAGCCGGCGCAGCATCGCCTCGACGGCAGCGGGACGCTCCCACATGAGGAGATGCCCCGCACCGGGGAGCTCCTCGAGGCGGGCGTCGACAAGCCCTGCGGCCAGCGCTCGGGCGTGACGTGGTGGCGTCAGGCGGTCGTGGGTCCCGACCAGCACGGCGGCCGGCAACTGGAGCTCGGAGAGGCGTGCGTGGCGGTCGAACGCGAGGATGTCCGAGACGAGCCCCTCGAGGGTGGCCGGCGGGGTCGCCCGTGCGAGGAGCGCCGCCTCCTCGACCTGCGCGCTGCTCGGCCGCCGCCCGAACGGGAGTCGGGCACGAAACCACTCGCCGTCCCCGATCGGACCAGCTGGCCGTCCTCGATCCCTCGTACTGGCGGCGGCGAGCACCCCCACCCCGCGGGCGACGGCGGGCCAGAGCGGGCCGGGGAGCATCGGGCCACCGGACGTCGCGAGCAGCGCGAGCGCGCCCACCCGCTCCCGGGCTGCTCCGGAGTCGAGCAGGGCGGAGAGTGCGGCCATGCCCCCCATGGAGTGGCCGACCAGCACCACGTCCTCGAGCCCGAGGGTCTCGAGGACCGCCACGACGTCGGCGGCAACGCCGTCGAGTCGCAGCGTTCCCGGCCCCGCCTCGGACCGCCCGTGGCCGGTCAGGTCGAGCGCGAGCACCCGGAAGTCGCCGGCGAGCGCCGCGAGCTGGCCGGACCAGATCGTCGCCGCGAGGGTCACCCCGTGCAGGAAGAGCACCGGGCGGCCCGCACCCAGCTCGAGGAGGTGGAGTCTCGACCCGGTCGCTCCGCCCACGAAACGATGCTCGGTGCCGGGTGGGACCGGTGGCGGGGGCTCCCCCGGATCCAGCCTCGCCCGGCGGACCGACGTGCGCAACGCCAGGACCACCCCTCCGACGCCGGCCGCGGCGGGGATCGACGCCCTCGCGAGCGCACCGGCCCCACGACGCGCGGCCTCCGCGCCCGGTCGCACGCGGCGCGCGGTCGGCCCGAGCGAGGACGTCCGCTCGCTCACGACGCGCCCCGCGACCCGGCATGCGGTCGCGCCGAGCGCGCGCCGGGGGCGCCGCGGCTCCCGAGCGACGGTGCCGCGACCTCCGGCGGCGCCGGCGCCGGCTCAGGGTCCTCGAGGCCCACCTCGACACGCGGAACCCGCCCACCGATGGCGCAGAGCACCTCGTAGGGGATCGTGCCGAGCATCTCCGCCCACTCGTCCGCCCAGATCGCCCCCCCTCCCTGGTGCCCGAGGAGCACGACCTCGCTGCCCACACTCGTCGGGAGGTCGCCTGCGTCGACCAGCAGCTGGTCCATGGTGACCGCGCCAGCAAGGGGCCGTCGCTCGCCGCCCACGAGCACGGGCACGGCCGCCGGGAACAGCCGCCACGGGACCCCGTCCGCGTAGCCGAGCGGCACCGTCAGCACGGTCGCCGCAGTGGGGAGCGGCCGGAGCAGCCCGTAGGAACAGGCCTCGCCGGCCTCTCGGCGCATGGCGGCGCTCGCGTACGCCTTCAGCGAGAGCACGGGCCGCAGCCCCGAGTACGGGCCGGCATCCTCGGCGCCGACCGGGGAGTACCCGTAGAGCGCGAGCCCGGCGCGCACGAGATCCAGGCGGGCGAAGGGAAGGAGCGCAGCTCCGCTGTTCGCGGCGTGGACGAGCCCGGGGTCGATGCCGTCGGCACGCAGCTGGTCGACGAAGGCGCAGAGCCGCCCGACCTGCTCCGCGTTGAACGGGTGGTTCGGGGTCGCTCCGAACGCGAGGTGCGTCCAGACTCCCGCGAGGCGCGGCGTCTCCCCGGCGGCGAGCCGGCGAACGAGGCGGTCGGCCACGGCAGGGCTAGCACCCACGCGATGGAGCCCCGTGTCCAGCTTCACCTGCACCGCAGCGGCTCGGCGGCAAGCGGCGGCCACGCGCTCGACCGCATCCAGGGCCGCGTCGCTGTACACGGTGAGGGTGAGGCCGGCATCCAGCGCCGGCGCGAGGGCGCCCTGCGGCGCCTCGGACAGCACCATCACGGGCGCGTCGACCCCTGCCCGGCGGAGCGCGAGACCCTCCTCGACAAGGGCAACCGCCAGCCAGGTTGCGCCCCCGGCGAGGGCCGCCCGCGCGGCCGCGACCGCGCCGTGCCCGTAGCCGTCCGCCTTCACCACGGCGCACAGCGCCGCCGGGGCGACCAGCGCACGGACCAACGCGGCGTTGGCCTCGAGCGCCGCGAGGTCGATCTCCGCCCATGCCGGGCGCAGGCGGGCCTCAGGCCCCATGGTCGTCGACCCCCCCGCTCCCCGTCCGCCCGGTCGACGTCCGCCCGGTCGACGTCCGCCCGGTCGACGTCGATGCCAGGGCTCGGCCGTCCTGGGGCTCCGGACCGCCGGCATCGCGTGCGTGACGGAGCCGAGCCACGAGCACGGGTAGGTCGGAGGCCACCAGCCCCTCGCCGAGCCCCGATGCACCCGCCCGCCCGTGGAGGTGGGCACCGAGCGCGGCGGCGTCGAGCGGCCCGGCACCGCTGGCGAGGAGCGCGGCGATGATCCCGGTCAGCACGTCCCCGCTCCCCGCGGTCGCGAGCTCCGGGCCGCCGGCGAGCACGAGGCGGGCCTCGCCGTCCGGAGCTGCGACCACGGTGGTCGGACCCTTCAGCAGGACGATCGCGCCACTCTCGCGCGCGAGCGCGCGTGCCGCTCGAAGCCGGTCCGCTCCCGGAGGAGCACCGGCGAGGCGGGCGAACTCGCCGTCGTGGGGGGTGAGGATGGTCGGCGCCGCACGGCCGGTGACGAGGGCCCGGAGCTGCGAGCCCGTACCGAGGGCAACCAGCCCGTCCGCGTCCACGACCGCGACCTGGGGCGCCCGGTCGAGCACCATGCGAACCTCGGACTGCGCCGCGGCGTCCCGTCCGAGCCCAGGGCCGATCGCCAGAACGGTGCAGCGATCGGCCGCAGCCAGGGCTGCCGCCGCCCATCCCTCCCCTGGGAGCGAGATCGCGACCGCAGTGGAGGCGGGCAGCCACTCGGCGGCGAGGCCGGGAACGGCAAGGCGAACCATCCCGGCACCGGCTCGGGCTGCGCCCGCAGCAGCGAGCTCGGCGGCGCCGACCATGCCCGGCGAGCCGGCAACGAGCGCCACCGCGGCGGACCACTTGTGCGCGGTGGTGGCGCGCGGCGGGACGAGGGAGAGGTCGGCATCCTCGACCAGGAAGGCGCGGGCCAACCCGGTGTCGACGCCGATGTCGGCGACCTCCACCCGACCTGCGCGCCGTCGGCCCTCCCCCTGGAGCAGGCCGGGCTTGAGCGCAGCGAACGTGACGGTCACGTCGGCGGTGCAGGACGCCGGCCCCGCAGCACCCGTGTCTGCCTCCACCCCCGAGGGCACGTCGCAGGAGACGACGACCGCCCGCTCGGGCACACGCGGGGCGACGTACTCGCCGTGGAAGCCGGTGCCGTAGGCGGCGTCGACGACCGCATCGGCGTCGGAGAGCACGAGCCGCGCGCCTGCCTGCGGGGCCTCGACCACCTCGACGCGCACCCCGGCGCGCGCGAGGCGTTGCGCCGCAACCCGCCCGTCGTCACCGTTGTGCCCCCGGCCGGCAACCACGACCACCCGGCGCCCGTAGGTCCCCCCGATCTCGCGGCACACTGCCCGAGCCAGCGCGGCACCCGCCCTCGCGACGAGCAGGCCGGGATCGCGCCCCACCAGCGCCGCAGCGTCGGCGGCGCGAGCCTCTGCGACGCTCAGGACCGGCTTCACGGCAGTCCACCGAGCCCGGCGACCACGGCCTCGGCGAAGCGGTCGGTGTGGGTGAGCGAGCAGCGCCAGGCCGTGACGCCCTGTGCCGCTGCAAGTCGGGCCGCCCGACCCGAGACGACCACCTGGGGTGCCCCACTGGGCGCCCGCACCACCTCGAGCTCCCGGAACCCGAACGCCCCGAGCCCGACGCCGAGCGCCTTCATCCCGGCCTCCTTCGCCGCGAAACGCGCGGCGAGGTGGGGCCACGGATCGAGGAATCGACCGGCGTCGTCACGCTCGCCCGGCGTGAAGAGCCGCTCGGCCAGGTGCGCTCGCGCCTCGAGGGCCCGGCGCAGCCGGGCCACGTCGACGAGGTCCACCCCGATCCCGACCAGCCCCATGCCGCTCACACCCGCCCGACGCCTCCCTCGACGCGCCGGACGAGGCGCTCGAGCACCTGGTCGGCATCCGCCTCGGCCTCTGCCTCGACCATGATCCGTACGACCGGCTCGGTGCCGCTCGGACGCACGAGCACCCGCCCGCGCCCGGCGAGCTCGGCCTCCGCACGCGCGACCTCCTCGAGCAGGCCAGGGTCACGAGCGGCGACGTCGGGATGCGCGACGGGCACGCTCCGCAGGCGCTGGGGGAGTGGGACCATGCACGTGCGGGCGAGGCTCGCGAGCGAGGATCCCCGACGCTCGAGGAGGTCGAGGAGCAGGATGCCGGTGAGCAGCCCGTCACCCGTCGTCGCGAGGGAGCGGAAGATGAGGTGCCCGGACTGCTCGCCTCCGAGGAGCAGGTCCTTCGCGGCCATCGCCTCTCCGAGGTGTCGATCGCCGACCGGGGTCTCGACGACGGCAATGCCGGCTGCGTCGAGCGCGCGGGAGACCCCCAGGTTCGCCATCACGGTCGTGGCGACGACCGGCACGCCGAGCAGGCCGCGCGCCGCGAGGTCGAGCGCGAAGAGCACGAGCAGCCGGTCCCCGTCCACGACCCGTCCCTCGTGGTCGACCGCCACGAGGCGATCCGCATCCCCGTCGAGCGCCAGGCCGACATCGGCCCGCTCCTCGCGCACTGTCCGGGCGAGCAGCGCCGTATCGGTGGAGCCACAGCGCAGGTTGATGTTCGCCCCATCCGGCTCTCCGGCAACCACCCGAACCGAGGCGCCGAGGCGGGCCAACACCCGCGGTGCGAGCGCGAAACCGGCACCGTTCGCCGGGTCGACGACGACGGACATGCCATCCAGGCGCCGTCCCTCGAGCGCTCCGACGAGGTGCTCCTCGTAGTCGCCGAGCAGCTCGTGGCGCGAGCGGACCTCCCCGAGCTCGGGCGGTGTCCGCGACGGGTGTCGCGTCGACCAACGGGGCGCATCGCCGTCGGCGCCACGAGCGCCCGGCTCGGTCTCGCAGGCGGGTGGGGGCACCGCCGGGGCCGGCGATGGAGCCAGCCCGCGGCGAAGGTTGGCGTCCAGCGCCGCCTCGATCGCCCGCTCTGCGTCGGGCTCGACCTTCGCGCCGCCGGCGCCGATCAGCTTGACGCCGTTGTCCTGCGCAGGGTTGTGTGACGCCGAGATCACCGCCCCCGGGAGAGCGTGACGTGCACACAGGTAGGCCACGGCGGGCGTGGGGGCCACCCCGAGCTCCCAGACCTCGGCTCCCTCAGCGGCGAGCCCCGCTGCGAGGGCCGACGCGAGCGCGCTCCCCGAGCGACGGGTGTCGCGCCCGATGAGGAACGGCCCCCTCCCGAGCACCTGGGCGGCAGCCTCCCCGAGGGCGAGCACGAGCGCCGGTGTGAGATCGCGATTGGCGACCCCACGGATCCCGTCGGTCCCGAAGCGGGGCGACAACCTACCGCTTGGAGTACTGGGAGGCTTTACGAGCCTTCTTCAGGCCGTACTTCTTGGACTCCTTCTCCCGCGGATCGCGTGTGAGGAGCCCCGCCCGCTTGAGCCGTACCCGCCGCTCGGGGTCCACCCCGACGAGCCCACGGGCGATCCCGAGCCGCAGTGCACCGGCCTGACCGGAGATCCCGCCACCGTCCAGCGTGGCATCGATGTCGTAGGTCTCGGCCGCCTCCGCGGCGCGCAGCGGCTCCGCGATCAGTGCCCTGTGCGTGGCCGCGGGGAAGTAGTCCTCCAGCGGACGGCGGTTGACCGTGATGGTGCCCGTCCCGGGCCGGATGCGGACGCGAGCGACCGCCGCCTTTCGACGACCGGTTGCCTGGACGAGGACGGGGGCTTTCGACACGGGGGATCCGGCTTTCAGGACGACGCCCGGCGGGCGCGCTCGAGCGGATGGGGGACGGGGGACTGTGCAGCGTGGGGATGCGAGGGACCCGAGTAGACCTTCAGCTTCTTGAGCTGGGCCCGTCCGAGCGGGCCGCGAGGGAGCATGCCCCGCACCGCGCGGCGAACCAGCACCTCAGGGTGCGTCGCGAGGAGCTCGGCGTAGGACGTGGAGCGGATACCCCCGGGGTAGCCCGAGTGGCGGTACCAGCGCTTGTCCTCGGCCTTTGCCGAGGTGAGCACCACCTTTGCGGCGTTCACCACGACGACGTGATCACCGAGGTCGAGGTGGGGGGCGAACTGCGGCTTGTGCTTACCCCGAAGCAGCACGGCGGCCTCCGTCGCGAGCCGTCCGAGCACGAGGCCCTCGGCGTCGATCACTCGCCAGTTCCGCTGCACGTCCGCTGGAGTGGGGGAGTAGGTGCGCACCGCTCTCTTTCGTCTCGCTCGTCGGTCTTGCTCTTCGTTCCGGCTCGTCGGCCCGACGTGCCCTTCGGTCTGGATCTTCCACTCGGCTCTCGACGACCCGGTCGACGCCCACCAGCTCGCTCCGGGCTCTGGCCGCGCGCACCCCTCTCGCGAGGTCACAGACGGCCGTGAGCAGTGTAGTGGGCCGAGGACGGTCAGGGCCGCGCCAGTCTCCCTCGGCGACGCGAGGGCGGCGGCCCGCCCGGTGGCGACGCGAGCGCGGGGCCGATCTGGGATCCCGGACCCGGCGCGGAGGGGCCCGCGCCGCGGTGCGCAGCTCACCGGTACCGCACGGCGAGGAGGCAGAGCCCCGCTGGCGGTGCGAGGGTGGGAAGCCCCGCACGGGATCGTGCGTCGAGCACGCTGCCCATCGCGCTCGCCGGTACCCGACCCTTCCCGACGTGGACCAGGAGCGCGGTGAGCGCCCGGACCATCTGGTGGCAGAACGCGTTCGCCTCGATCTCGAAGGCGACGAGGCCGTCGAGATCGTCCACCGGTGGCGCAGCCGCCACGGGGGCGACGCGAGCCTGGAGGACGCGCCGGACGAGCGGTCCATCCCCACCCGGCGGCCGGCGGCAGAAGGACGAGAAGTCGTGTTCGCCGACGATCGCGTCGAGCGCGAGGCGCATGGCTGCGAGCTCGAGTGGTCCCACCCACCACGAGTAGGCCGCGAGCAGCGGGTTCGGGTGCTGCCCGGTCGCGAGGAGGTAGCGGTAGCGACGAGCCACCGCAGAGCGACGGGCGTCGAAGCTCGCTCCGACCGCCGTCGCCTCGCGGATCACGATCGCCGGCGCGAGCTGGCGGTTGCACGACCGCGCGAGCGCCTCCGGGTCCGCGGCGGCCTCCGGCACGTCGACGTGGACAACCTGCCCGAAGGCATGCACGCCAGCGTCGGTTCTCCCGGCCCCGACGACGCGCACGGAGCGTCGCGCGTAGCGGCCGATCGCGGCTTCGAGCCGACCGGCAACCGTGTCGAGGCCAGGCTGGGCGGCGAAACCCCGCAGGCCCGTCCCGAGGTAGGCCACCACGAGACGGATCCGCACCAGCTCGTGGTCCGCCCCCTCGGGGGCAGCCACACCGCGGTCGTACCCTTCCCGGCCGATGTCACCCCCCGGTCTCCCGCCGGCCACCGGCTGCGCAGCAGGCGGGGTCTCCGGGTCGAAGAGGCGGTCGCCGAGCGCGGGCTGTGCCTCGCTCAGACGAGTTCGATGCGTGCCATGGGAGCGTTGTCTCCCTGGCGCGGCCCGAGCTTGAGGATCCGCGTGTAACCACCCGGGCGGTCGGCGTACCGGGGCCCGATCTCGTCGAAGAGCTTGTGCGCCATGTCCTTGTCCCGGATGAGGGCCACGACTTGGCGGTGGTTGTGGACACCGCCCTTCTTCGCCTTGGTGATGACCCGCTCCGCCACGGGGCGAAGCGCCTTCGCCTTCGCCTCCGTGGTCACGATGCCCTCTGCGGCCACCAGCGACGCGATGAGGTTTCCGAGCATCGCCTTCTGGTGCGCAGCATCCCCCCCGAAGCGCGCGCCCTTCTTCGGCCTTCCCGGCACGCCCATCAGGCCTCCACCGATCCCTTGAGGGCCAGCCCCCGCTCGTCCAGGCGCTCGATGACCTCCTCGAGTGATCGCTGGCCGAAGTTCGTGATTGCGAGCAGGTCGTCTGCGCTCCGCAACACCAACTCCCCGATCGTGTTGATCTGGGCCCGCTTGAGGCAGTTCCGGGGACGCTCGGAGAGCTCCAGGTCCTCGATCGGGAGGTCGAGGTCGGGTGACCCTGACCGGTCGTAGCCGGTCTCGCCGAGCTCGAGCCCCTGCGGCCGCTCGCTCATCTGGCCGACGAGCCCGAACAGCGAAGAAAGCGTCTCCCCTGCCGATGCGAGCGCGTCTCGCGGGGTGATGGATCCGTCGGTCACGATGTCGAGCACCAGGAGGTCGTAGTTCGTGGACTGCTCGACGCGGGTCGGCTCGACGGTGAAGGTGGCCCGACGGACCGGCGAGAAGATCGAGTCGATCGGGATCACCCCGATGGCCGTGGACCGCTTGTTGCGCTCGGCCGTGGCGTAGCCACGGCCGCGCTCCACCGTGACGTCCGCTGCGAGGTGACCCCGCTCGTTCAGTGTCGCCAGCACGAGCTCGGGGTTGAGCACCTCGACGTCCGCCGTGAGCCGGAGATCCCCCGCCGTGACCACCGCTGGGCCCCACACGTCGAGGCGGAGCGTCACCGGCTCGTCCACCTCCATCCGGAGCACGATGTCCTTCAGGTTGAGGATGATGTCGGTGACGTCCTCCTTCACCCCGGGAATCGTCGTGAACTCGTGCAGTGCGTCGTCGAAACGCACCTGTGTCACGGCTGCCCCGGGGATCGCGGAGATGAGCGTGCGCCGGAGCGAGTTGCCGATCGTGTGACCGAAGCCCGGCTCGAGGGGCCCGATCGTGAAGCGCTGCCGGTTCGCCTCCTCGTCCTCGAGGGCCGCCACGCTGGGTCGCTGGATGATGAGCACGAGAGCCTCCTCGCCCCGGTCGCCCGGGGCTACTTCGAGTAGAGCTCCACGATCAGCGACTCGCGCACGGGCGCGTCGATGTGATCGCGGAGCGGGGTGGTGAGGACGCGGACCTCCATACGGTCCGGCGACGCCTCGAGCCACGGGGGAACGGAGCGGTCCAGCGTGTCGAGGTTGTGGCGGACGACGATCATCTGCGTCGCCTTCGGCCCGAGGGCGACCACCTGCCCGGGTCGGACCCTTGCGCTCGGGATGGTGACCCGCTTCCCGTCGACGCGGACGTGCCCGTGGCGGACGAACTGACGGGCCTGGGCCCGGGAGGAGCCCCACCCTGCCCGGAAGGCCACGTTGTCCAGCCGGAGCTCGAGCGCGACGAGGAGGCTCTCACCGGTGATGCCAGGGGCCCGGTTCGCCTCCTCGTAGAGGTTGACGAACGGGCGCTCCATCAGGCCGTAGACGCGGCGCGCCTTCTGCTTTTCGCGCAACTGGACCAGGTACTCAGATCCCTGGCGCATCCGATCGCGGCCGTGCTCTCCCGGCGGGTAGGGGCGCCGCTCGATCGGGCAGCGGGACGTGTCGCACTTCGCGCCCTTCAGGTAGAGCTTGATCTTCTCCCGTCGGCAGAGCCGACAGGTTGGTCCCGTGTAGCGAGCCATCTCGTCCTCCTCGACCCTGCCTAGACCCGGCGCCGCTTCTTCGGGCGGCAGCCGTTGTGGGGGACGGGGGTCACGTCCTTGATGCTCTTCACTTCGATCCCGATGTTCGCGAGCGCCCGGTGGGCGGTGTCACGACCGGAGCCGGGCCCCTTCAGCAACACGTCGACGCTCCGGACCCCGTGCTCCATTGCGCGCCGGCCGCACGCCTCGGCCGCGAGCTGCGCGGCAAAGGGAGTCGACTTCCTCGACCCCTTGAAGCCCACGTTCCCCGACGAGGCCCAGGCGAGGACGTTGCCCTCGGTGTCGCTGATCGAGATGATCGTGTTGTTGAAGCTCGACTTGATGTGCGCGACCCCGTAGGCGACGTTCTTTCGCTCCCGGCGCCGCGGACGCCGGCCACCCGGCTTCGGCTTGGCCATCAGTGCTTCCGAACCTTCTTCTTGCCGGCCACGGTCTTCTTCGGTCCTTTGCGAGTTCGAGCGTTGGTGTGGGTGCGCTGGCCCCGCACCGGGAGCCCCCGCCGATGACGGACGCCCTGGTACGAGCCGATCTCCATCTTGCGCTTGATGTCCGACGCGACGTCACGGCGGAGGTCCCCCTCGACCTTGCAGTTCGCGTCGATCCAGCTCCGCAGCCGTCCGACCTCTTCGTCGGTGAGATCCCGGACGCGGGTATCCGCAGACACGCCGGTCTCCGCGCAGACGCGACCGGCCGTCGTCCGTCCGATGCCGTAGATGTAGGTGAGGGAGATCTCGAGACGCTTCTCCCGGGGGATGTCGACTCCTGCGATGCGTGCCACCGTCAGCCCTGCCGCTGCTTGTGGCGCGGGTTCTCGCAGATCACCATGACGCGACCGTGCCGACGGATCACCCGGCACTTCTCGCACATGGTCTTCACGCTCGGTCGTACCTTCATCTGCTCGCCTTCACTCTCGGTCCGGATCGGCTCGCCGACCCGTTCACTTGTAGCGGTAGGTGATGCGGCCCCGGGAGAGGTCGTAGGGTGTGATCTCCACCTGGACACGGTCGCCCGGCAGGATGCGGATGCGGTGCATCCGCATCTTCCCCGAGCTGTGTGCGAGTACCTTGTGGCCGTTCTCGAGTTCGACCCGGAACATGGCGTTGGGGAGTGGTTCGACCACGGTCCCCTCCAGCACGATCGCGTCCTCCTTGGGCTTCGGCAGCGTTCCTCCTACATCGGATGCGTTCTTGGCGGTACATCCCAGTCCGACACTCGCGCCGCACGCGAGCGCGCCTGCGTGGCTGTACTGCTCTCGGCCCGGCTGTCCGCTTCCGGACAGAGCCGGGGGCGCACGAGGCCAAGCAAACGGCGAGCATAGCCTGCGGCGGCGGCCGCGGTGCCATCGGCGGCCGCGCCCGTGCGGCCGGCCGCACGGGCGACGGGGTCGTTCGCGTCCACGTGAGCTCGCTCAGCGCCGCTCGACCGCACCCGGGCCCGGTGGCGTCCCGACGGCGCGGTCCGGGCCGAGCGTGGTGAGGACCTCGCCCCCGTCGGGCCCGACCAGCACCGTGTGTTCGAAGTGCGCAGCGCGGGTTCCGTCGGCGGTCAACACCGCCCACCCGTCCGGCGCGACCACCGTCTCCCCAGTACCCGCCGCCACCATCGGCTCGATCGCGAGCGCGACCCCGGTCCGGAGCCTCGGCCCCGGTCTGCCCGGCCAGAAGTTCGGCACGTCCGGTGGCTCGTGCATGGCCCGGCCGATCCCGTGGCCGACGTAGTCCCGGACCACCCCGAACCCGGCCGCCTCCACCACGCGCTGGACCGCCCGGCCGATGTCGTGCAGGTGGGCACCATCGCGCGCGGCGGCGACGCCCGCTGCGAGGGCGTGCGCGGTCACCACCAAGAGGCGCTCGTCCGCCTCGGCAAGCCTGCCCACGCCGGCGGTGAAGGCCGCGTCACCGTGGTAGCCGTCCACGATCGCCCCGCAGTCCACCGAGACCAGGTCGCCCTCCTCGAACGGGGTGGCCGAGGGGATCCCGTGGACCACGACCCCGTTGACCGAGACGCAGATCACCGCCGGGAACGGCGGAGAGCCGTAGCCGAGGAAGTTGGAGCCGGCGTGGCGCCGCTCGAGCACCGCTCGGGCGAGCGCGTCGAGCCCGAGGCCAGTCTGGCCGGGGCGGATGGCCTCGAACAGGACCTCGTGGATCTCGGCCACGACTCGCCCGGCGCGGCGCATGGCCGCTCGCTCCTCGGGGGTCCGCCGCGGCAGGCTCGACAGCTGGCCTCTCACGGGCGCGGCCCGGGGATCCCGCGGGCGTCGTCGACGGCGGCCACGATTCGACCCATCACCTCGTCCGGCGGCCCCAGGCCCTCGACCACAGCGAGGAGCCCCCGGTCCCGGTACCACGAGATGACCGGGGCCGTCTCCGCCTCGTAGAGCGCCAGACGCCGGGCGATCGCCGCCTCCGTATCGTCCTCGCGCTGAACGACCTCCCCGCCGCAGACGTCACAGGTCCAGTCCACCTTGGGTGGGTTGGTCGTGGAGTAGTTGGTGCCGCAGACGGCACAGACGCGCCGCGCCGCCAGGCGCCTCAGCACGATCTCGGTCGGCACCTCCAGATCCACGACCAGGTCGACGCCCACGGGGAGCAGCAGCGACTCGAGGCCCTCGGCCTGCGCAACGGTCCGTGGGAAGCCGTCCAGTACGAAGCCTCGGGCCTTCGTGTCGTCGCGGTCGAGACGTTCGGCGACGATGCCGAGCACCACGTCGTCCGGCACGAGCTCGCCCGCCTCCAGGTACGCCTGCGCCTTGCGACCCGCAGCCGTCCTGCTCTTGACCGCGGCGCGGAACATGTCCCCCGTCGAGATGTGCGGCACCACGTAGTGGTGGGAGAGGCGGACGCACTGCGTCCCCTTTCCCGCCCCCTGCTTGCCGAGCAGGATGAGACGGACGCCGGGTATCAACTAG
>JAJYWE010000108.1 GCA_021791675.1 Actinomycetes bacterium | reverse complement strand
GTGCAGCCCACCGCGATCGTGAGGTAGGACTTGCCCTCGCGGACGAAGCCCGGGAGCACGACGCCGAGGAGCTCCGCCACGCTCGCGAGGAACGCTGCCGTCTCCGGCTGGCCGCAGACGTAGTCGCGCACCGCCGCGTCCAGCCCGGTGTGTGGCCGGAGCCCCTCCACCCAGTGCGGGTTCGGCAAGAACCGGACGTCGAGCACCATGTCGGCGTCCAGTGGCACCCCGTTCGTGAACCCGAAGCTGACGACCCGCACGCGAAGGCGCTCCGCCGGGTCCGCCTCGGCGAACTGGGCCGCCAGGCGATCCCGGAGCTCGTGGACGTTCAGGTCCGTCGTGTCGATCACCTGGTCGGCGCGGGCCTTGATCTCGGCGAGCAGCGCCCGCTCCGCCGAGATCGCGCCGGCGACGCCCTCGCCGGAGACCGGGTGGCGCCGGCGCGTGCCCTCGAAGCGCCGGACGAGGGCGTCGTCGGCGGCGTCGAGGAAGAGCAGCCGGAGGGTTGCCCCCTCCCGCAGGTCGTCGAGCGCCGGGCCGAGGTCCGCAAGTGCCTCGGCGCCGCCGCGACCGATCACGAGCGCCACGCGCTGCACCTCCGAGCCGGGTCCGCCGACGAGCTCGGCGACCTTCGGGATGAGCGTCGGGGGGAGGTTGTCGATCACGAACCAGCCGAGGTCCTCGAGCGCGGCCGCGGCGGTCGAGCGACCTGCGCCCGACATCCCCGCTACGACCAGGAAGCGCGCCACGCCACATTCTGCCGGGATGCCCTCCCTGCGTCGAGCCCGGGATGCCCTCCCTGCGTCGAGCCCCGACGCTACGCTGTCGCGAACCGTGTCGGGCCGCGCGGCTCGGCAGCGAGCGAGAGGGAGCCGACGCGCCGTGAGCCTGCTCGAGATCGAAGACCTGCGGACGTACATCCGGTTGCGCAACGCCGAAGTGCGTGCCGTGGACGGGGTGTCGCTCAGCATCGAGCCCGGCGAGACGGTCGGCCTGGTCGGCGAGTCCGGCTGTGGCAAGACGATGACCGGCATGTCGATCATGCGCCTCCTCCCGACCGGGGGCTACCTCAAGTCCGGCGCGATCCGCCTGGACGGCAAGGACCTCGCGACGCTGAGCGACTCTGCGATGCGCAAGGTCCGGGGGAACGAGATCGGGATGGTCTTCCAGGACCCGATGACCTCGCTCAACCCCACGATGACGATCGGGAACCAGATCGCCGAGTCGGTCCGCTTGCACCGCAATGCCTCGAAGGCCGAGGCCATGGCCCGGGCCGAGGAGGTTCTCGGCCTCGTCGGCATGCCACGCCCCTCCGAGCGCCTGGCCTACTATCCCCACCAGCTCTCCGGCGGGCTCCGCCAGCGCGTGATGATCGCCATGGCGCTCGCCTGCGAGCCCAAGCTGCTCATCGCGGACGAGCCGACGACCGCGCTGGACGTCACCATCCAGGCACAGATCCTGTCGCTCCTCGACGAGCTGAAGGCTCGCCTCGGGATGGCGATGCTCCTCATCACCCACGACATGGGGGTGATCGCCGGACGAGCGGATCGCGTCATGGTCATGTACGCCGGCAAGATCGTCGAAGGCAGCACCACCGAGCGCCTGTTCGCGGACATGCGCCACCCCTACACCGAGGCGCTGCTCGCCTCGATCCCCCAGCTGGACCAGGACACCACCCAGCGGCTCTACTCCATCCCCGGCCTCCCGCCGGACCTCACGAACCCCCCGGTGGGCTGCCGCTTCGAGCCGCGCTGCCGCTACGCCACCGAGGAGTGCCGGGCGAGCGAGCCCCCCCTCGGCGGCCCGGACCTGGCCCACCCCTACGCGTGCTTCCACCCCGTCGGGGAGAGCGCCGAGACCCTCTGGGCACGAGCCACCGGCGAGGGGAACGCAGCCCGTTCCATCGGGGACGACATTCTCGTGCTCGACCACGTCGTGAAGGAGTTCCCCGTCACGGCGGGCGCGGTGCTGCAGCGCAAGATCGGCACCGTGAAGGCGGTCTCGGACGTCTCGCTCACCGTGCGCCGTGGCGAGACCTTCGGGCTCGTCGGCGAGTCCGGCTGCGGCAAGACCACCATCGGGCGCCTCGTCGTCGCCCTCGAGCAGCCGACGGCCGGGTCCATCGTCTTCGACGGCCAGGACCTGACCAAGCTCTCGGGGCGGCGCCTGCGCGAGGTCCGCAAGAACCTCCAGCTCATGTTCCAGGACCCCTACGCCTCGCTCGACCCGCGCATGCGCGTCGGGTCCATCCTCCGGGAGCCCCTCCAGATCCAGTCGATCGGGAGCCGCCAGGAGCAGGACGAGCGGGTCGCCGAGCTCCTGCGGGAGGTCGGCCTGAGCCCGAAGGCCGTGACCCTCTACCCTCACGAGTTCTCCGGCGGCCAGCGCCAGCGCATCGGGCTGGCCCGGGCGCTCGCCCTCTCCCCGCAGCTGATCGTCGCCGACGAGCCGGTCTCCGCACTCGACGTGTCGATCCGCTCCCAGATCCTCAACCTCATGAAGCGGCTCCAGGAGATCCACGGGCTCACCTACATCGTGATCTCGCACGATCTCTCGGTCGTCCGCTATCTCGCCGACCGCATCGGCGTGATGTACCTCGGCAAGCTCGTCGAGGTGGGCACCGGGAACGACATCTACCAGGCTGCGGCGCACCCTTACACGGCCGGCCTCCTCGCGACGATCCCCGTGCCGAAGCCCGAGCTCGAGCGGACCAAGCACGAGCCGGCGATCCGTGGTGAGCTCCCCTCTGCCCTGAACCCCCCCTCTGGGTGCCGGTTCCGCACCCGCTGCCCGCGGGCCGAGGAGATCTGCGCCGCCGAGGAGCCCCCGTTCCAGTTCTTCGGCGGGGAGCACATGGCGGCCTGCCACTTCCCGCTCCAGACCCCCCTCGAGGCACCGACGGTTCGCGCCAGCGCCTGACGCGACCCGCGGACCTGGGGAGCCGCTGACCCGCGGACCATTCCGCCCCCCACGTGGGCGACCCCTCGCGGGGGTCAGGCACCGAGCCACGAGCGCCCGCAACCGAACGTCACGGGCAGGTGGCACGGCGCCGAGAGCGGTCCACCCGAGTTCACGAGCAGGTCCCTGGCCTCCCGGCTCGTCACCTCGAGCCGGGCGCAGCCTGCCGGGAGTCAGGCCAGGCTTGGCTCCCTCCGCCCAGTCAGCGCTGCTGGAGCCGGACCTCCAACGCGTCACGGAGCGCGTCGCCGATGAAGTTGAACGCGATGACCGTGAGGATGATCATGATGCCCGCCGGGTAGATGAGCCACCAGTAACCGTCCGCGCTGTAGCTCACGCCGTTCGAGAGCATCCCTCCCCAGTTCACGGCCGGTGGCGGCAGCCCGAACCCGAGGAACGAGAGCGTCGCGAGCACCAGGATCGCGTCGGCGATCTGGAAGGTCGCGTTGACCACGATGGTCCCGATGGTGTTCGGGACGATGTGGCGGAGCACGACGCGCCAGGAGCGGCCACCCATCACCCGGACCGCCTGCACGTACTCCCGGGTCCGCAGGGAGAGCGTCTCACCCCGCACCAGCCGGGCCGGCCCGAGCCAGCCGATGAGCGAGAGGATGCCGATCAGGATTCCGATGGTCGGTCGGATCACGGTCGCGAGGTAGATGAAGATGAACAGCGCCGGGATCGCGAGCAGCACGTCCACGATGCGCATCATGACGGCGTCGACGATGCCGCCGAAGAACCCCGAGATCGCCCCCCAGAGCACCCCGATCGTGGTCGCCACGATGCCGACGGCAAAACCGATCTCGAGCGAGCTCTGCCCCCCAACCATGAGCCGGCCGAGGATGTCGAACCCGTTCGGATCGGTGCCGAGCGGGTGGGAGGCCGAAGGCGGCTTGTTCGCTCCGAGGAGGTTGACCGCCAGCACCTGGTTCGTGTGGTAGATCAGCGGCCCCACGAAGCAGAAGAGCGTCACGAGGACGACCAACCCGATCCCGATCACCGCGAGGCGGTTCTCGACGAACGTGCGCAGCACGATCCGCCAGGCGCTCCCACCCGAGGTCGCCTGCCCACCCTCCGGGGCGAGTGGCTCGGCGACATCGCCGATATCCGGGATCCCGATGACCGCCATGTCCCCTCCTCGGCTCAGTTGTAGCGCACGCGGGGATCCAGGACCGCGTATGCGATGTCCGCCAGCAGGTTGCCGACAACCGTCGCCACCCCCACCAGCACGGTGATCCCGAGCTCGATCGGGTAGTCGTTGTTCTGGGCGGCCAGGAAGAACTGGTAGCCCGTCGCGGGGAAGTTGAAGACCGCCTCGGTGACCAGCCCGGCCGTGATGATCGCCGGGAGCGAGAGTCCCACCAGGGTGGCGATGGAGATGAGCGAGTTGCGCAGGAGATGCCGAGCGCGGACCGCTCGTTCCGACAGCCCCTTCGCTCGCGCCGTGCGGATGTAGTCCTGTGCGAGCGTCTCGATCGCCGAGGAGCGCATGTACCGCGAGAAGAGCGCGAAGTTCACGAGCGTGAGTGTCGCGATCGGCAGGATCAAGCCTTGCCAGTCCGCCAACACCTGCGTGATCGTCGCCCCCTGGGGTGCCTCCGGCGGCAGCACGTGCAGGGTGATGGCGAAGAAGTCGATGAGGATGATGCCAAGCCAGAACGACGGCATCGAGTAGAGGAAGAAGGAGGTGCCGGTCGCCACGTGGTCCACGGGCTTGTTCCGCTTGACGGCCTGTGCGATCCCGATCGGCACCGCGATCAACACCGACAGCACGAGGGAGGTCCCGACCAGCAGGAGGTCCTTCGGGATCTCGTGGATGATGATCGAATCGACGCTCTGGTTCAGCTTGTAGGACTCCCCGAGGTTCCCGTGGAGCAGCTGCCAGAAGAAGTACAGGTATTGGACGTAGACGGGGTGGTCGAGCCCGTACTGCCGGTTGAACGCGTCGATCTCGACCTGCGTCGCCCGGGGGCCGATGATCGAGCGCGCGAGGCTCCCGGGGATCGCGTGTTGCAGGATGAACGCAATGATCGTCACACCGATCACGACGACGATCGCCTGCAGCACTCGACGGATCAAGTAGCCCGTCACGCCGGTCCTCCTCCCCTCGACTCACCCGCCGCCGGCCCGATGGTGCCGACCAGGTCCATCGCCTTGCCCTTCGGGCGACGGACGCCCGCCAGGACTCGCCCGCCACGTCCTGTGCGCTGGTCGCTCCTCATCGGTCGGAGCCTTGCCGCCGGCCGGACCGAGCCACCTCGGGCAACCGACGGCTCACCGGGGGTGCGAGCGCCGTTCGGATCTCCTCCGTCCAGCATCTCGCACACCCCGGTGTTGCCGCCAGCGCGACCACGAGCAGACGCTCGCCCTCGTCTACTTCGTGAAGTACCAGGACTCCGGGTCGAGGTAGTCGTAGGGGTTGAGGCTCACGCCACCCAGGCTCTTGCTCCACGCCACGATCGTGCCCGGGTAGGGCTGGTAGATCACTGGCAGCTGCTGGATGACGTAGTTCTGGTAGGCGTCGAGCGCCGCCTGGGCGTTGGCTGCCGACGTCGTGTGGGTGGCGTTGATCAGGGCGTCCATCTTCGAGTTCGAGTAGCTCCCGGCGTTCGAGCCGGCACCGGTGTAGTAGAGCTCACCACCCGTCGGGTAGAAGTCCGGCGAGTAGACCCAGCCGCCGCCCCAGTTGGCAATCTCCCACTTGCAGGTCGCCTGGCTCGGCGTGCAGGGCACGGCCGCACCGATCACCTCGTTGAACGTGCCCGTCGACAGGTTGATCTTGATCCCGATGGACGCAGCCACCGACTGGAGGTTCTGCATCGAGGAGGCGATGGTGTCCGAACCCGTCAGGTAGAGCAGGTTGAAGGTGAGCGGCTGGTTCATCTTGATGCCTGCACCGCACTTCGTCGGGTCGATGCAGGTGGAGGTGCCGCCCGGCACGATCTTCCAACCGTGGGCCTTCAGGCTCGCCTCCGCGGTCGCGACGCTGAAGGGGTAGGGGAAGTTCTTCTCGGTCGAGTCGGCGAAGGAGTTCGCCGGCTCGACTGGGACCGACCCGTAGGACGGTGCCCCTACCCCGTGGAGGAACGCCGACGTCCAGCCCGGCTGGTCGACGAGCTCCTGGAAGGCCTTCCGGAAGTAGAGCTGGCGGAAGATCGGGCCCACCGTGGGGTTGTTGAAGTTCACCGGCATGTAGTTGAACGCGAACGGGAAGAAGTTCACGACGTTGTAGCCGAGACCCGCGATGGTGGCGCGGTTCGGGGCGTCGTGCAGGGGGATGTAGCCGAAGGTGAGCGCCGAGGGCCCCGTGCGCAGCACGTTGTACTCCGCGTCCGAGCTCGTGTAGGGCAGCTCGACGAACTTCGAGATCTTCGGCTTCACCGGTCCGGTGTAGGACGGGTTCGGGACGAAGGTCG
>JAJYWE010000107.1 GCA_021791675.1 Actinomycetes bacterium | reverse complement strand
CCGCGCGACGCTGGTAGACGTCGGCCCGGACTGCATGGGCCTCGGTCGAGCCCGGCTCGGCGAGGACAGCGAGCTCGACCAGGTGACAGGCGAGACGGAGGTTCCCGGCCGCTGTCAACTCCGTGACCCGGGCGAGCACCGGCCCGAGACCCCCCGCGAGGTCGACCCAGGCGCGGGCTTGCTCCGCACGCGGCGCCGGGAGCAGGTTGTCCGGCTCCCCGTCGTACCACCCGCCGTAGCGTCGCCACACGTTGCGCACCAGGAACTGCGGGTGGTCGTACACGGGACGGAGGTAGGGCTTGCCGCGGAGGCCCGCCGGCACCTCGACCTCTCTCAGCACCTGGTCGAGGGTCGCTCCCGTGTTCATCAGCGCAAGCGTCTGGCTCTCGATCGCGTCGAGGAGGTCCGCCGTGTCGGTCAGCGCCTCGGCGATGCGCCCCGCACCGAAGACGGGCAGGCCGTGGCCGGACACCATGACCTCGGCCCCGAGCGCCGCCATCTGCCGCAGGGCCACCGCCCAGTCACCGAGGTAGCGCTGCACCTTCTGGGGGTTCCCTGCGTTCGGCACCGCGTAGATGAAGAGGTCGCCCGGATGCAACAGCCGTGCCTCGGGCACCCAGGTCCAGGTCGCGTCGTCGGTCTCGCCCCGGGCATGGTGGAGCTCGAAAGTGCAACGACCCTGGCGGAACGTGAGGCGGTCGTCGTAGGTGACGTCGGGATAGCGGTAGTCCGTGGGCCAGGTGAAGTCACCCACCGGTAGGGCGAACTGACGTTGGTTGATCGCGGCGTTCCATCCAGCGGTCCGCTCGTAGCGCCGGAAGTTGTCCGGTAGCGCGCGATGCCCGTAGACGGTCGGACCCTGCCATCCCCGCTCGGGTGCCTCAGCCTCGAACCGCTCGGTGCCGAAGATGTGGTCCACATGGTGGTGGGAGTAGACGGCCGCTGCGAGGCGGGCGTCCGCTCGCCAGGCGCGGACGTGCTCGAAGACGACGTCGCGGTCGAACAGACCGCCGGTGTCGAGCAGGACCAGCCCGTCGCCGGTGTCGAGCGCGGTGACGCTCGCCACGCTCTTCAGGTAGAGGACGCCGTCGGCGATCTCCTCGGCGGCCCTCCCTTCGACGGGTGCAGTGGGATGCTCGACCCCGACGAGGTCGGCCTCGCCGGCCCAGTGCCGCTCGGCCATGTCTCGGATCGCGCCCATCGGTCTCCCTTCGTCGGTGTGGGACTTCTCGTCGGTGTAGAGCGTCGTCGGCCCGCGCCCGCGGGTGCTGCTCAGCGTCGCGGCTCGTCGGTGTACGGGCTGGCGGGTCGGTTGTCGTCCTCGAGCGCCCGCTCGAGGTCGAGCTCGTCGCGAATGGGTAGCCCTCGATACCCCCGCTCGGGAATCGCCGGCTTCAGCCGCCGCGCGTCGCGCACCGCTCCCGGCCGCAGCGCGACGAGGCGAAAGCCCATCGCCTGCCAGAACCCGAGCGCAGGGAGGTTGTCGTTGGTCGTCGTCGCAGCGAGACGGGTCAGCCGGCGGACAGCGGCGATGCCCACCGCAGCCTCGACGAGCGCCCTGCCGACGCCACGTCCAGCGGGATCGGCGTCGCACGAGACGATCTCGAACACGTCACCCTCGACGGCCCAGCTGAGCGCCCCTGCGATACCGTCTCCGGCATCGAGGACGACCATTTCGAGCGCCGCCAGGTCGAAGAGCTGGCCGTGGGCCGCCATGGCGCCGCCCCACCGCTCGATCACCCAGGCGAGGTCGGCAGGTCCTGCCGCTCGAATGCCCGGGTGCACCCCGACAGTGTGCCCGAAACGGGTCTCGTGAGCCACGACGGCACACTCATCGCTCGTCGCGGTTCCGGCGTGCCGCGCGGGAGCGCTGTTTCGCGCGACGTCTCTGCTCGAGGCGGGCAAACGGATCGGTACGGCGTGCCTCGATCGCAGCCTCGCGCGCGAGCTTCCGGTAGCTGTCGAGCCGGGCTTGGGGCAGTTCCCCCGAGAGCACGGCCGCGCGCAGCGCGCAGCCCGGCTCGCGGTCGTGGCGGCAGTCCCTGAACCTGCAGGTCACGGCGAGCGCCTCCACGTCCGGGAAGGCCGAGTCGATGTGGTTCGCAGAGGCAAGAGCGAGACTGCGCAGTCCGGGGGTGTCGATCACGACTGCGCCGCCGCCCAGCGCCAGGAGGTGGCGGGAGGTCGTCGTGTGTCGACCGCGGGCGTCGCCAGCGCGCACGGCACCGGTCGCCTGCAGCTCCTCGCCGGCGAGCGCGTTCACGAGACTCGACTTGCCCGCGCCCGAGGGACCGAGCAGCACCGACGTCTGCCCACGAAGCAGCGTTGCGACCGCCTCCAGTCCCACACCCGTCCGAGCACTCACCTCCAGCACCTCGACTCCGCGAAGGCGATCTCGCAGGTCAGCCGCGCTGTCCGGAGCAGCGAGATCGACCTTCGTCAGCGCCACGACGGGCCGGGCACCGCTTTCCCAGGCAAGGGTCAGCTCGCGTTCGGCCCGGGACGCGCTCGGACGATCTGCGGGGATCGTCACGACCACGGTGTCGACGTTGGCCGCGAGCACCTGGACCACCCCACCAGCTGGGTCGACGCGTTCGAGTGCCGCCCACCGCGGGAGGACGTCGAGGATGCGACCGGCCTCGAGGACGACCCAGTCGCCGACGGCTACCGGTCCCGGCGCAGTCGAGAGGCGCTCGCGGCCACTGCCACCGACCACGAAGCAGCCACCTCGTTCGACGCGGACGACCCGGCCCGGGCCGAGCACCGCGGAGTCGCGACGAGCCTGTCCGGGCCAGACCTCGGAGGCATCGGCAGCAGCACGGCCGTCGACACCTGCCAGCCCACCATCGGGAACGGGCAGGCTGCGGCAAGACGCCCCAGCTGCCTGGATGACAGCCGGGTGGACACGGTAGAGCGCCTCGGCACGCGGACCCCAACCGTAGGGAACGAGCGCGTCGAACGACAGATCGGAAGGGAAGGGAAGGGACATGGGCGGAGAGCTCCTCTCGGAACAACCTGCTCCGCGCACGGCATCGGGCCGAACGGTCACGACGGGCGAGCCGGTCGGTGGACCGCTCGTTGCTCAGCCGTCGTCGGGCGGCCCGCCAGCGGGCCGGCGTCGACCGGTCGCGCGCCTACGAGCTACGCGTCTTCCGGCTGCGTGATCGTCCGTTCGGCTCTTGCGATACGGGAGCGACGGAGGCGGCCGCTGTCGACCACCGGTGGACCTCACTGGTCATCGCGGGCCGCCTCCTCTCTCCGGGAACGTGGAACGTCGTCACCGTAGGCAGGCGAGGCGAGCCAGGTCCAGTGGATTTCCGACCCCGAGGACCGAAGGGAAGCCGAGACTGGAAAGGTCGAGGGCCACGGGCATCACCGGGTCCACGTCGAAGCGGGCTCGGCCGACCCGATCCTCTCCTGCACGGCGACCTCACGCCTTCGTTCCCGTGGTGCTCGATCACCCGGCACCTCGCCCTGCTCGACCACTCCTTCTCCCGACCTCGCCGGTGTGCGCAGCTCCGACGAGCCGGAGGCAGCGGACCCGCCTCGTACTGGCTCGTCGTGCCCACGGACGGGCCGGTGGCCCTCTCGAAGCCCGTTGTCCCGTCGCTCACCGAGCGATGCCGGAACCCTCGCCGCCGGCGGCTTCCCGCCCGAGGAGCACGGCGACGAGCGCTGCGGAGACCGTCAGTGCAGCGAAGCTCGTCAGTCCGGCGAGTGGGCCGGACGCGTCGATCAGGAAGCCGAGCGAGACGAGAACCACGGCAATCACAAGGTATCCGACGAGGTAGAAGGCGGCCGCAGTCTGGCCCCGGGCGGCTGGTGGGGTCGCGTCGAGCAGCGCTGCCTGACTCGCTCGGTGGGTGAGACCCTGGCCGCCACCGGCGGCGGCCGCCCCGAGGACGAGCAGCACCGGTTGGCGTTGCGACAACGCAACAGGCAGGAGTGCCATCCCGACGGCGAACAGGCCGAGGCCCCGGCGCATTACCGGCCCATTGGGCAGGCGCCGGCTGAGTAGCTGAGCCGAGGCGGACATGACGAACGCGTCGAACACGATCGCCGCCCCGACGATCGGGTCGGTGGTACGCAGTACCAGGTCGGCGAAGGTCGGGCCGAGCGCGAAGAACATCGCCGTGCCTACCCACCCGGTCGAGAAGGCCACGGCGGTACGGAGGAACAGGGGTCGGATCTCGGCAGACACCGACGGACGCCGCAGCCGACCGAGCAGGCCGACGGCAAACCTCATCCTCGCAACCGCGCTCGTCGTCCCCGTGGGAGCCCCACCCGTCACCGCAGGCGAGCGGGGGAGCGCTGCGACGCCAGCGAGCCCGACGGCGAGGAGAGCCACGAACGCGACGTAGACGAGGTGGTCGGGCGAGGGCGCATAGCGAACGAACAGGCCGCTCACCATTGGGCCGATTGCAAGCCCTGCGACGACGGCGGCCGACGCCACCGTCGAGGCTCGCCCCACGTCACCGGTCGGTTCGAGATCCGCCAATGCGGCGGGGCCGGCCGCCGTGACCGCCCCGCTCGCGATGCCGCTGGCGACCCGCCCGACGACCAACCAGGCAAGCGCGCCGGAGCTGGCAAAGCACGCTGCGCTCAGGACCCCGAAGCCGAGCGCCGGAACGAGTACCGCGCGACGACCGAGGAGGTCCGATGCCTGGCCCGCCACGCTCAGCGTGGCCGCCACGGTCACCACGTAGGCGACGAAGACCACCGTGAGGGTGGCGGTCGACAGGTGGTCGACTCGCTGGTAGTAGGGATAGAGCGGAGTGGGCGCGTTGGCCCCGGCAAGGACTGCACCGATCGCGTACGCAACCGCCCAGAACCGCCAGGCCGCTACGTCATCCCCGGAGCGTCCGGTGGCGGGTCCACGACCGGCGCGAGAAATCACTCCGCCGCCGAAGTCACCAACTCGAGTGACCCGCGACGACCGCCTCCCAACGGCCTCTCCTGACGGTCGGCGAGGGGGAGTCGAGCGGTATGGGCGGCGAACTCCCGGACGAGGCTGGCCCCGATGCCACCTCCCCCGCCGGCCGACTCACTGCCCCCGCTGGTCAACACGGTGGAACGTTGGCGCAGATCCGTGGGACTCTCCCTCCCTCGGTCTCGGTCATCGGAGTGGTCCCGCTCCCGTCGACATGCTGCCGGTCCGCAGTGCGACAGCGGGCTCGTCCCGGCACGGCGTTCCGTGGCAGGGCAGAAGCGCCCCGCATCAGGTGCCCACCGCGTCGCGACGGTGACCAGCCTGCCACTCCTCCTCGACCCCGACCTGACCCTCCTCGACCCCGAAGGCCCGCAACTGAGGGGTCTCCCGCAGTGACCGCTTGAGCTCGGCGAACCCACCGAAGCGAGCGAGGGCGACGACATGGTCCCACAGCTCGACGGCGTCGTCGGGACCTGGGAGCCGGCTGATGACCGGGCCGAAGAGGGCGGCGCCACTGGGCGGCTGGAAGTGCAGGATCGGGGTGCCGACGTCACGACCGGTCAGGGCGAGGGCACGATCGGTCTCCCCCCGGATCTCGGTGTCGAAGGCGGTTTCCGAGACTGCCCCCGCCAGTCCCACGGGCAGGCCGACCCGGGCAAGGATCGGCGATACGAAACCTTCCGGGTCGCGGTGCAGATCGGCCTGGCGGCCCGGAGCTGAGTCGAAGAGCTCCGCCCCGTACCCCGCGTACAGCGCACCCACCGCTCCGCCACCGTGGTCATGGCGGACCGCTGCGGCCACCCGGAGCAGCTCGAGGCCGGCCGTGTGGCCCCGCTCGTAACCGGCTGGGAAGTGGGTGGCGTAGTCGACGTCGACGTTCACCATGCGCAGAGAGATGAACCGCCACTCCACGTCGTAGTCCCGTTGGCGAGCGACCTCGCGCACCCACTTGCTGGTCATCCACGCGAACGGGCACACCGGGTCGAAGTAGAAGTCCAGATCCGCCATCACACCTCTCCTCTCGGGGGGTAGTCGCCACCAACGAGTCTGACGCCGCCGACCAGGCCATCGAGCCGCGGCCGTGCCGCCGAGATCGAGTTGCTCGCCACGATGGAGGCGGGGACCAACCGCCGGAGTGGCGAGCGGCCACCGCGGTCCTCCGGTCCATCCCCGCCTGCTCGGCCGGGATCCTTGCGCGTCCGACCCGGTTCTGTTCGGTCGGCTGATGCGCCTGTCTACGCGCCACTCGTCTCACCTCCTCCGTGAGCGGGCGCGTCATCTCGGCGTCCGTGGCCTGCGCGAACAGACCGGCCCGTCTCGCTAGTCCTCGGAGACCCGTCTCGCTATTCCTCGGAGAGAGGAGCCGGTCGGGACCAGCGCCGCCCCCCCGACCCGAGACCGCCTCGTCGAGGTCGCCAGCCGACTGTGCTCCGCCGAAGGTATCCGGCCCGTCGGCGTCGA
>JAJYWE010000106.1:1798-6412 GCA_021791675.1 Actinomycetes bacterium | reverse complement strand
GGATGTGACCTGGTCCTGGACCGCAGGCGGTGTCACCCACAGCGGCAACACCCTTCCCGCCACCACGACCACCGCCACGGCGGCCCTCCGGGTCACCCAGGTGGAGACGGTGATCACGTCGGGCTGACCATTCGGGCGCAACCAGCCGACGCCGAGCCTCTCCCGGACCAACCGGTCGGCGCGGCCGAGACGGTGACCACCTCGGGCTGAGCGCCGGGGCGACCCGGCCACGGCGCGCCGGACCGGCCACGCCGTCTCTCGCGGGTTCCGAGACCCGGACCGAGTCTCCGGGACGGGACCTGTCTCGCAGCGACCCGGTTACGCGGCCACAGTGCGGCTGGCCACGACCTTCGCGGCCAAGGCCTCGAGGACCCCGCCCAGGAGCTCTCGCGTGGCCTCGTCGACCAGCCGACCGGCGTCGTCGAAACGGTCCTGGCTCCGGAAGACGATCAGCTCGGGCTTGGTGACGACGTCGGAGTCGGTCCAGAGGAAGGCCTGGCGCAGGGCGAGCTGCGCACGCACGCCGCCGAAGTTGGTCGGGGCCGCGCTCACGAGGGCGATCGGCTTGTGGAGGAGCGGGGACGAGGCGGCCGGACGGGAAGCCCAGTCGATCGCGTTCTTGAGCACGCCCGGGGGCCCGTAGTTGTACTCGGGGGTCGCGATGAGCAGGCCGTCGGACTCGCGGATCTTCCTGCGGAGCGTCCCCACGCTCTCGGGCGCCTCTGCCTCGAGGTCCTGGTCGTAGTGGGGGAGCGTGCCGATCCCGTCGTAGATCTCGACCTCCATCCCCGGCGGGGCGAGCTCCTGCGCGGCCCGCAGGAGCGCGCTGTTGTGCGAGGCCGCCCGGAGGCTGCCCGAGATGCCGAGGACGTGCATCGATCCCATCGAGTGGTTCCCTTCTCCAGCGCAGCGGAGGGCTCTGAGACCGAGGCACCCCGGTGCTGCTCCCGTCTTCTCCCCATGCACAACCAGCGCTTCCGCCGGGCCATTCCGGCACCGCACCCCGGTCGCGCCGGTGCTGCCGCCGGTGCCGACGGTGCCGACGGTGCCGGACTGAACGGGGGAGGTGGCGAGCCGGGTCGCCGGCTCCGATCGGCGCCGATAGATTGGGCACCCGCAGCGGCGAGAGCCCTGCCGAGCGCTCGTAGCTCAACGGATAGAGCATCTGACTACGGATCAGAAGGTTGGGGGTTCGAATCCCTCCGAGCGCGCTGGAAACGTCCAGATCAGATCTGGTTTTCTGTCTGGGTTGTTCGACTGCGTCGCCTCCTGGCCGCCGAGCCGGAAGCCATGGTCCTCCGGCGTGATGGATGGCCTCCCGTCACGGCAGCCGGCCAGGGCAGGACGCTCACGGGCGGGCCCCCATCGCCGACTGGGAATTGACTGGGAGACCACGGGTAGGCTCTGCTGATGAGAGCGGTCATCGACTCGGTCGGGCGGGTCGTGGTCCCCAAGCCGCTGCGTGATGCCCTGGGGCTCCAGCCGGGTTCCGAAGTGGAGATCTCGTGCTACGGGGCCGGCATCCAACTGCTCCCGACAGGTCGCACTGCGCAGGTTGTCCTCGAGGGAGGTGTCCCGGTGGTCACCGGCGAGACCAGGATCGACGACGACGTCGTCTTCCGTCTCCTCGATAGCGGGAGGCGGTGAGCATCACCCTGGCAGTCGACACCAGCGTCGCGGTACCGCTGCTCGTGTCGACCCACGCTGCCCACGGTGCCGTGGTCCATGGTGGGCCGATCGAGAGGTGGTGCTGAGTGGTCATGCCCTGGCCGAGACCTACTCGGTACTGACTCGTCTGCCCGGCGACATCCGGGTGTCGCCGTCGGACGCGGCGCGGCTCTCGGAGGACCGGTTCGCCCCACCGCTCCTGCTCGACTCGAGAACGGCGCGTCGCCTACCCGAGGTGCTCAGCCGGATGGAGATCGCCGGTGGAGCGGTTTACGACGCGCTGGTTGGGCTCGCCGCGGTCGAGCACGGCCTCGACCTCGCCACCCGCGACGCTCGGGCCCGCGACACCTACGAGCGGGTCGGATGCCGGGTGGTCATCGCCGGCTGACCCGGGCCCCGCGCGGCCGGTCTCCGACGGCCGTCGAGGCGATGCGGCTCCGTCGTGACGACCGAGCCGGCCCGATCCTCGCCAACGCCGCCACCTCGGTGCTCGAGGCGGTCGCCGAGCATCACGCCGCGTATGGTGCAGACCGGTTGCGCGTCACCTCTGGCATATCGACGAGACGCTCTCACTCCGGGATGGGTGATGAGACAGCTGGGTCCCTGGTCCGGGAGGCTCGGCGGCGGGCGGGAATCTCCCAGGCCGAGCTGGGCCGGAGGGGGGGAGTCGCCCAGAGCGTCGTCAGCGCCTACGAGTCGGGAGCCCGCCAACCGTCGCTGCCGACCCTCGAACACCTGGTTCGGGCGGCTGGCTGCGAGCTCGACATCACCATCCGGTCACCGGTGCCGGAGGTCCCGGCGACGGCCGGACGGCTCGCCGAGCGCCTGGCTCGCCACCGCCACCAGGTGAAGGAGATCGCCGAACGCCACGGCCTGTCCAACGTCCGGGTCTTCGGCAGCGTGGCGCGCGGCGAGGAGGGTCCAGGTAGCGACGTCGACCTGCTCGTGGACGTGGCCGCGGGGGTCGGACTCGTCGGTCTCGCCCGCTGCCAACGCGACCTCGAGGCACTGCTGGGGGCACGGGTGGACCTCGTGCCGGCGGGAGATCTCAAGCCGGGGGTGGCAGCCGCAGTGGTAGCCGAGGCGCGGTCCGTGTGAGCCGTCACGACCGCCAGCGCCTGGACGACATCGTCGCCGCCATCGCGGCCATCCGGTCGTACCTGGAACGGGGAACGCTCAGCGACGGGCTGGTGTTCGACGCCGTGCGAGACCGCCTCGCCCACGGCTCCTTCGACACGTCGCACGCCATCCTGGCGGCGACCGTGGACCGGGACCTCCCTGGGCTGGAGCAGGCTGTCCACGCGCTGCTCGGCCTCGCCGGCGACCAGTGAGGGGTCGGTCGTCCGGGCAAGGATCAGACGCGCGGCCGTGGTACGGGAGCTGCGAGCGGTTGGCGCGACCCAACCGGGCGGGCTCGGCGGGTCCTCCCGCGTACAGTGCGGCGTGGCCGACCTCACCGCACTCAGCTTGCCCGACGGACGCACCCTGTCCGTCCGGGTCAGCGGACCCGACAATGGCACGACCTTCCTCTTCCACCACGGCACACCGGGAGCCGCCACCCGCAGTCGAGCCCTGGAGCGGGCGGTTCACGCGAGGGGCCTGCGCTTCGTCACGTTCTCGCGCCCTGGCTACGGGGACTCCTCGAGGCGCCCCGGTCGCCGGGTGGTCGACGTCGTCGACGACGCCCGGGCCGTCCTCGATGCGCTCGGCACCACGCGGTGCCTGGTGGCCGGATGGTCGGGGGGTGGGCCGCACGCGCTCGCGTGTGCCGCACGGCTCGAAGCGACGGCGGCGGTGCTGGTGATCGCCGGGGTGGCGCCCCACGGCGCCGAGGGGCTCGACTTCCTCGACGGGATGGGACAGGACAACCTCGACGAGTTCGGTGCGGCGCTCGAGGGCGAGTCCACGCTGCGCACCTACCTCGAGGAGGCGGCCGGACAGCTCTACCACGTCGACGCCGATGGCGTCATCTCGTCGCTCGCGAGCCTTCTCCCCGCAGCGGATCGCGCCGTGCTCACCGACGAGTTCGGCGAGGACATGGCCGAGGGGTTGCGCGAGGGAGTACGGACCGGGGTGGGTGGCTGGTTGGACGACGACCTCGCGTTCGTGAGCCCGTGGGGATTCGAGCTCGGCGAGATCGTGCGTCCGGTCACCCTCTGGCAGGGCACCGACGACCTCATGGTCCCTGTTGCGCACGGACGCTGGCTGGCGTCTCACGTCCCCGGAGTCGTGCCGCACATCCAGGACGGGGAAGGCCACCTCTCGGTCGCACTCGGGGCCATGGATGCGATGCTCGACGAACTGGTGGCGCTCGGGGGTGGCGTCGGCTGATACGCAGGTGGCACGGACCGAGCGCGTTGCTGGCACCGCCGCAGGATCGCGCTCGGGACGCCCGCCACCATGGGCGCGTAGCACCCGTCGACCCGGTCGCGGTGATGGCCAGCCTCGTCCCGCCTCGTTTTCCTGGGATGTCGGCCCCTGCAGGCGCCGCACGGCAACCTGATCCCGAGTGCTCCGCCCCGCACCCGCCCCGCTCTGCCCCGCCCGGAGGAGCTTGCACTGCGAGGTGTCCCGAGACGAGCCCAGCCCCGCCCCCGCCCGGGCCGGGGGGCACTTGCGACGCGAGGCGTCCCGCGAGAAGGTGGCGAGGAGCACCCGAGCCGTCCCGGGTGAGGCTCGTCGAGCCCGGGGCGTCAGGAGCGGGTCGCTCCCCAGCCGAAGGAGGGCCTGCACCATGGGAATGGTCGTCGAGAAGAACGTGCCGGTTGTGCTGCGCGACGGGACCAGCCTCGCCACCGACGTCTACCGCCCCGATGCTACCGGGCGCTTTCCCGTCTTGGTGAACCGGCTCCCCTACAACAAGGAGCTCGTCGCCCTCGTCAACTTCAGCTTCGACGTCGCCCGCGGGGTGGGAGCTGGCTACGCCGTCGTCGTCCAGGACACCCG
>JAJYWE010000106.1:0-1698 GCA_021791675.1 Actinomycetes bacterium | reverse complement strand
CCGGGCGCTTTCCCGTCTTGGTGAACCGGCTCCCCTACAACAAGGAGCTCGTCGCCCTCGTCAACTTCAGCTTCGACGTCGCCCGCGGGGTGGGAGCTGGCTACGCCGTCGTCGTCCAGGACACCCGCGGGCGCTTCGGCTCGGGGGGCACCTTCGACCCCTTCGTGCACGAGGCCGACGACGGGGCGGACACCATCGCCTGGGCAGCCGCGCAGCCCTGGTCGACCGGGGCGGTCGGGATGGTCGGGGGCTCGTACTTCGGGGCGACGCAGTGGACCGCAGCCACGGCCGGCCCGGAGGCGCTTCGTGCCATCGCGCCGTTCGTCACGACGGACCAGTACTACGAGAGCTGGGCTTACCAGGGCGGCGCCTTCGAGCTCGGCTTCAACCTGCACTGGACGCTCTCCTCCCTCGCCTTCGGCGAGCTCCAGCGCCGGCTCGGGGCAGGCACCGCAGGGCTCGACGACCTCGGCCGGCTCGTCGCAGCGGTGGACGGCAACGAGGAGCTCTACCGGCGCCGCCCGCTCGTGCGCCTGCCCGAGCTCGGAGACCTCGCCCCCTACTACGACGAGTGGCTGGCGCACCCTTCCTACGACGACTTCTGGCGTCGCTCGGCGCCGCGGGAGGCGTGGGATCGCATCACCGTCCCGGCGCTCAACATGGGTGGCTGGTGGGACCTGTTCCTCGCAGGGACGCTCGCGAACTTCGCTGGCATGCGCCGGCACGGCGGGAGTGACCAGGCCCGCGCCCACCAACGCCTCGTCATCGGTCCCTGGGCGCACGGGGCGACGACCGGGTGGTTCCCCGAGCGCTCCTACGGCCTGCTGTCCGGGCTCGACGGGGTGGACCTGACGGGGATCCAGTTGCGCTGGTTCGACTGGCTCCTCAAGGGGATCGACAACGGCGCCGAGCACGACAAGCCCGTGCGACTCTTCGTCATGGGTGCGAACCGCTGGAGGGAGGCGGACGATTGGCCGCTGCCCGAGACGACCTTCGTGGACTACTTCCTCCACAGCGGTGGCCGGGCGAACACCGCAGGGGGCGACGGGACGCTCTCGCCCGAGACCGGCGGAGCCGAGCCCGAGGACGTCTACCTCTACGACCCGCGGAACCCGGTGCCGACGGTCGGCGGGGCGACCTTCCTCCCCGGGCTCTTCATCGGTGCCAACGCCGGTCCCAGGGACCAACGTTCGGTGGAGGCCCGCCACGACGTGCTCTGCTACACGAGCGAGCCGCTCGACGCGCCGCTCGAGGTCGTGGGGCCGCTCCGGTTGGTGCTGTGGGCGTCCTCATCGGCGCCGGATACGGACTTCACGGGCAAGCTGGTCGACGTCTGGCCGGACGGGCGGGCGGAGAACCTGGCCGACGGCATCCTCCGCGCCCGGTACCGGGAGTCGCTGTCGGATCCCAGCCCGCTCCGGCCCGAGACGCCCTACGAGCTCGAGATCGACCTGGTCGCCACGGCGTACGTCTTCCCCGCCGGTCACCGGATCCGCCTCGAGGTCTCGAGCAGCAACTTCCCCCGTTTCGACGCCAATACCAACACTGGCGGGACCATCGCCGAGGAGACGGACGCCGACGTGCGCCAGGCGGTCAACCGGGTGTTCCACGACCACGGGCGACCCTCCCGGTTGGTGCTGCCGGTCGTCGGGTCCTGACCGGGCGGCTCGACCGAGCGAGGTCCCCGCACGTGGGGAC
>JAJYWE010000105.1:4115-6454 GCA_021791675.1 Actinomycetes bacterium | reverse complement strand
TCCCGCTGGAGCACTGATCCGCAGAGGCCGGGAGGAGTCGAGGCATCCGTCGCACCGGCAGGGCGGGGATGGTAGAAACGTGCGCATGACAGAGCCAGTGGGCGCTGGTGAGAGGCAGAGTTCCCATGCTCCTCTCCTCGCGCCGGGCAGGCCATGCTGGTAGGGATGTTCCTCGGGGCGCTGACCTCTTTCTGTCTGGTTGCGCCGCTCACCTTCTTCTCTGGGCATCGGCTGCGTTCGAGCGGGCCTCTCCCAACGCTCGCCGCTGCCGCGCTGCTCGGCGCCGCGGTCTCGGTCCTCGGGCGTAGTCTCTGGCATGCCTCTCCGGGCCCGAGCGCCGCGGAGGGCGCGGCAGTCGCAATCGCTGGTTTGATCGTCTGGCGAGCGCGGCCGCACTGGAACGTGCTCGGGAGGCTGTTCCTGTCGACGCTTGCCTGGACTGCGGTGACGGCTCTCGGGGTCGCGGCTCTCGGGGTCGTGGAGGCACGTGCACCGGCTCCTGCTCTGGGCGTGCTCGGCTTGCTGTGGCTGCTCGAGGGGGCTGCGTTCGGGATCACCGTCTGGTTTGGCTTCGAGACATGCGACGTCGTGTGCCGGGTTCGATCGGACAGGCCCCAACCGGCTTTCGATGCTTCGTACCAGCCGATGGTGTCGCTCCATGTCCCGACCTATGCGGAGCCTCCAGATCTCGTGATCGAAACCATCCGCTCGCTCGAGGCGCTCGACTACCCGGAGCTCGAGGTGGTAGTGGTCGACAACAACACTGCCGACGAGGAGCTCTGGGGGCCAGTCGCGGAGTACTGCGCCGGCAGCGACCGAGTCAAGTTCGTGCACGTCGAACCTTGGCCGGGGTACAAGGCAGGAGCGCTCAACCTGGCGCTCGAGTCGTACACCGACGAGCGCGCCGAGGTCGTCGGTGTGGTCGATGCCGACTACCGGGTCCATCCCGAGTATCTGCGGCGCACCGTCGGGTACTTCTGCGACGGCGGCGTCGGCTTCGTCCAGACGCCCCAGGCCTACCGCGGGTGGGAGGGGAACCGTTACTTCACCGCGTGCCGAGATGCATACCGGTACTTCTTCGAGGCCTCGATGCCCTCGCGGGACCAGCGGAACTCGATCATCTTCGGTGGCACGATGGGCCTCGTCCGTCGCAGCGTCCTCGAGCAGATCGGGGGCTGGAGCGAGCGGTGTATCACGGAGGATGCTGAAGCGTCCCTACGAATCCTGAAGGCTGGCTACACGGGTGTCTATCGAAACGAGGAGCTGGGTTGGGGCTTCCTGCCCCTCTCGTTCGGCGCGCTGAAACGACAGATGTTCCGGTGGTGCTTCGGTGGCGTCCAGATACTCCGTGAGCACGGCCGTTCGCTCCTGCCATGGGATCGTGACCCAGAGAACCACCTGACGGTCGCGCAGCGGGCCGACTACCTCTTCGGCGGACTGCAGTGGTTCGGAAACCTGCTCGCGGTGGCATTTGCCGCCGTCATCTCGACTATCGGGCTCCTCCTGCTCGCGCAGCAGGGAGTGCTCTCGAGCGGCGTGGTGAGCCTGGCAGCGTTCGCGCCGGTGTCGATTCTGGTGGCCGGGGTCACTCGGACCCTGTGGGCGCTCCGACGGCGATGCGGCATCAGCCTCGTTCGGGCGGCGCTGGCCTTCTCGGTCTGGCTGGCCCTCTCCTGGGTCCTCGCGCGGGCTTGTATCGCAGGGCTCCTCCACGCAGAGGGGGTGTTCCTGCGGACGCCGAAGGTTGCGACCAGAGGCAGGCTTTGGGAGTCGCTCTCGGAGGCGCGGGTGGAGGCCGCGATCTCCCTTGGGATGTGCTCACTCGCCGCTGCGGTTGCCCTCGACGGGCTCGGGGTCTTCGCGGCCCTGTTCCTCCTCTGGCAGGGGGTGCTCTTCGGCACTGCACCAGCCATGGTCTATCTCGCCCATCGGGGCCAGGTGACCAGCGACCAGCTCGCGAGGGCGTTGCTCGAGCGGTCGAGGATCTGGCCACGTGGCGGCCGTTTGACCGCCCCGAGGCTCGGGCTCGCGGCGCTGGTCATTGTGGGCGCGTGTGTCGCGATGGTGGGCACGCTCGGAGCGGGCGAGACGCACGGAAGATCGTTCTCGCCACTCCTCCCGTTCGCCGCCTCCGCGCCTGGGCGATCTCCCCGCCAGGTAGCACGACTCGCCAAGGGAGGCGGGGTGGTGCGTGGCGGTGCCCCGAGGAGTCCCGGGGCCGGAACGCAGACGATTTCCCGCTCGCTCGGGTCGCCGGAACCGCTCCAGTCGCCGGGGCAGACCTCTGGCCTGGCCACGTCCGCTCCGAGCCCCGGGCGAGCTCCGGGGTCGGGGCGCAC
>JAJYWE010000105.1:0-4015 GCA_021791675.1 Actinomycetes bacterium | reverse complement strand
GTTGGGCAGAGGGAGACCGGGCCGCTTCGAGCGACCGGCCCGAACGGCAGATGGGACGACGCCCCGGAGCGAGGCCTCGACCAGCTCGACCGGGTGCACGACCGGGACTGCTCCGTCGAGGTAGCGCTCCAGTTGCAAGAGACAGCCTGGGTTCGCAGTCGCGACGACGTCGACACCAGCAGCGGTCACTGCGGCCGCCTTTCGCTCGCCGAGCTCGGCGGCGGGGCCTGGCTGGACGAGGTTGTAGATACCGGCAGAACCGCAGCACACGCCGGGCTCGGCGAGCTCGACCAGCTCGAGGCCGGGGATCGCCGAGAGGACCCGCCGCGGCTCGTCCCGCACGCCTTGCGCGTGGGCGAGGTGGCAGGCGTCGTGGTAGGCGACGCGGAGGGGGATCGCCCTCCGCTCGGGGTGCCGCCCTGGTGACTGGGCGAGCGCAGCGAGCAGCTCCGTGACGTCGAGCGCGCCGGCAGCGAGCGCGGCCGCCCGGGCTGCGTAGTCGGGGTCGTCCGCCAGGAGTGCGCCGTACTCCTTCACCGTCGAGCCGCAACCGGCGGCGTTCACGACCACCGTGTCGACCCCCGCAGCTGTGAACGCGTCGATCGTCGCACGCGCCTCAGCGCGGGCGAGGTCGTCTTGCCCCGCGTGCAGGGCGAGCGCTCCGCAACAGCCCTGGCCCCGGGGGACGACGACGGCGCAGCCCTCGGCGGCCAGCACGTCGAGTGTCGCGCGATGGACGTGGGAGAAGAAGACGCTTGCGACACACCCGGTGAGCAAGCCGACCCGGCGCCGCTCCACTCCGTCGGCAGGGCGATGCTCGGGGAGGCGACGCACGAGGTCCGAGAGCGGTGTGGGTGGCACGAGGCGGTCGAGGGTTGCGAGCGGCTCGGGGAGTCGGTCGCCGAGGCGACTGCGCAGGAGCCCTTGCGCGCCGCTCCGGCGGTATGCCCACGCAGCGAAGGCCGCGGCTCGGACGCGACGGGGGTAGGGAAAGACGCGGAAGATCGCCTCCCGCCAGAGCCGGGCGGGGAGCGGCCGGCCGGCGATCTCGACGAGCGGGCGGGCGCGTTCGATGATCTGGTCGTAGCGGACCCCGGAGGGACAGGCCGGCACGCACGCCAGGCACCCGAGGCAGGCGTCGAGGTGGCGGGCGACGGCCCCGGCGAGGGGGACCTCGCCCTTCGTCACGGCGCGAAGGAGGTCGATCCGCCCACGGGGGGAGTCCGGTTCCTCGCCCCAGAGCAGGTAGGTCGGGCAGGCCGGGAGGCAGAAGCCGCAGTGGACGCAGTCCGCGAGGAGCTCGGCGAGGCCTGGCGCGCCGCGCGGGAGGGACGGGTGACGGGCGGTACCAGGGCCGCCCACGCTGACCTCGGCGACCCGGGCGCTGCCCGCCACCGTGCCACTCACCGCGCCGCCGCCTGCGTCGCTCTCCCCGGCATCGCTCACCACCATGGGCGAAACCTGCCAGCCGAGAGCAGGCCCTCCGGGTCGAGTGCCCGCTTCACCGCCGCCATGACCGAGGCGGCCGGCGGTGGGGGTCCCCAGAGGTCGAGCAGCGAGTCGAGCGCGTCGGGATGGTCGCGGACGACGGCGTTACCGCCGAAGGCAGCGAGCTCGTCCCGCCAGGCGCGGATCCCGGCGGCCACCGCCTCGGGCCGGCCGGACCAGATGGCGTCGTGGGCGCCGAGGCTCGGGTAGCTCGCCAGCGTCGCAACGGCGCCGGCCTCTGCCGCACAGCGCTCGAGCGACGCCGCGACATCCGGCAGGCGGTGTCGCGGGCTGGACGCGCGAACGAGGGTCTCGTCTGCCCCAGGGAGGCGGTGGCGGCCGGCTTCGTCCCACGTGGCCACCTCCTCGGGCCCCTCCAGCACGCTGGTGGCCAAGATCCTCCGGTCGGACCCAGCGCCCGGCTCGGACGCCGTGCTCGGCTCGGACCCGCGCCCGAGCCCCGCCCCGACCCGGGCGAGTGCCGCCACGAGCGCGGCGACACGCGAGTGCATCCCTTCGCGTGCGCCCTCCAGGCGGCAGCGGAACAGCCCCCCGCTCCACTCGAGCGCAGCGGGATCGACCCCGCCGGTCCGGGCCGCTCGAGTTGCTTCCCAGGCACGCGTCGGATCTACCGGGAGCACGACCGTCGTCGACGACTCCGGAGCCGGGTGGAGCCGGACCGTGAGCTCGACGAGCGCTGCGAGGGTCCCGAGCGAGCCGCACACGAGCTTGACGAGGTCGTAGCCGGCGACGTTCTTGATCACCTTCCCCCCTGCGTGCGCAACCGTCCCGTCAGTGAGGACGAACGTCGCTCCGATCGCGAGGTCCCGGGGACGTCCGTAGCGGTGGCGGAGTGGCCCGGCGTCACCGGCCACGAACACGCCCCCGACCGTCGCACCGGCCCGGTGGGGCGGGTCGAGGGAGAGCCGCTGCCCGCCGCCGGCGAGCTCTGCGGCGAGCTGTGCGAGCTCGGTGCCCGGCCCGACGGTGAGGGTGAGGTCGTCGCGGTTCCACGCACGGATCCCTGCCAGTCCTGCGCTGCACCAGACGAGGTCGGCCGGGTCGGGTCGGGCGCCCCAGGTCTGCTTGGTCCCACCTCCCTCGATGGACAGATTGAGGCCCGACCGGTGCGCGTCGGCGAGGGTGACCGCAGCCTCTCCGACCGTTCCCGGGACGGCGCGGGCGGGTGGCGTCGCCGTGGCCCCTCCGGCGGGGCCGGGCGCTCGGCTGCGCAGTCCCTCGGCTGTCACAGTCGCTCCGCAAGGCCAGCCACCTCGATCGGGTGGGGGACGTAGGGTCCGGGTGCCTCGCCGCAGAGCCGGGGTGTCGGCAGCAGCTTGCCGGGATTGGCAAGGCCAGCGGGGTCGAAGGCCGCTCGGACGCGGGCCATCACGGCGAGGTCGTCGGGTTGGAACATCTTCGGCATGGAGCACGCCTTGTCGACCCCCACGCCATGCTCGCCGGTGATGGAGCCACCCTGGTCGACGCAGAGCGCCACGATCGCGGTGGCGAGCTCGTCTGCGCGCACCGCCTCCCCAGGAGCGGTCGGGTCGAACAGCACGAGGGGATGGAGGTTCCCGTCGCCGGCGTGGAAGACGTTCATTACCGAGAGGCCGGCTTGCTCCGCGAGACGGGCCATGGCCGCCAACGTCGGGGCGAGGCGGGTTCGGGGAATGACCCCGTCTTGGACCAGGTATGCCGGCGCCAGCCGGCCCGCCGCGGCGAACGCTGCCTTGCGCGCCTTCCAGAAGGTGACGCGCTCCGCTTCGCTCGCTGCGAGCCGGACGCGAGTTGCGCCCGCCTCCTCGCAGCGCTCGCGCACGTTGGCCACGGAGGCGGCGCAGTCTCCGGCCGGCCCGTCGACCTCGACGAGGAGGGCAGCGCCAGCGTCCAGCGAGTAGCCCGCGTGGGTCGCCTCCTCGCAGGCGCGGATCGCGAGGCGGTCCATCATCTCCACGGCGGCGGGCACGATGCCGGCGGCGATGATCGCCGAGACGGCCTCGCCCGCCTGTGCGGGATCGGGGAAGTCGGCGACCAGGGTTGCCACCGCCTCGGGTCGGGGCAGCAGCCGGACCGTGATCCGGGTGACGATGCCCAGGGTGCCCTCCGAGCCGACCAGCACGCCGAGAAGGTCGTAGCCGAGCTCGTCGCCGGATGCGGCGCCCAACTCGGTGACCGTCCCGTCTGCGAGCACCACCTCCACGCCGAGGACGTGGTTTGTGGTGAAGCCGTACTTGAGGCAGTGTGCGCCGCCGGAGTTCTCGGCGACGTTCCCGCCGACGGAGCAGACGATCTGGCTCGAGGGGTCCGGCGCGTAGTACAACCCGAACGGGGCAGCGGCGGCCGACACCGCCGCATTGGTGACGCCCGGCTCCACCACGGCGACGGCCTCGTCCGGATCGACGGAGAGGATTCGCCGCATGCGCGAGAGCACGACGAGAACACCCTCGGCTGCGGGCATCGCCCCACCCGAGAGCCCGGTTCCCGAGCCCCGGGCGACGAAGGGCACGCCCTCGCTGGCGCAGGC
>JAJYWE010000032.1 GCA_021791675.1 Actinomycetes bacterium | reverse complement strand
TGGCTCCCGGTGCCGGCGACCCTCACGGTGGTGCGGGACTCCCTCGGTGGGACCGAGCCGAACGACCCCTTCTTCGGGCTGTACGCCTCGCAGTGGTACTTCACCAAGTGAGGGGGAGCGGGTCCGCTGCCGTTGCGGACCAGGTCGTGGAGACCGTGGAGCTCTACCGCGTGGCCATGCCACTCCGCAGTCCCTTCCGGTCGAGCCGAGACCGCACCGTGGTGCGCGAGCTGATCCTCGTCCACGTCATCGGCGATCAGGCGGACGGCTGGGGCGAGTGTGTCGCGCCGAGCGCGCCGACCTACACCGCCGAGTACGCCTGCGGGGCGGCTGCGGTGCTCACCGAGCATCTCCTGCCGCGCCTCGCTGGCGGCCGGTGCCCGAGCCTCGAGCTCGCCGGACGCCTCGCACCGGTCCGCGGCCACCCGATGGCGAAGGCCGCGCTCGAGGTCGCCTGGCTCGACGCCGAGCTGCGCGCCGCGTGTGTCAGCGCGAGCGAGTGGCTCGGCCTGCGGCGCAGCCGGGTACCGGCGGGGGTCGCCGTCGGGATGCCGGGCGACGCCCCGCCAGAGACCGCCGCCGAGCGCGACCGCGCCGTCGATGCGCTGCTCGAGGAGGTCGAAGGGCACCTCGCCGCCGGCTATCGCGCCGTCAAGGTGAAGATCGCCCCCGGGTTCGACCTGGCCCCCCTGGTCGCGCTGCGCGACCGGTTCGGCCCAGCGCTCGACCTCGGCGCCGACGCGAACGGGGCGTACACACGAGCGGGCGCGGAGGCGCTCGTCGCGCTCGACGACCTCGGGCTCGCCTATCTCGAACAACCGCTCGAACCCGAGGACCTGCTCGGTTCCGCGGCCCTCCAGCGCGTGCTCCGCACCCCGGTCTGCCTCGACGAGAGCCTCTCCTCCCCTGCGGCGGCGATGCTCGCCTTCGAGCTGGGAGCCGGGGGGCTCGCCAGCCTGAAGGCCGGCCGGCTCGGCGGCCTGGTTGCGACCCTCCGCCTGGCGGAGTGGGCCTCGAGTCGGGGGGTCGGCTGCCGCGCCGGGGGCATGCTCGAGACGGGTGTCGGCAGGGCGCTCGCCGTGGTTGTCGCCGCCCTCGACGCCTGCAACGTCGTCGGCGAGCTCTCCGCCTCGGACCGGTACTTCGCCGAGGACCTCGCCGGCCCGTTCTGCCTCGACGAAGGGCAACTCAGCCTCCCACCGGGACCGGGCTTCGGGGTCACCCCCTTCCTCGACGTGCTCCGTGAGCGAACCGTGGCGCGTCAGGAGGTCCGGCTCGCCTGATCCTCCACCGCCGGGCTCGGTGTCCGGTCCAGGAGCGGCACGACCGCTGCGTCCGCCCACAGCCGTTCCAGACCGTAGAGCGCCCGGGTCTCCGGCTGGAAGAGGTGGACCACGACCTCGCCGTAGTCGAGGAGCACCCACGCGGCCTCGTCGAGACCCTCCACCCGCTTCGGGCGGCGCCCGAGCGCGACCTTCACCTGACGCTGCACCCCGTCTGCGAGGGTCTTCACGTGACGAGCGCTCGTCCCGGTCACGAGGAGGAAGGCGTCTGCGAGCACGAGTGTCGGGCCGACGTAGAGCGCGAGGAGCGAGTCGCCCTTCTTCTCCAGCGCGCCAGCCGCCGCGTGACGCAGGAGCGAGACGACGTCTCCGTCGGGGCGGAGTTCGTCGGGCTCGGCCGAGCCCTGGCCGCTCTCGATCGCCGCGACGTCGCTCAGCTCGCCCGCTCCGGCTCGGCTCGCTGCATGGTGCTCGTCATCTGTCCTCAGCGTACAGCCGGTGCGTGCGGATCCAGCGGATCGCGGGATCTGGCACCAGGAACTCGAGCGGACGCCCGTCGCGCGCGCGGGCACGCAGGTCGGTCGAGGAGACGTCGAGCGCGGGCATCCCGGCGTCGACGACCCGCCAGGGGGCCTGCAGGCGGGGGCGAGGGACGCCGGGGCGGTTGACGACGACCACCGTCGCCAGCGCCGCGACGTCCTCCACCCGCTCCCAGGTGTCCAGCTCGGCAGCGACGTCCGCCCCCACCACGAGGAAGAGCTCGTCGTCGGGGTGCAAGCGTCGCAGCTCGGTCAGGGTGTCCACGGTGTAGGAGTTCCCCCCGCGGCGGAGCTCGAGGTCGCTCGCCTCGAGCCCGTCGATCCCCTCCACGGCGGCGGCCACGAGGTGGTAGCGGTCCCGCGCTGCGGTGATCGAGCGTTGGCCGGTCTTCTGCCAGGGTTGGTTCGCGACGACGAGGAGGACCACGTCGAGCTGGGCGGCGTGCCGGGCGTTCACCGCCGCGACCAGGTGTCCCACGTGGATCGGATCGAACGTTCCCCCGAAGACGCCGACCCGCATCTGGGCAGCATAGGTGCCGCGGGCCCGAGCGACGGGGAAGCGACCGGACATCCCCGTCGAGCCCCGCGGCGGCTTCCGACCAACGCCGACACCCGGACAGCCCGGGGGGCCCGGCCTCACGACTGCGCGTCGCCGGCGGGAGCACCACCCGCAACGCGCGCGGATTGCCAAAGCGGCGAGGATCGGGGAGGCTGAAGGGGGTGAGCACCCCCGTCCCCTCGTCCCACGACGCCGACCAGGGCTGGCGGCCCGGCAGCTGGCGAGAGCGGCCGACCGCCCAGCAGCCCGACTGGCCTGACCTCGACGCACTCGAGGCCGAGTGCAAGGTGCTCTCGGGCCTCCCGCCTCTCGTCTTCGCCGGCGAGGCGCGCCTGCTCACGGGTGCGCTCGCCAGGGCTGCCGCCGGGAAGGCCTTCCTGCTCCAGGCCGGGGACTGCGCCGAGTCCTTCGCTGAGTTCTCCGCCGACGCCATCCGGGACAAGCTCCGCGTCATCCTCCAGATGGCGGTGGTCCTCACCTACGGCGCCGGCGTTCCGGTCGTGAAGCTGGGACGCATCGCCGGGCAGTTCGCCAAGCCCCGCAGCGCCCCGACGGAGCGCGTCGGGAACCTCGAGCTCCCGGCGTTCCGCGGGCACATCGTCCACGACGACGCGCCGACCCTCGAGGCCCGCCGACCGGACCCCGCTCGCCTCGTCGCCGCCTACCACCAAGCCGCATCGACGCTCAACCTGCTGCGCGCCTTCACCAAGGGTGGCTTCGCCGACCTCTCCCAGGTGCACAACTGGAACCGGGAGTTCGTCGCTGCGAGCCCCGAGGGCCGTCGCTACGAGGCGATCGCCTCCGAGATCGACCGTGCGCTCGCGTTCATGACGGCGTGCGGGATCGACCTCGAGCGGGAGGCGGGGCTCCATCAGGTCGACTTCTGGACCAGTCACGAGGCGCTGCTGCTGCCCTGGGAGGAGGCACTCACGCGTCGTGACTCCCTCACCGGCGACTACTACGACTGCTCGGCGCACCTGGTCTGGCTGGGCGAGCGAACCCGTGCCCTCGACGGCGGCCACGTCGAGTTCCTCTCCGGCGTCCACAATCCCCTTGCCGTGAAGCTGGGGCCGTCGGCGACTCCCGCCGAGGCGCTCGCCCTCGCGAAGCGGTTGAACCCACGGCGCATCCCGGGCCGGCTCACCTTCGTGACGCGCATGGGCGCAGAGTCGATCTCGTCCCGGCTCCCGCCGCTGCTCCGAGCCGTCCGGGAAGCCGGCGAACCGGTGCTCTGGGTCTGCGACCCGATGCACGGGAACACCTTCACCGCACCGGACGGCCGCAAGACCCGCAGCTTCGAAGCGGTGATGGCCGAGATCGCCGGGTTCTTCGCCGCACACCGGGCAGTCGGCACCTGGCCCGGAGGGGTGCACGTGGAGCTGACCGGCGACGACGTGACCGAGTGCCTGGGCGGCGGCGCGGACATCGGCGAGGACCAGCTGGCACTCCGCTACACGACGACCTGCGACCCCCGCCTCAACGCGAGCCAGTCCCTCGACCTGGCGTTCCGGGTCGCGGAGCTGCTGCGAGCAGGCGACTGAGCCGGCGGGCGCGCCACCGCCCGTGGAGCCACCCCGCCACCTCCTGCGGCACGTCGACCCACCGCTGCTGGCGGCGCTCGCCGTCACTGCCGGCAGGCCCGACGCCCTCGCCGTCGAGCTCGCCCCGGACCCCACGAATCCGCTCGACCCGACCGGCGGCTGGACCGCCGGCACCCTTCGGGCTGCGACTGCCTCCGCCCGCTCCCTCCTCGGTGCGTTCCGACCGGATGGCGTCCGGACCTCCTCGGAGCACCCCGGCGGTCTCCGTCGAGGGGATGCGCTGGTCTCGGACGCCCTCGACTGGCTGCTCGGCCCCGTCCCCGAGGCAGAACAGCCGATGTGGCGCGAGGAGCTCGGCGCCGAACCCGACGCTCGCGCCCCGAGCGCCACGGTTCGACGCGCCGACGGGAGGCCCCTCTCGGTCCTCGTGGTCGGTGCCGGGATGTCGGGCCTGCTCGCGGCCCACCGCCTCGGTCAGGCCGGCGTGGACTGTGTGCTGGTCGAGCGCGACGCCGGCGTCGGAGGCACCTGGCGCGCGAACAGCTACCCCGGCTGCCGCGTGGACGTGCCGAGCCACCTGTTCAGCTACTCCTTCGCCCAACGCGGGGACTGGCCGGCCCACTACAGCGACCAGGGCGCGCTCCTCGAGTACTTCGAGGGCTTCGCCCGAGAGGCGGGTCTCCTCGACCACCTCCGCGCGAGGACCCGCCTCGTCTCTGCCCACTTCGACGAGTCCGCCTCGCAGTGGGAGGTCGAGCTCGCCACGACGTCGGGGCCCGAGCTCGACGCGTTCATCGGGCCGCTCGACCGCGCCGCGGGCGACCATGCCAACGCGGCGCCGCCCCGCCTCGCGAACCCCGGTCCTCGCCGCCTCCGGGTGGACGCCCTCGTCCTCGCGCCGGGCCAGCTCAGTCGCCCCCTGCTCCCCGCGCTCCCCGGCCGGGAGCGCTTCGCAAGTGCGTCGTGGCACTCGGCGCGCTGGCGCCACGACGTCGACCTGGCCGGCAAGGTCGTGGGCGTCGTCGGCAGCGCTGCGAGCGCGCTCCAGCTCGTCCCCGAGGTCGCTCGCGTCGCCCGGCGGGTGGTGGTCTTCCAGCGCACCCCGAACTGGATCGCCCCGACGCCGGAGTACCGCGCCCCGTTCGCACCCGAGAAGCAGTGGCTGTTCCGTCACGTCCCCGGCTACGCCGGCTGGTACCGGCTCTGGCTGCTCCGGCGCAACGGCGACGCGCTCCTCCCGACGGTGCTGGCCGACCCGGACTGGGACGGCGGCCCCGCCAGCACCTCTGCGGCGAACGACCTGCTCCGCGCGACGCTCACCGGCGCGCTCGAGAGCCAGCTCGGCGACGACCCGGGACTGCTCCGCCGGCTCCTCCCCGCCTACCCCCCGGGTGCGAAGCGCATTCTCCGCGACGACGGGACCTGGGTCGCAACCCTGCGCCAACCCCACGTCGAGCTCGTGACCGAGCCGATCGTAGAAGTCACGGCGCGAGGGATCCGCACCGCGGCCGGCGAGGTGCCGCTCGATCATGTCGTCTACGCGACCGGTTTCGCGGCGTCGGACATGCTCGGAGACGTCGAGCTGGTCGGGCGCGACGGCGCGCGGCTCGCCGAGGCCTGGCAGGGCGACCCCCGCGCCCACCTCGGGGTGCTCGTGCCGGACTTCCCCAACTGCTTCCTGCTCTACGGCCCGAACACCAACCTGGTCCAGAACGGCAGCATCATCTTCATGGCCGAGTGCGCGACCAACTACGTCCTCTCCTGCCTGGAGACGCTCACCGCCGAGCGGGCGCGCTCGCTCGCGGTGCGACCCGAGGTCGCCACCGCCTTCGCCGCGGAGGTGGACGAGGGCAATGCCCGGCGCACCTGGGGGGCCGGGGGGGTGCCGACCTGGTATCGGAGCCCGAGCGGTCGGATCTCGCAGAACTGGCCGTTCCGTCTCGCCGACTACTGGGCACGGACCCGGGTCGTCGACTCGCACGAGCTCCTCCTCGGGCGCTAGCCCGGTCGCCTCACACGGACACCGAGCCACCGACCACGTCTGGCTCGAGCGCCGGGTCCCGCTCGGGCTCGGACTCCGAAGTCGGCTCCTGCTCCGGGGCCTGCACCTCCGGACGTCCGGCGGCCCCACGCTCCTCCAGCGTCGCGGTTCCCTGCGCCCGGGGCAGGGCGAACGTGGCGAGCAGCCCGACTGCGACGAAGGAGGCTGCGAACCACGCGGCATCCCGCGCCGCTGCGGTCATGGCGAGCCCAGCCGCGTGGACCAGCGCAGCGCCTCCCGGCAGGTGGCCGAGCGCCGGGATCGCTGCGCCACCGCTGTTGCGCACGGCGGCCGCGAGTGCAGCACGCTGGCCGGCCCCCACGCCGAGCGTCGCGAGCCGGTTGCTCACCTCGCGCCCGAGGGAGGTGAAGAGCACCGTGCCGAGCACCGCGATGCCGAGTGCCGAACCCACCTGACGGAAGGTGCTCTGGATGCCGGAACCCTGGCCGGAGGCCTCCACCGGGACCTCCTCGAGGATCACCCCGGTGAGCTGCGCCGTCGCCATGCCAACTCCGAGGCCGTAGATCACGAGGGTCGGCACGAGGCGCCAGCCGCTCCCCGACGCCGACAGGCTGAGCCCGAGGCCTGCGATTCCGAGCACCTCGAGGGTCATGCCGAGGCGAGCGACGCCCCGTGCGCCGATCCTGCGAGCGAGCACGGGCGTGGCCCCGCCTGCGGCGAGGCTGCCCGCGGCCAGCGCGAGGAGCAGCACGCCGGTTGCGAAGGCGCTGTAGTCGTGCACCCCCTGGAGGAAGAGGGGCAACGCGAACAGGATCCCGAACTCCCCGAGCGAGACGATGAGGGCAGCCACGTTCCCGAGCGCGAACGAGCGGATGCGGAACAGGCTCGGATCGACGAGCCCCGGCCGACCGATCCGAGCCCGGCGCCGCTCCTGGACGACGAACGCGAGCCCTGCGACCACGAAGAGCGCGAGCGCAAAGGGCACCGGCGAGAGCCCGCCGCGCGCGAACGAGAGCGGCCCGAGACGCACTGCCACGATGGCTCGCCACCAGCCGTAGGACTGGGCCTCGATGAGCCCGAAGACGAGCCCCCCGAGACCGAGGGCGCTCAGGATGTTGCCGAGGAGGTCCGTCGGACCGGTGGAGCCGGGGTCCCGGCTCTCCGGGACGAGCAGCCACGCTCCGGCGACGACGGCGACGCCGATCGGCACGTTGATGAGGAAGGCCCACCGCCACGAGAAGTCTGTGGTCAAGTAGCCGCCGAGCAGCGGCCCGAGTGCGGCGACCCCGCCGATCGTCGAGCCCCAGATCGCGAAGGCGGCCGCCCGCTCTCGCCCGGTGAAGATGGCGTTGACGCTGGAGAGCGTGGACGGGAGCACCATTGCCCCACCGACGCCCTGGAGGAAGCGGCCGAAGAGGAGCACCGCCCCCGAGCCCGCCGTCGCCGAGACGAGGCTCGCCGCCACGAAGACCACGGTGCCGATCACGAAGAGCCGCCGGCGCCCGAGCGCATCCCCGAGGCGTCCGGCCGAGATCAGCAGCGCCGCGAACACGAGCGAGTACATCGAGTTCACCCACTCGGCCGTCACGGCGTCGATGTGCAGTTGGCGGATGATGGTCGGGAGCGCGACGTTGACAATCGTGGCGTCCACGATGATCATCGCCACGCCGAGCGCGATGAAAGGCATGGCGAGCCAACGTCGGCGCGCCGCCCGTGCGGCACTCGCCCCGACGACTCCTCCGAGCTCGGCGGCCTTCCGATCTCCCATCGATACGCTCCTCTCGCTCGCCCACGTGCGCCGCTCCGGTGGTGCCCGCGACGCTTCGTCTGACCATTGACAGTCTGACTGGACCCGTCCGTTCAACCGCGGCACGAGCGCGTCTCTTCCCACTGGTCCCACCGGGCGGGCGCCGCAGAGGCGCGCGGTGTGGCGAGGGTTCGTCTCGGGCGAGCTCGTCGTCGGAGCGGGTGGGCGGGTTCTTCCCGGATCAGGCGAGCTCGTCGACGAAGCGGGCGAGCTGGCGGAGGTTCCGGCACTCGTGGACGCCGTCGCAGGCGGGGGCGTAGGCGCCGAGCACGGAGTCGCCGGAGTTCCAGTAGACCCGCGGCTCCGGGTTCAGCCAGAAGGTGTGCCGTGCCCGTGCCGCGAGCGCCTCGAGCGCCCAGGCCTCGGGCGCGTGGTAGTTGCTCCTCGCGTCGCCGAGCACGAGGAGGGAGGTCTTCGGTCCGACCTCGGTCCCGTAGCGCGCCCAGAACGCAACGAGCGCCCGGCCGTAGTCCGAGTGGCCGTCCAGCGCGACCACGTTCGCCTCCGCCTGGACGCGTGCGAGCGCAGCCGCCGGCTCGGCCGACCGGTCGAAGTACCCCGTCACCTCGTCCACGGCGTCGATGAAGGCGAAGCTACGGACCTTGGAGAACTGCGTCGAGAGCGCGTAGACGAGCAGGAGCGTGAAGCGCGCGAAGGCCGCCACCGAGCCCGAGACGTCGGCGAGGACCACGATCTCGGGCTTGGCGACGTGCGGCCGGCGAAAACGGGGCTCGAGCGGGACGCCACCGGCGGCCAGGGAACGGCGGATCGTGGCGCGGAAGTCGAGCGCGCCCCGATGGCGGTGCCGGCGGCGGCGGGCGAGCCGGGTGGCGAGCCGCAGCGAGAGCGGGCGCAGGGCGCGGGCGATCTCGGCCATCTCCTCCCGCGTCGCGTGCATGAAGTCGACGTCTTCGGGGAGCGGGCGGCGCAGTGCGCGCGCGAGCGCCTCCGGTCCCCGCTCGGCGACGAGGCGGCGGCGGATCTCGGCCTCGAGCTCCGCCGTGAGAGCCGCCGCGCGGTCCCGCACCGCCCGGCGAGCGAGGCTGGCCCGAAGGGCATCGGGCGCAGTGGCGGCCGCCCTCGCCCCTTCCTCCTCGGCGAGCGCATCGAGGTGGAGCTGGCGGAGCGTCCGATAGAGGTAGTACGTGCCCCCGACCGGTCTGCCGGGCTCCATCCCCGCGAAGGCGTCGACGGCGCGGCGCGCGAGGCCGGCCAGACCGAGGCCCGTGGCGCCGCCGCCGAGCACCCCCCCTCCCGGACCCGTCGACGCACCGCCCGTCCCGCTCGGCGCGTCGCCGGCCAGGAGACGCCGGACGGCGTCTCGGAGCGCTTCCGGGCTCATCGCCTCGCCGTCGACTCCCCCACCCCGGGCCTCCCCCGCTGCCGCGCTGCCGCCGTCCGGGTCCCGCTCGCCGCCCACGGCGCCGACCGGCGCCTCCTCGGTGCCGAGGGTGGCGGCGAGCCCGCGCGAGCTGAAGTAGAGGTCGAAGATCGTGTCGAAGATCGGGCGGTGGCCCTGCTCCTTCACCAGGGTCGCAGCGAGGGCCCCGTGGACGGCCCGGCGGGAGCCGAGGTCGGTCACCGTGAGCGCTGCGAGCGCGTCCAGGGACTCGGTGAGCGAGACCGGCAGGCCGGCACGGCGGAGCTCGGCCACGAAGTCCTCGACCGTTGCGAGCACGCTCAGCGGCGTGACCCCCCCTCGCTCGCCCCCGTCGGCAGGGTTGCCCCCTGCGGCTCAGTCCTCCCGGTCGGCTGGGGGGCTCCCCGTTGTTGGCCCGGCCCCCGCCGCTCGGCGTCACCGAGCAGCCGGCGCTCCGCCAGCTCGATGTCGGAACGGTACTTGAGCAGGATGTGGAGGCTCTCCCGGGTCCGCTCGGCATCCATCTCGTCGACGCCGGCGAGCACGAGCGCCGCCGCCCAGTCGAGGGTCTCGGAGATGGAGGGCTCCTTGCGGAGCTCGAGGCCGCGCAGCGCCGCCACGACCTGTGCCACCTGGTCGGCGAGCCGCTCCGCGATCCCGGGGATCCTCGCCAGGACGATCGCTCGCTCCCGCTCCGGTGTCGGGTAGTCGACGTAGCAGAACAGGCACCGCCGCTTGAGCGCCTCGGAGAGCTCACGGGTGTCGTTCGAGGTCAGGAACACCATCGGGACCTGCGCCGCCTCGAGCGTTCCGAGCTCGGGGATCGAGACCTGGAACTCCGCGAGGACCTCGAGCAGCAGCGCCTCCGTCTCCACCTCGAGCCGGTCGACCTCGTCGACGAGCAGCACCACCGGCTCCGTCGCACGGATCGCCTCGAGCAGGGGGCGCGTGAGGAGGAACGGCTCGGAGAAGATGTCCTCCTCCATCTCCTCCCACGAGCGCGGCTCGCCACCCACCCGCGCGGCCTGGATCCGGAGCAGCTGCTTCTTGTAGTCCCACTCGTAGAGGGCCTTCGCTTCGTCCAGGCCCTCGTAGCACTGCAGTCGGATGAGGCGCGCCCCGGCGGCGCGCGCGGTCGCCTTGGCCAGCTCCGTCTTGCCGGTGCCCGCGGGTCCCTCGACGAGCACGGGCTTGCCGAGCCGGTCGGCCAGGTGGACGACGCCGGCGATCTGGTCGTCTGCCAGGTAGGACGCACCTGCGAGCGCGGCGCGGACATCGGCAGCCGACGTGAAGAAGGGCGAGCGCACGGGCATCAGTCGCGCACCTGGCCGTCGCCCTCCACGACCAGTTTCACCGTGGTGAGCGCCTCCGCACCCATCGGGCCCCGCACGTGGAGCTTCTGGGTCGAGATGCCGATCTCGGCGCCGAAGCCGAGCTCCCCGCCGTCGACGAAGCGCGTCGACGCGTTCACGAGCACCGCCGCCGCGTCGACGGCGGCGACGAAGCGTTCGGCGGCGCGGCGGTCCTCGGTCACGATCGCCTCCGAGTGGCCCGTTCCGTAGCGGGCGATGTGGGTGATGGCCTCCTCGAGGTCGGCCACGACCCCGACGGCGAGGACGAGGTCCAGGAACTCCGTCGCGAAGTCCGCCGCCGTCGCCGCGACGGCGCCGGGGAGCAACGCCGCGGCACGGGGATCCGCCCGCAGCTCCACGCCCGGGAGGTGGGCCACGAGCCGCGGAAGGAAGGCGGCGGCCACCTCCTCGTGGACGAGCAGTGTCTCCGCGGCGTTGCACACCCCCGGACGGGAGCACTTGGCGTTCGCCACGATCGCGAGCGCCATCTCGAGATCCGCTCCCGCGTCGACGTAGACGTGACAGTTCCCCGCACCGTCGAGCACGACGGGCACCGTCGCGCTCGACGCCACGGTGGCGAGCAGGCTCGGGCCACCGCGGGGTACGACGCAGTCGAGCAGGCCATCGAGGCGGAGGAAGGCGACTGCCCCCGCCCGCGACGTGTCCTGCACCAGGCTGACCAGCGCCTGCGGGAGCCCGACGGCGCCGAGTCCCTCCCCGATCGCGGTCGCGACCGCCAGGTTCGAGGCCTCGGCGAGGGAGGAGCCGCGGAGAAGGATGGCGTTGCCCGAGCGCAGCGCCAGCGCAGCCGCGTCCGCCGTGACGTTGGGGCGAGCCTCGTAGATGACGCCGATCGTGCCGAGCGGCACCCGGACGCGCCGTACGCGCAGCCCGTTCGGGAGGGTCCAGCCGTCGACGACCCGGCCGACGGGGTCCGGTTGGCCGGCGACGCCGCGTAGCCCTGCAGCCATCGACGCGACCCGGGCGGCATCGAGACGGAGTCGGTCGAGGAGCGCCCCGCTCGTCCCGCCCGCCTCGGCACGGGCCAGGTCGGCTGCGTTCGCCGCCAGGATCGGCTCCGCTGCCCGCTCGACCGCCTCGGCACAGGCGAGGAGCGCATCCGTGCGGACCCGGGGTGGCGCCAGCGCGATCGCGCCCGACGCGTCTCGCGCGCGTCGCGCGAGGAGCTCGAGCTCGCTCGGGCCCTCAGCCACAGAACCTCCGCGCCAGGTCCTCGAAGAGGCGGGCGGAGAGTCCGAGCGAGGCGACGTCGATGCGCTCGTTGCGCCCGTGGAACATCGCCTCGTACTCGGCAGGCGGGATCGCAGCGCTGAACAGCCCGAAGCCGTAGGCCGTGCCACCGCGCTCCCGCCAGAAGCGGGCGTCCGTCCCCCCGGTGAGGACCGTCGGCACGAGGCGACCGCGCGGCACGAGGGTACGGGCCACCTCCTCCATCGCTTCCCAGAGCGGGGTGCCCGGGGGCGAGGAGCTCGCGGCCTGGTCCTGCAGGAGGGAGATCTCGACGTCCCCCGCGAGCGGCCCGAGCGCGTCGACCAGGAGCTCGCGGACCTCCTCGCCGCCCTGGCCGGGGAGGGTGCGCACGTCGACCTCGAGCTCCACCCGGTCGGGGATGATGTTGGTCTTCGCGCCACCTCTCACGACGTTGGGCGAAATGGTGAGGTGGGTGCAGGCATCGGCCAGGCGGGCGAGGCGCACGTCCTCCAGTCCCTGGAGCGTCTCCTCCACCCGAGCCGGGTCCGCGAGTGCCGCCGGCAGGCCCATGCCCTCGACGAAGGCCGCCCAGGGCGGCGTCACGACGGCATCCGGGCGGAAGGCCGCGAGGCGCTGCACCACCTCCGCCGCCTTCACCAGCGCATTGTCCGACCGGAACGGGCGCGAGCCGTGCCCCGGCGTGCCGTGGACGACCAGGCGGCTCCAGGCGATGCCCTTCTCCGCCACCATCACCGGCAGCAGGACGTCGTCCCCGCGGGGCGAGGGGTTGCCGCCGGACTCCGTGATCACGTAGTCCGCCTTGGCGAGCTGCTCGTAGTGCTCGAGCAGCCAGCCGGCACCCTTCAACCCTCCGGCCTCCTCGTCGGCCACGGCGAGGACGGAGATGCTGCCCCGGGGACGGAAGTTCGACGCCGCGAGGCGCCGCAGCGCCACCACCATGGACGCCGTCAGGTTGAGCATGTCGACCGCGCCTCTGCCCCAGACGTACCCTGCCTCGAGGTCGCCGCCGAAGGGGTCGTGCGACCACCCCTCGGGGCTCGCCGGCACGACGTCGGTGTGCCCCACGTAGGCGAGGCTCGGGGCGTCGGGGTCGCTCCCCTCGATGCGCGCCACCAGTGAGGCACGACCCGGTTCCGACTCCACCATCTCGACGTCCAGGCCGGCGCCGCCGAGCACCTGCGCGAGCACCTCCGCAGAGGTCCGCTCCGAGCCGTCCGTCCCGTCGTTCACGCACCCGTTCCGGATCAGCTGGCGCAGCAGCTCCACCGTCTCGCCGTCGACCACCGTCTCGCTCATCCCCGCTCCTCTCGTCGCTCGATTGTCCCACGACCCATCGCGGATCTACCCGTCCGCCGAGGCCCCGTCGCGCGACGACCCGGTCCCGCCCGGTGCCCGCTCCGGTACCGCCAGGAGGACCAGGTCGTCGCGATGGATCGCCTCGCCGGGGGACTCGCCGTCCGCCGAGCGCGTGCCCGCGCGCCGAGCGAGCGCCTCGGCATCGAAGCGCACCAGGCCCTTGGCCACGAGAGCACCCTCCCGGTCCACCACCTCGACCGCGTCTCCGGCCCCGAAGACGCCCTCCACCGCGCGCACCCCCGCAGGGAGGAGCGAGGCGCCGGCCTCCACGATCGCGCGGCGGGCGCCCTCGTCCACGACAACTCGCCCGGATGCGGGCAGTGCGAAGGCGATCCAGAGCTTGCGAGCCGGGAGCCGGCGACGGCGGGCTCGGGCCCGCACGGTGGTTCCGACGCCCGGGGCGCCGGCAATCGCCGCGGCCAGGATGCCCGGACGCTCCGCCGGGCCGATGACGGCGCGCACGCCCGCCCACGCCGCCATGCGCGCGGCGGCGACTTTCGACGCCATGCCCCCGCTCCCTCGCTCGCTGCCCGGGCCCGCCGCGGCAGCGGCGAGACGGTCGTCGCCGTCTGCCACCTCCTCGATGAGGCTGGCGCGCCTACCGAGCCGGGGGTCCGCACCGAGGACACCGGGGGTATCGGTGAGCAGCACCAGCAGCCCGGCACCGAGCAGCTGGGCGACGAGGGCCGCGAGCCGGTCGTTGTCCCCGAAACGGATCTCGTCGTCGGCGACTGCGTCGTTCTCGTTCACGACGGGCACGACGGACAGCTCGAGGAGGCGCCGGAGCGTCTGGCGAGCATGCAGGTACTGCTGGCGCGCCGCGAAGTCGTAGGGGGCGAGGAGGATCTGGGCCGCAGCAAGGCCGTGGGCGCCGAGCGCGTTGCCCCACGCTCCTGCGAGCAGCGGCTGGCCCACTGCGGCGAGCGCCTGGAGTGTCGGCAGGTCGGTCGGTCGCGTCCCGAGCAGGCACGCCGCGCCGATCGCGATTGCGCCCGACGTCACCACCACGACCTCGTGGCCGGACCGGCGAGCCTCTGCCACCTCCGCGGCGACACCCTCGAGCGCCGGCACCCTCAGCGCGCCGGCCTCGTCGGTGAGCGAGGAGGTCCCGACCTTCACCACGACGAGCACGCGCTAGCGCTCCGGCTCCCACGTGAAGGCAAAGTCGCCGACTCGGACCTGCTCCCCCGTCCGGACCCCCGCACGGACGAGTGCCCGCTCGACACCGAGCCGGCGCAGGCGCGCCTGCACCTCCGCCAGGGCGCCTGCGTCACCCAGGTCCGAGAGCCCGACCGCGCGCGTCGCCGCCCGGCCGAGCACCTCCCAGCCTCCGGCCTCGTCCCGGCGGACCACGACCCCCTCCGGCGCCGGGCGGTGCACCACCGGCTCGCGCTCGACAGCCCGGCCCTCGCGAGCGGCCGCGGCACGGAGCTCGGCCAGCGACCAGAGCAGCGCGTCGATCCCCACCCCGCTCACCGCGGAGATCGTGGGCCCGGCGAAGGAGTGGTCGGTCGCGAGGTCCGCCCGGGAGCCGACCACCACGCGCGGCCGGCTGGCGAGGCGCGCGAGCTCCGGCTGGTAACGGGCGAGCTCGTCGAGTAGGGCCGCTTCCTGGGCGGCCGGCGGGAGGGGCGCGTCGGGCGCGAGGTCGACGAGGATCGCCAGCACCGCCGCGCGCTCCACGTGGCGGAGGAACCGGTGACCGAGCCCTCGGCCCTCTGCCGCTCCCTGGATCAGCCCGGGCACGTCTGCGACCACCAGCTCGCCGGCCTCACCCGGGAGGCGCACCACGCCGAGCTGCGGCTCGAGGGTCGTGAAGGGATAGTCGGCGATCTTCGGCCGCGCTGCCGAGATCACCGAGAGGAGGGTGCTCTTCCCGGCGTTCGGGAAGCCGACGAGCGCCACGTCGGCGACCAGCTTGAGCTCGAGGTCCAGCCACCGCTCCTCGCCGAGCTCGCCCTGTTCGGCGAAGCTGGGGACGCGCCGGCTGTTCGAGAGGAACCGGGCGTTGCCGCGCCCGCCCTGCCCCCCAGCAGCGGCCAGCAACCGATCCCCGGCGACCGCCAGGTCGCCGAGGAGCTCCCCGGACCCGTCCCGCACCACCGTCCCGACCGGGACCTCGACGACGAGGTCGGCACCGGCAGCACCGTGGCGCTTGGCACCCTTGCCGTGCCCGCCGTCGCCGGCCCGCCGGTGCGGGTGGTCACGGAACGCGAGCAGCGACGAACGCCTGGTGCTCGCTTCGAGCCAGACTCCGCCGCCCCGCCCCCCGTCGCCGCCGTCGGGACCACCTCGAGGAACGTGGGCCTCCCGCCGGAACGACACCGCCCCAGCGCCGCCGTCCCCACCCTTCGCGTGGACCTGCGCTTCGTCGACGAAACCGGCCACCGGCCGGCGCGCCTAGCGCGACGCGGAGGTGCCGGCGGTGACGTGCTGCGCAGCCGGCAGCACCTCCACGAGCCGCCGGCCGCGACGGGAGGTGAAGTGCACGACGCCCTGCGACTTCGCGAAGAGCGTGTCGTCGCTCCCGCGCCCCACGTTCGCCCCGGGATGGAAGTGGGTCCCCCGCTGGCGCACGAGGATCGCGCCGGCCGGGACGACGTGACCGTCGAAGGCCTTCGCGCCCAGTCGCTGTGCTGCGGAGTCCCGCCCGTTGCGGGTCGAGCCGCCACCCTTGGTCTTGGACATCGGTCTACCCCTCTGCCGTCGTGGCCGTCTCGCCACCGGGGCCAGGCGGCACGTCCGCCGCGAGCCCCCCGCCACCGGGCAGGTCGATCGCCAGGATCTCGAGCTCGTGGTAGCGCTGGCGATGGCCGTAGTGGCGCCGCTGGTTGGTCTTCGGCTTGTACGTGAAGCCGCGGATCTTGGGGCCCTTCACCACGCCGACGATCCGGGCGGCCACGGACGAGCCCTCGAGCTCTCCGCCCACGAGCACGCGCTCGCCGTCGACGACGAGGAGCGGCGTGAAGCGCACCTCGGCGCCGGGCTCGTCCCCGAGCAGCTCGACGGCGACCCGTTGGCCGGCCTCGACCCGCTCCTGTTTGCCCCCGGTGGCGATCACGGCGTACACGAGGACGGGAGCCTACCGGTTGCGCGGGGCGGGTCAGGCCCCGTCCAGGAGCTCCTCGTCGAGCAGGATCCCCCGCCCGCCGCAGGTTGGACAGGTCGTCGAGAAGGCGTCGACGAGGGCCTCGGAGACGCGCTTGCGAGTCATCTCGACGAGGCCCAGCTCGGAGATCTCGAACGCCTGGGTCCGGGTCTTGTCCCGAGCGAGGGCAGCCCGGAAGGCAGCGATCACCGCGTCGCGATTCTGGCGGATCTCCATGTCGATGAAGTCGATGACGATGATGCCGCCGATGTCGCGGAGCCGGAGCTGGCGCGCGATCTCCTCGGCAGCCTCGAGGTTGTTGCGGAAGACGGTCTCCTCGAGGTTCGACGAACCGACGTTCTTGCCGGTGTTCACGTCGATCACGGTGAGGGCCTCGGTTCGCTCGATGATGAGCGAGCCCCCCGATGGCAGCCACACCTTGCGGTCGAGGGCGCGGTGTAGCTGCTCGTGGACGTAGTAGCGCTCGAAGAGCGGGAGGGGCTCCGCTTCGCGGTCGTAGTACTCGACCCGGCCGGCGAGCTCGGGGTTCACGGCCTGGACGTAGGCCGCCACCTCGGCGTAGAGCGCGCGATCGTCGATCACCACGGCCCGGTAGTCCCGGTTCAGCTCCTCGCGGATGATCCGCACCGCCAGGTTCGGCTCACGGTACAACAGCGCGGGCACCGGGGCCCTGGCAGCCAGCTCCTCGATGGCCTCCCAGGTCTGGACCAGGTTCGTCACATCTGCCGCCAGCTCCTCGGCGGTCGCGCCCTCCGCCGCCGTGCGCACGATCACGCCGTAACCCTGCGGGCGCAGCTGGTCGAGGAGCTTGCGAAGGCGCTTGCGCTCGTCGTCGGGGAGGCGCTTGGAGATCCCGCTCGTCCCCGCCCCGGGCACGAGGACGCAGAACCTGCCCGGCAGGGAGACCTCTTGGGTGAGCCGCGCGCCCTTCGCGCCGATGGGGTTCTTGGTCACCTGGCAGACGATCTGCTGACCCGGGCGCAGCAGCTGCTCGATCCGCGCGTCCTTCGGGCTCTGGCCCTCCTCGACGTCCTCCAGGTCGTAGCGGACGTCACCGCGGTAGAGCACGGCGTTCTTCGGGGTCCCGATGTCGACGAAGGCCGCCTCCATGCCGGGGAGGACGTTCTGGACCCGCCCGAGGTAGATGTTCCCGTCGATCTCGGTTGCGTCGTCGCTCGGTCGCGACACCCAGTGCTGGATCAGCTGGCGGCCCTCGAGAACCGCGATCTGCGTCGCACGCTCGCGCACCTGGACGCACATGAGGTACCGGCCGGCAGCCCTCGTCGTGGGCTCGTTCGGCGCCCGCCGCGCCGTCGCAGCAGCGAGCGCCCCGCGATCGAGCCCACCCACCACTGGTGCGGGAGCGGCCACGGCGTCCCCGGCGCGGTCGCGGGACCCGCTCCGCCTGCGGCGCCGCCGGGACTCGCCGTGCGGCGCTGGAGGCGGCCCGGGTGGAGCCGGGCGGGTATCCCCGATCTGCGGACGGCGAGGCGGGGCGGGGATCGGAGCCAGAGTCGACGGCGCAACGGGCGAAGCGGGGGCCGAGCCGGTCGGCCCGGGCTCGGCGGGCCGGCCGCTCGCTTCGAGGCGAGGACCGCCCGGAGGAAGGCTGCTTGCCCCGGCGCCGGCGCCAGCAGGGCCGTTCGCCGACGGATCCCGGGGTGGGGAGGGGGCGTGGCGAGGGTCACCGCCAGCGGCACCCAGTGGAGCAGGGGCTGCGCCACGTCGAGCGCCCTCGACCGCAGAGCCGGCAGTCTCGGGGGGCGAACCCGCGTCGGGGGGCGAACCCGCGTCGAGGAGAGGACGGGCAGCGCCGACCGGGGAGCCACTGGTCGGCTCGTCAGCTCGCTCCGGGGAGCCTGCGATCGCGTTCGCACGGCCCCGACCGCGACCGCCGCGCCGGCGCCGGCGGCCCCCACTCGAGCCCGGCACTCCCGGGGCCTCCGCCCGCCGAACCTCTCCGCCCGGCGACGGCGACTGCTTGCCCCCGGCGCTGCCCGGGGTGTCTCGGGAGCTGGCCGAGTGGCCATCCTCCGCGGGCGCGCTTGGCCCGGGCGCGAGGGGACTACCCGCCGACGTAGCGGGGCGCACCCCCGACTCGGAGGCGAGTGAGGATCCTTCGGCACGTCGCGCCACTGACGGGGCCGTGTCGGCCTGGCGATCGGCTGGGCGGGCCGGCATCCGAGGGAGCCCCCCGGGTGGTGTGGGGTCGGACATGGGTGGTGTCCCTTCTGGACCATGGCGCGCAGTGAGCTGCGCGGGGCAGGCTTCGCGAGCGGCAGCCTGCGGGGTTCGATCGGGCCGGCTGCGACGGCAGCGGCCGCCTGCCAGGCTGGGGCCCCGTTCGACGGGAGGACGCCGTCACCGCGGGTGCGCTCGTCTCGCCCTGTGAGCGGTCCGGACCGCCGGCCGTGACCGAGCACGGCGAGCGACGGCACGAGACCAGCTGGGAGAGTCGTCGGACGAAGCCCATCCGTGCCACTCTAGCGAGGCATCTCGGAGAGCCGAGGCCCCTGACGTGGACCTGTGCAGTCCACTCCCACCCCGTGCTGCCCTGTGCCACCCCGCCGCCGCTGCCCGGTCAGCGTCGGCGGACGGGAGTGGTCGCCCGAGCGAGCTCGCCGGGGAGGAGCGCCCAGCGCAAGGCCGCTCTCGCCGGGAGGCACAGGAAGCCGTTCACCACGCCAACCAGGAGGACGATCCGGACCAGGGACACGCTCAGCATCTGGTCCTGCCCGAACAGTCCCCCGAGGACGGCGTAGAGGAGCACGCCCGCGGCACTCCCGATCGCCCCGAGGATGGGGACCCATGCCCGACCGCGCTCCTCCGGCGCGGCAAAGGCGGCCGCGACGGCGGTGCCGACGAGGACGTCCGCCACGACCGACAGCCCGAAGGGTGTGGTGACGACGAGATCGGTCGCGAGGCCCGTCACGAACCCGACGATCGCCGCGAGGCGAGGCTGGCCGAGCGTCCCGGTCGCCACCACGACGAGCAGCAGGAAGTCCGGGACTGCACCACCGATCGCCATCGCCGGGGCGAGGGTCTGTTCGAGGACGAGGACGGCGACGAGGACGAGTGGGAAGCGCAGCCGATCCGACCACGTCACGGCGGATCGCCTGGGAGCCACCGCACGACATCGACGAACAGCAGCGAGGACGGGTCCACGAAGGGAGCGACGGAAACCTGCTCCTGGAGTGAGCCGAGCGGCTGACGCGCACTCGAGACCGTCCCGACCGGGATGCCGGGTGGGAACGTGCCGTCCTGGACCAGCGCCGTCACCGCGACGTCGCCGCGCCGGACGGCGGAGCGGTTCGGGACGAAGGACACCGGCATGGCGGCACTCGACCCGTTCCCGGCTGCGACGCCGTAGACGTTGTGCGTGCCGATGCGCACACCCACCCGGAAGGTCGGATCGGTGAGCAGGAGGACGGTGGAGGCCTCACCCGAGACCTCGACGACGCGCCCGACGAGACCGGTCCCGGACACGACGGGCATCCCGACCCGGACTCCGGAGGCCGTCCCGCGGTCGAGCTCGAGGGCGAGCTCGAAGTTGGAGGCCACTGGCGCGACCACCTCCGCCGGGACCGTGGGGAGATTCCCGGCGAAAGGGAGATGGTCGAGCGCGCTGAGCTGGTCGAGAGCACCCCGGTCGACACCGGCCGTCGCCCGGTTGGCCTCGAGCCGGGTGATCTCCTCGCGCAGGCGAGCGTTCTCGGCGCGAAGCGATCCGTACGAACTCGCTGCACCGATCGCGTCACCGACCGGGCGTACGACGGCCCTCGCCGCGCGGTCGACCGGCGCGAGCACGTCCCGCACGGCGCCGCGGAGCCCGGCGACTGCGCCACCCCCTCCCCCCCGCACCGAGAGCGTCACCAGGGTCAGCCCGATCAGCACGAGCACGACGACGAGGGGGCGTGCCCTCCTCTGCCGTCCGACCGTCGCCACGACCTGCCGCTCAGTAGGAGATCGGCGAGGCGAGGAGATCCTTCAGGTCCTCGAACGCCTCCACGCAACGACCGGAGCCGATCACCACCGACTGGAGCGGGTTGTCGGCGACGATGATCGGCATCCCCGTCTCGGCGGAGATGCGGGCGTCGAGCCCGTGGAGGAGGGCGCCGCCGCCCGTGAGCACGATCCCCTGCTCGACGATGTCCGCGGCAAGCTCTGGCGGCGTCCGGTCGAGCGTCACCTTCACCGCGTCGACGATCGCGGAGACCGGCTCCTCGAGCGCCCGGCGGATGTCCGCAGTCGAGGTCACGATCGTCTTGGGGAGCCCGGTGATGAGGTCGCGCCCGCGGATCTCGGCGGTCAGTTCCTGTTCGAGCGGGCATGCCGAACCGAGCGCGATCTTGATCTCCTCCGCGGTGCGCTCGCCCAGCGCGACGCTGTACTCCTTCTTCACGAAGCTGATGATCGCCTCGTCCAGCTCGTCGCCCCCGATCCGCACGGACTGGCTGGTGACAATGCCTCCGAGCGAGATCACCGCGACCTCGGTCGTCCCACCCCCGATGTCGACGATCATGTTCCCCGTCGGCTCGTGGATCGGGAGGTCGACACCGAGCGCGGCGGCCATCGGCTCCTCGATGATGTAAGCCGGCTTGCGGGCACCGGCGGCCTCGGCGGCCTCCCGTACGGCACGTTGCTCGACTCCGGTGATACCCGAGGGCACGCAGATCACGACGCGTGGCTTCGCCAGGCGGCGCGGGAGCACGCGACGCAGGAAGTAGCGGAGCATGATCTCGCAGATCTCGAAGTCGGCGATGACGCCATCCTTCAGCGGGCGAATCGTCCGAATGTCGCTCGGGGTCCTCCCGATCATGCGCTTGGCCTGGGCGCCGACCGCCAGCGGGCGACCGTCGCGGACGTTGATCGCGACGACCGATGGCTCGTCGAGGACGATCCCACGCCCGCGCACATAGACGAGGGTGTTCGCGGTCCCGAGATCGACCGCGATGTCGCGGCTGAGGAAGGAGGAAGGCGAGAGCGAGGAGCGGTTGTCAGGCATGGGCCAACCCTCGGGGACGAGCGCCGACTGCGCCCCACCACGCTAGGGGGCCACGAGCAAGCCCACAAGGCGCGCCCCATGGGCGCGCCAGACCGTGGGGCACAGGCGCGTGCTCGATCGCACGCCCGAGCCCGGTCATCCGAGCGCGGGGAAGAAGCGGGCGATCTCGGCGGCCGCCGTGGCCGGGGAGTCCGAGCCGTGGACCAGGTTCGCAGGGAGAGCGAGCCCGAGATCGCCTCGGATCGTCCCCGGAGCCGCAGAGGCGGGATCCGTTGCCCCGAGGAGGTTGCGCACGATCCCGACGGTGTCCTCCCCGGGACCCTCCAGCACCGCGAGGAGCGAGGGTCCGGAGGACATGAGCGCCACGAGCGGCTCGAGGAAGGGCTTGCCGGCGTGCTCGGCGTAGTGCGCTCGGAGCGTCGCGTCGTCGAGCGTTCGCAGGTCGACCGCGACGAAGGAGAGACCCTTGCGCTCGAACCGGGCCAGGATCTCCCCCACCAAGCCGCGGGCGACGGCATCGGGTTTCAGGATCACGAGCGTTCGTCCCACGGCTCGACCGAGGCTACCCGCGGGACCCCCTCCGCCGACCGAGGGTCCCGACACGCTCAGGGTGCGCCCAGCTCGTTTCGCGCCTCGGCGACGACGCGAAACGACCCAGTGACCAGGACCGCCTCGTCGGGCCTGGCTGCTCGCAGGGCCGCGCGGACAGCGGCGGCCACGTCGACCTCGCTCGACACGGCCATGCCGTGCGCCGCCACCGCTGCTGCGACCCGCCGGGCGGGAACCGCTCTCGCGACGGCCGGCGCTGCGACCCACGCCCCCCGGAACCGGGAGAGATCGAGCGCCGCCAGGAACTCCTCCGGCGAGCGACGCCCGACCATCCCGATCACGAGCAGCCACCCCGCGCACCCGCCCCAGTCCTCGTCGAGCGCGGCGGCGAGCGCCGCCGCGGCTGGCGGGTTGTGCGCGCCGTCGAGGAGCACGACAGGCCTGCGATGCGCCACCTCGAGGCGTCCACGGACCCGAACGGCGGCGAGGCCCTCGCCGACGACCTCCTCCGAGAGCGGCGCGCCGACGAACGCCTCGACGGCCGCCAGGGCGATCGCGGCGTTCGTCGCCTGATGGGCGCCAGCAAGCGGGAGGAACAGCTCGCCGTAGGTCCGCTCCCGTGTCCAGAGCTCGACGGTGCGACCACCGACCGCCCGGCGCGACTCCCGAACGCCGAAGTCCCGACCGACCAGCCAGGCGTCCCTCGGTCCCCGCTCGAGGAGGAGCGCCACGAGCTCGGGACGCTCCTCGCCCACCACGGCGACACTCCCGGGCCCGACGATGCCCCCCTTGTGGCGGGCGACGTCGGCAAGGGTGGGGCCGATCAGGTCGAGGTGGTCGCCCCCCACGTTCGTGACCACTGCGACGCGCGCGTCGACGACGTTCGTGGCGTCGTCCCGGCCGCCGAGGCCGACCTCGACGAGGGCCGCATCGGGCGCCTCGTCCCCGGCGAAGCGGAGGGCGGCGGCGGTGAGCGCCTCGAACCGGCTCGGCACGACACCCGCGGCCTCTGCAGCGTGGCGGACGAGCTCGAGGAGCCCGTCCAGGGTGGCTGGGCTGACCGGCGCCTGGCGCGCCGAGAGGCGCTCTTCGACGGCGCCCTGATCGGGGCTGGTGTACGCAGTCGTCGACAGGCCGGCTGCCTCGAGGAGGCTGGCGGCAATGGCGACGACGGAGCCCTTGCCGTTCGTGCCGGTCACGTGGATCACCGGGAGGTCGACCTGGGGGTCTCCGAGGAACCGGAGAATTCGCGCGACCGCGTCCGGCGACCAGGCACCCACCGATTGGGCGGCGGCAGACTGGGCAGCCACGGACTGGGCAGCCACGGACTGGGCAGCCAGCGCCTCGCCGGCACCCTCGGGCGCCGTCTCGAAGTCCACCAGCCCGTCCAACCACCGCCGGGCCGACGCCGGCTCGGTAGGCGCCTGCGACAGATCAGGAGGCGGCGCGGCGCGGCCCGTCGAGCACGTCACGGTCCCCTCTCGGCACCAGCGTCGGCGCGACCCGGTCCAGCACGACCGAGCGGTCCACCACGCAGCGCCCGACATCGCTGCGACTGGGGAGGTCGTACATGACGTCGAGCAGCACCTCCTCGAGGATCGCCCGCAGCCCACGCGCGCCGGTCCCGCGCAGGAGCGCCTGCTCTGCGACGGCCTCCAGGGCGTCGTCGGTCAGCACCAGCTCCACCCGGTCGAGCTCGAACACCTTGCGGTACTGCTTCACGAGCGCGTTCTTCGGTTCGACGAGGATGCGGACGAGCGCCTCCTTGTCGAGGTTCGAGACCGCCCCGATCATGGGAAGGCGCCCCACGAACTCCGGGATCAGGCCGAACTTGAGCAGGTCCTCGGGCAGCACCTGCACGGCGAGCTCCTGGGCGGCTACTTCCGGGTCGCGGCGAACGTCCGTGCGGAAGCCGATCGACTTCTTCCCGATCCGGCTCTCGATGATCTTGTCGAGCCCGGCAAAGGCGCCGCCGCAGATGAAGAGGATGTTCGTCGTGTCGATCTGGATGAACTCCTGGTGGGGATGCTTCCGGCCGCCTTGGGGCGGCACGGAGGCGGTCGTTCCCTCCAGGATCTTGAGCAGGGCCTGCTGCACCCCCTCCCCCGAGACGTCCCGGGTGATCGAGGGGTTCTCGCTCTTGCGAGCGATCTTGTCGATCTCGTCGATGTAGATGATGCCGGTCTCGGCCTTCTTCACGTCGTAGTCGGCGGCCTGGATCAGCTTGAGCAGGATGTTCTCGACGTCCTCGCCGACGTAGCCCGCCTCGGTCAGGGCGGTCGCGTCGGCGATCGCGAAGGGCACGTTGAGCAACCTGGCAAGGGTCTGGGCGAGGAGGGTCTTGCCACAGCCGGTCGGCCCGAGGAGGAGGATGTTCGACTTGGCGAGCTCGACGTCGCCCTCGTGGCCCTTGCCGGCCTGGACCCGCTTGTAGTGGTTGTAGACCGCTACCGAGAGGATCTTCTTCGCGCGCTCCTGGCCGATGACGTAGTCGTCGAGGAAGTCGTAGATCTCCGCCGGCTTCGGGAGCTCGTCGAAGCGGAGCTCCGGGCCTTCGGTCAGCTCCTCCTCGATGATGTCGTTGCAGAGGTCGATGCACTCGTCGCAGATGTAGACCGCGGGGCCCGCGATGAGCTTCTTGACCTGTTTCTGCGACTTCCCGCAGAAGCTGCATTTCACCAGGTCGCCGCCCTCACCGATTCGCGCCATGACGCCCCTCGCTTCCCCCGTCCGACGGACGGCGCTCGCCCGGCTCCGTCGCTACCCCCCCGGGACCGCTCCGAAACCGAGTCATCCCGCCTGACCCTACGCCACTTCCGCCCGCGCGACCTGGATCGGGTCCCGGGCCGTGATCACCTCGTCGATGACCCCGTAGCGCACCGCCTCGTCGGCCTCCATGATGAAGTCCCGGTCGGTGTCCTTCGCGATCTTCTCGACGTCCTGGCCGGTGTCGGCTGCGAGCATCTGGTTCAGCAGGTCTCGCATGCGCAGGATCTCCTTGGCCTGCAGCTCGATGTCGGTCGCCTGCCCGCCGACCCCGCCGTAGGGCTGGTGGAGCAGGATCCGCGCGTGCGGCAGGGCGAAGCGCTTCCCCTTGGCGCCAGCGGCGAGGAGGACCGCGGCGGCCGATGCCGCCTGACCGAAGCAGAAGGTGGAGATGTCCGGCTTCACGAACTTCATCGTGTCGTAGATCGCGAACAGCGCGGTGATATCCCCGCCCGGCGAGTTGATGTAAACGCTCACCTCACGTTCAGGGTCCTCGTACTCGAGGAAGAGGAGCTGGGCACAGACCAGGTTCGCCACCGTGTCGTCGATCGGCGTCCCGAGGAGGATGATCCGCTCCCGGAGCAGGCGGGAGTAGAGGTCGTACGCCCGCTCACCTCGGCTGGTCTGCTCGATGACCGTCGGAACCAGATGGTTGACAACGTTCACGACTCGCTCCCCTCGCCAGCCGGCTCCCCGGCGGGCTCGACATCGGTCTCGGCTGCCTCGGTTCCGGCCGCTTCTCGGGCACCGGCCTCGACGTCCGCGCCTGGTTCGGCGGAACTCGGGCTCGCCGCAAGAGTGGACTCCCCTCCTGCCGGCTCCTCGAGCTCCTCCCGACGCACCGGATGGCCCTCCTCGTCGACGATCGAGACGTTGGTGACGACCAGATCGAGCGCCTTGCGCTTGCGCAGTTCCGAGCGTAACGCCGGGAGCGAGCCTCCCCGCTCCAGCTGCTCCCGGACCTCGGCCGGCGGGCGCTTCGCCTCCGTGGCGGCCCGGACGATCTCCTCATCGAGATCGTCCTCGGTGACTTCGACCGCAGCCGCCTCGGCCACCGCCCGGAGCGCCAGGTCCGCCTTCACCGCGTCCACGGACTCCGCCCTGAGCGCGACCACCACCCCGTCGACGTCGGTGCCGACCGCCTGGAGGTACTGCGACAGCGGGATGCGCTGGGCGTCGAGCGTCCTCGCGAGGTCCTGGAGGCGGCGCTGGACCTCTGCCTCGACCAGGGCGGCCGGGGGCTCGTCCTCGACGAGCCCGACGAGCGCACGCAGGCTCAGGTCCCGCAGCGCCGAGCGGACGGCCGCACGCTTGCGCTCCGCGAGACGCGCCTCGATGTCCGCGCGGAGCGCCTCGAGCGACGGGAACTCCGACGCCTGTGCCGCCCAGGCGTCGTCGGCCTCGGGGAGGATCTCCTCGGACACCTGGCGCACGGTCGCCGCGTAGGACACGGTCCCGCCGTCCGGTGCCACCGCCTCGGCGTGGACCTCCTGGCCGGTGGTCGCGCCGACGAAGGCAGCGTCGAGCTCCTCGCCGAGCTCACCCCGCCCGACCTCGTAGTCGTAGCCGCTCAGCTCGAGACCCGGGACCGGCGTGCCGTCGCGCGACCCGACGACATCGACGGTCACGTGGTCGCCAGCCTGCGCAGGGCGCTCGACCGGCTCGAGACGCCCCTCGCGCCGACGGAGCCGGGTGAGTTGGTCCTCGATCTCCTCCTCCGAGACGCCGAGCACCGGCACCGTCACCTCGAGGCCGTCGTAGCCGGCCACCGAGACGGTCGGGCGGATGTCGACCACCGCGTCGAAGGCGAGCGGTCCGGCCTCCTTTCCCTCGGTGATGTCGATCTCCGGTGGCGCGATGGCCTCGGTCTCGGTCTCGACGAGCGCCCGCTCGTAGTAGTCCGGGAGCGCCGCCTGGATGGCCTCGAGCCGGAGGGTGCCGCTCCCGAGTCGCGCCTCCAGGAGCCGGCGGGGCACCTTCCCGGGGCGAAAACCGGGAACGCGGACCTCGCGAGCCATGCGACGGTAGGTCTCCTCCATCGCCCGCTCCACCTCGACCTCGTCAAGCTCGACCCGCAGCTTGACCTTGTTTCCCTCCAGGGACTCCGCAGTGGCTCGCATACAGGCTGCTGAGTCTACTGATCGGCCTCGACGACACGACGATGCTCGCCGACCTGGACTTCTCCCCCGGGCGAGGTGGGCAGCGCCACCCCGACTGCACGGAGGAGTCCTCGGAGCTCGTCGGCCAGGGTGGAGAGCGAGAAGCGCTCGCGGAGCACGGACTGGTTGTGCGCGAGGAGCGCGTGGTCCGGCGCCTCGAGCTCGCTCCGGAGCCGTTCGGGGTCGTCGATGCGAAACAGGCGCAGCCCCGCAGCCCGGAGCTCCCCGACCACGGGGTAGTCCCCGACCGCGACCGGACGGTCCGCCGCGACCCCCTCGAGGACGGGGTTCCCGAAGCCCTCCCAGCTCGACGGGAGGACGACCGCGTCGGCGGCGGCGTACGCGTCGGCCACGCTCGCCCCCGCTGCGGCGTCGAGCGGCCACCGCCACTCGATCCCGGCCGCCTCGGCACCTGCCAGCAGCCGTTCGAGCTCGGCGTCATAGCCGTCTTCGGGCGGGCCGAGCAGCCAGTAGACCGCCCCGAGGGCCCCTGCGAGCGCCAGACCGGCGGCGATGCCCTTGCGGGGCAGGGCACGTGTCGGCTGCACGAGCAGCGGCCTCCGGGCGCCCACGCCGAGCGACGCCCGAGTCCCCGCCCGATCGCCCCGCTCGAGCGGGGACGCGAAGCGGTTCCAGATCCTCCGCGCCGGGATGCCGGAGGCAGCGAGCTCCCGGCGCGAGCGGTCGTTGATCGTCACGTGCAGCCAGCGCCCCCCGGTGGCCGGGGGTGGGAGATGCGCGAGGTGGGCGCGCTGCCAGGGGAGGTCGTGATGGTGGAAGACCGCGGCGTGCCGGGCGAGCACCTCGCAGAGCGCCGCGCCGGCCCCCGGATTGAGCGGGAGCGAGCAGAGGTTCTCGACGACCACCACGTCGGCTCCCTCGAGCGCGCGCGCGAGCGCCGCCGAGGGCGGCGGCGCTACGGTCGGGTCGGCGCCGAGCCCGGGGAGCACGACGTCGGCGGCGCCGGCTCCGGCCACCGTCCTGAGAGCGAAGCCGAGGCCCTCGAGCGCCCGGCCCCACTTGGCCGCCTCCACCGACACCCCGTCGACGCCGCCGAGGCGGTAGGAGACGACTACGGCGAGCGGTCGCACCCGGGCTCCACGCACGACGCCCCCTCGGTCCCACCGAGGCGAGAGGAGACGGTCACGGCGAGCGGTCGGACCCGGGCTCCTCCGGCTCGGTGCTCTGCCGGGGGGGCGCTACCGGGGGCGCTCCCAGGGAGCCTGCTGGGGAGCCTGCCAGCGGGGCTGGCGGGGCTGGCGGGGTGCCTGCCGCCCGGCACCCCTCGCCGCCCCCTGCACCGGTGCTTGCGCCCGGCCCGAGGACGCCGAGCGCCTCGACGAGGAAGTCGAGCTGCAGGCGGAGCAGGGCTTCGACGACACGGGGCTGCGGGGTCATGTGCGTGATACCCGCGAGTGGCACGAAGCGATGGGGGTAGCCCCGTGCGAAGAGGGCCGCGGAGAGCCGGAGGCTGTGCGCGACGAGCACGTTGTCGTCGGCGAGGCCGTGGATGACGAGGAGTGGGCGCCGGGTGGTCGGGGCGAGTCCGAGCAGGCCGCTCGCGTCGTAGGCCGCCCGATCGGCGCCCTCGGGATCGCAGCCCAGGTAGCGCTCCGTGTAGGCCGTGTCGTAGAGTCGCCAGTCCGTGACCGGTGCGCCGGCGATGGCCGCTGCGATCCGGTCCGGCCGCCGCAGCAGCGCGAGGGCCGCCAGGTACCCGCCGAAGGACCATCCCCGGATGGCGACCCGCTCGGGATCCAGATCGGGGTAGGTCGAGAGCACCCAGTCGAGCGCTACGAGCTGGTCCTCGAGGGCCGGCGTTGCGAGGTCGCCCCCGACTGCTCGCTCCGCTGCCGGAGAGCCCGGCGTCCCCCGCCCGTCGGCAACCACGACGGCGAGCCCGGCCTCGGCGAAGAACGCCGGCTCGAGCCAGGCCCGCCCGGCGTGGACCACTCGGGAGGCGTGGGGCCCGCCGTAGGGGTCGAGCAGCACCGGGAGCCGGGCGCTGCCCGGCTCGTGCCAGCTGGGGAACACCACGCCCACGCGGACGGCCGACGACACCGGGCGAGGTCCCGAGCGACGCCCGCGGTCGGGGAGGCGCTCGATGTGCACGGTCGGTGGGCGCCCCGGCGCTGCGGCAGCGGAGCCGAGCACGCCCACCCGCTCGCCGGCCCGCCACACCACGGTCTCGGGCAGGCCGCTCGCAAGCGTCGAGGACGTGACCGCGAGGGTCCCGCCCGCCACGGCCAGGTGATGAATCCCCTGCCCCGCCTCGACCGGCACGGCTTCGTCGCCGGTCGACGGATCGAGGCGCCAGAGGAGGCAGTCGGCGGGGTCCGCTGCGCCCTCGAGGAAGATGGTCTCCCCGTCGACGTGCACCGCTCGGACCTGCACGCCACGTGGGCCGATCGACACACCGTCGGCACGCAACTGCGCGCAGTCGGCCGTCACGCCGACGGTGAGGAGCCGACCGCGCCCGTCGAATGCGGGCACGCCCGGGACCACGTCCACCCAGTCGGGATCGCGCTGGAGCACGACCGTCTGGGCCGGGGGCGTCCCGGCGGGGACCGCGAGCACGGCGGCGTTGCGCTGGTCACGGGAGAGGACCTGCACCACGGCTGATCTCCCGGGATCCCAGCGGACCGCTGCGAGGTACGGGAAGGCATCCCGGTCCCAGGCGATCTCGACGAGCTTCCCGGGTCCGGCGCACCGGAACAACCGGACCTCCGCGTTCTCGGTCCCCGCGAAGGGGTAGCGGTGCGCGACCGGGGCGGCCTCGGGCTGGGAGGCGTCGGCGAGGAAGGCCACCCGGACCTCGGCCTCGTCCACCCGCGCGACCAGGAGCACGTCCGACTCGGGCGCCCACCAGAACCCGCGAGAGCGCCCGAGCTCCTCTGCGGCTGCGAAGTCGGCGAGGCCCCAGGTGACCGTCGGCTCGGCGTCGCCCTCCCCCGCCCAGCGCTCGTCTGCTCCGCTCTCGAGTCCGAGCACGTGCAGGGCACCCCCGGTGACATAGGCGACGCGCCGGCCGTCCGGGGAGAGCCGCGGGTCGACCGCCGGGCCGCCGGTGGGCAGGAGGCGCACCTCGTCCTTCCCAGCTGCGCCGGAGAGCTCCGCGAGGTAGCAGGCTCCCCCGAGGGCGAAGACCGCCCGTTCGCCCATCGCGTCGAGCGAGAAGGCGGCGATGCCCGAGCCCCCTTGTCGCAGGCGCTCCCGCCGCGCCCGCTCCTCCGGAGGGAGCGCCGCGTCGGCTCCTGCACCGAGCGCAGCGGGCTCGGCGACGCAGCGCTCGGTACCGGTGGCGCAGTCGAACACCCACAGGGCGCCAGCCCGGCTCGTCGGCTCGTCGCTCCGGAGGAACACCACCCGAGCTCCATCCCCCGAGACGGTGACGGCGCTCGGGAGCCCGGCCGTGCCGCGGGCCGTCTCGCCCCAGCGCCGCGGGAACTCCTCCACCAGCCGGGCTGCCGCCGACCGGGCGGCCTCCGTGGACACCGTGCTCGAGCTCACCGAGCGATCCTCCCACGCCCGCCCCCGTGCGAGTCCAGTTCTGCCCGGTCTGCGCGGTCGGCCTGTTCTGCCCGGTGGGCCTCGGTGGCCCGATCTGTGCGGTCGCCTCGGTCCGCGCGATCTGTGTGGTCGCCTCGGTCCGGTCAGGCTGCTCCGTCTGCTCGGGTGGCCTGGTCCCCCTGCCGCCCAGGCCGCTCGGCCCGTGCGGGGCGTGCCCGCCGCCCCCCGACCTCGGCGAAGAACTGGCCGGCTGCCTGCTGGATGGCGACCGACCAGGTCGGATAGGCGTGCGGCGCGAGCGCCAGGCGAGCCGGGAACATGCCCGTGCGCAGGGCGAGGGCGAGCTCCTGGATCATCTCGCCGGCCCGTGGTGCGACGATGGTGGCGCCGAGGAGCCGCCCGCCACCCACGTTCTCGAGTCCCCGTCGCGGACCGGCCACCAGCTTCACGAAGCCGTCCGTCCGGCCCGCCGCCACCGCCCGGTCCACCTCGCTCATCGGGAGCCAGGCCACGCGGGCACCTCTCCCGGCGGCGTCCTCGCGAAGGCCGACCCGGGCGATCTCGGGATCGGTGAAGGTCACCCAGGGGATCGCGCTCGTGTCGAAGCGCCGCCACGGGCGGGTCGAGAGGGCGTTCGCAGCCGCGATCCGTCCCATCTCGTCCGCGGCGTGCGTGAGCTGCAGGCTGCCGGCGGCGTCTCCCGCGACGAACACCCCCCGGCGCGAGGTCTGGAGGTGCCGGTCCGCCACCACGTACCCCCGCTCGTCGACCGCCACCCCCGCCTCCTCGAGCCCGAGGCCGAGCACGTCGGGACGGCGCCCCACGGCGACGAGGAGCGCGTCCAGCTCGACCGGCACGCCCGAGGAGAGCGTGAGGACGATCCCGCCGGGAACCGCCCCGGCCTCGACCGACCGGGCCGAGCAGCCGAGGCGGAGCGCGACCCCTGCTGCGCCGAGTGCCGCGACCGCAGCGGCCGAGGCCTCCGGCTCCTCGCGGGGCAGGGGACGTTCCGCGGCCTCGACCAGGGTGACCGCGCTCCCGAGCCGGGCGAAGGCCTG
>JAJYWE010000031.1:25067-31714 GCA_021791675.1 Actinomycetes bacterium | reverse complement strand
TCCCGTTTCACGTAGCCCAGGGCGACTGCCACGTCGAGGCTCGCCGACCAGGCGGCCGACGTCACCACACCGACCTGGCGCTCACCCCGCCAGAGGGTGACACCGGCGAGGGTCGCTGCGTCCGCGCGCGCCAGGGCCGGCACGACGAGCCCTGCGAGGTGGCGGGGGACGCGGCTGCCACGCGAGTCGATCCGGGCCACGAGCTCCTGGCCGGTGTAGCAGCCCTTCGTGAAACTGACGGCGTCCTCGACGAGGCCCGCCTCGGCGGGGATGACCCGCTCGTCGAGCTCGGCTCCCCAGCGCGGCACCCCCGACTCCACACGAAGCGCCTCGGCGAGCGTGTCGCTCGCGCGGCCGACCCCGGGCGGGGGGAGGGGATCCGGCCCGAGCAGGTCCCAGCCCGCAAGGCCCGGCCAGCGCGCGGGGAGCCACCCGGGCACAACCGAACCGGTCTCGCCCGAGCCACCCGGCTCCCCGGACGTCGACGGGGGCCCGGGCACCGCCGGAGTCCCTGGCACCCCCCCCGCCGAGTCCGACGCACTCGCCCCGACGAGGTCGTCGGAGCCCGGCCCGCGCAGCGCCACCGCCCGCCAGGCGAGCGCCGCGAAGCGCACCTTCGTCCGAAGGCGAAACCGGCTGAGCCGCTCCACGACCGCCTCCCCGCACCCGGCGTCTCCGTCGAGGAGGAAGTGTTCCGGGCCGAGCCGGGTGACGCGTAGCCACGCGACGAGCTTGCCCTGTGGGCTGAGCAGCAGGGTCGGGCACGCCGCACCATCACCCAGCGCGTCCACGTCGGCGCTGAGCTGGCCCTGCAGGTACGACTGGGCATCCGGCCCCTCGACGGCGACCACGTCACGCCGGAGCCAGAACCAGACCGCCGCCGTCCGGGCGAGGCGCGCCGCCTCGGCGTCTTCGAGCGGGGTTGCGGTCATCGCGGCCCGTCGGAAGCGCCGCCGCTCGGGACGGCGGTCATCGCTCCGCACGCTCGGCGCCGCCCGTCCGGACCCGGGTGAGCAACCGGGCCGGCGCGATCGCCGACAGCAGCGCCCGGGCCTTGTCCGCGCACTCCTGGTCCTCGCCGGCCGGGTCGCTGTCGGCCACGATTCCTGCTCCTGCCTGCACCGACGCCACACCGTCGGGGCGGACGACCATGGTGCGGATGGCGATCGCGGTGTCGAGGTTCCCCGAGAAGTCGACGTAGCCCACGACACCGGCGTAGGGCCCGCGCCTCGTGGGCTCGAGCTCGTCGATGAGCTCCATCGCCCGCACCTTCGGCGCGCCCGAGACCGTGCCCGCCGGCAGGGTTGCCGCGAGCACGTCGACCGGACCGACCCCGTCGGCGGCGACGCCGGACACCTGCGAGGTGAGGTGCATGACGTGGCTGTAGCGCTCGAGCGTCATCAGCTCGTCCACCTGCGCCGTCCCGAACCGGATCACCCGCCCGATGTCGTTTCGCGCGAGGTCGACGAGCATCACGTGCTCGGCTCGCTCCTTCGGATGCTCAACCAGCTCTGCCGCCAGCGCCTGGTCCTCCACCTCCGTCCGGCCGCGCCGGCGCGTGCCCGCGATCGGGCGGGAGACGACCCTGCGCTCGCGAAAGCGCACCAGCGGCTCTGGGGACGACCCGACCAGGGTGACCTCCGGATGCGACAGGAAGTAGAGGTAGGGGCTCGGGTTGAGCTGGCGCAGCGCCCGGTAGCAGTCGAAGGGCGCGGCCTCGAGCGCCACGTCGAAGCGCTGGGAGAGCACGACCTGGAAGATGTCCCCGGCCCGGATGTGCTCCTTGGCGACCCGCACCGCCGCCTGGTACGCCTCGCTGCTCACCGTCCTGCGCAGCTCGGGGAGCGGTCCCGGTGCCGCCGGGGGGACGAGGGCCGCCTCCCCCGGCACGGGCTCGGTGAGCGCGCAGGCGAGCTCGGCGAGGCGCCGTCCGGCTGCGGCGTACGCCGCGGCCAGCTCCTCCGGGGTCGGGCTCGGTCCCGGCACGACGTTGTCGACCAGCACGACCCGCTGCCGCCAGTGGTCGAAGGCCACCAGCTGGCCGATGACCGAGAGCACCGCATCGGGCAGCCCCTGGTCGTCGGGTGGCGGCTCGGGGAGCCGCTCGACCTCTCGCACCACGTCGTAGCCGAGGAAGCCGACGACGCCGCTGTGGAGGGGAGGGAGCTCCGCCAGCTCCGGTGCCGACGACGCGGCGAGGATCGACCGAAGGGTCGGCAGGACACCGTCCGAGACCTCCGAGCCGCAGGGGAGCTCCCCCGTCACCTCGATCTGCGAGGCGCGAGCGACGAGCGTGGCGCTCGGGTGACGTCCGACGAAGGAGTAGCGCCCCCACCGCTCCCCACCCTCCACGGACTCGAGCAGGAACCCGTGGCCGTCGACGCCGACCACCCGCAGGAAGGCCGAGACCGGGGTCAGGGTGTCCGCCGACAGCTCCAACCAGACCGGCACGGTGCTGAAGCGCGCCGCCATGGCTGCGAAGCGCTCCGGGTCCGGCTGGAGCGGGGCGACCCCGGAGCCCGACTCGACCGGGGCGACCCCGGAGCCCGACGCAGCCGGGGCGACCCCGGAGCCCGTCGACGTCACACCCTCGGCTCCGGCCCCACGGCGAGCCGGCGCGAGAAGCAGCTCCGGTCACCGGTGTGGCACGCGCCGCGCCCCTCCTGGTCGACGAGGTACAACAGCGCGTCCCCGTCACAGTCGAGGCGCACCTCGCGTACCCACTGCCGGTCGCCGGAGGTCTCGCCCTTGCACCAGAGGCTCCGGCGGCTCCTGCTCCAGTACCACGCTCGCCCGGTCCGCAGCGTCGCGTCCAGCGCCTCCGGGGAGACCCACGCGAGCATGAGCACGTCCCCGCGTGTTGCGTCGACGGCGACCGCCGCGACGAGCCCGTCGCTGTTCCAGGACACCACCTCCCGGACCGCTGGATCCGCCTCGAGTGGGCCCCGAGCGGCGAACGGCTCCGTACCCGGCAGGTGGTCTGCGCCGGTCACAGGTAGAGCCCCGTCCCGCCGTCCAGTCGGTCGGACGCGACGGCGTGGATGTCGCGCTCGCGCAGGATCAGGTAGTCCTCGCCCTGCACCTCGACCTCGTAGCGGTCCTCCGGGCTGAACAGCACCCGGTCACCGGCCGTGATCGTGCGGACGTGCGGGCCGACGGCGACGACCTCCGCCCAGACCAGCCGCTTCGAGACCGTGGCGGTGGCCGGAATGAGGATCCCGGCACGCGAGCGGCGCTCCCCCTCTCCCTGAGGGATCTGGACGAGGAGCCGGTCGGCGAGCATCGTGATGGCGTGGCCGCCACCCGGCCCACCGTCGCGCACACCGTCGCGACGCCGGTCCCTGTCGCTTGCCAGCTTCGCACCCGTGGGGTTGTCCATGACCCGAACGAGGCTAGCGACCGTTCGGCGGACAGGTCAGCCCCCGTTTCGACGACCAGGCCCGAGCCACCCCGCGCCGCCGGCCGGGCGAGGCACCTCCGAGGGACTGGCTGGCCAGCCTGCAGCGAGCCACTCGCCGAGTGGCCCGGCTGCGAACGCTCCACCCGCCTGCCGTCAGCGGCGTGTGAGCGCCAGCACCCCACCGGCGACGAGCTGCACCCCGATCGCAGTCACGAGAAGGCCCAGCAGGCGGGTGAGCACCGAGATCCCGTTGGCACCGAGCAGGCGGCCGATGACCGAGGCGAAGCGCAGGCAGCCGAACGTGACGAGGATCACCGCCACGAGCGCGGCGACCACCGAGAGGATCCCCCCGACGCCGCCCGCGGAGCGGATGTAGAACATCGCCGTCACGATCGCCCCCGGACCGGCGAGGAGTGGGGTCCCGAGCGGCACCAGCGCGACGTTCCGCTCCGGGCGGGGCGCGGCCTCCTCGCGCGGGTTGAACAGCTCCAGGGCGACCAGCCCGAGCAGCAGACCGCCAGCCACCTGCAACGCCGGCAGGCCAATCCCGAGCAGCCGCAACAGCGCCTGGCCGAACAGGGCGAAGGCCAGCACCACCCCCCCGGCGAGGGCGGCGGCCTGCCACGCTGCCTGGTGCTGCCGAGCCGGGGTCTCCTCGCCGACCAGCCCGAGGAAGACCGGCACGGAGCCGACCGGGTCCATGATGACGAGCACGGTCACGAAGGTCTTGGCGAAGACGCCCGCGTGGAAGCTCACTTCACGCTCCCCGCGCTGCCGCCCGGCTCGGGACCGGGGGGGCTGGACGGACGGGGACGCCTGCGGCGGCGAGGGCCAGTTTCGCATCGGAGACGCGGTGGGCGCCGAAGTGGAAGATGGACGCGGCGAGCAGCCCGTCCGCGCCCCCCACGACCGCACCGGCGACCAGGTCCTCCAGACGCCCGACCCCACCCGAGGCGATGACCGGGACCTCGACAGCCCCCGTCACCGCCCGGAGGAGGTCGAGGTCGTACCCGGCGCGCGACCCGTCCCGGTCCATCGACGTGACCAGCAGCTCCCCTGCACCGAGGGCAGCAGCCTCGGCGGCCCAGGCGACGGCGTCCCGTCCCGTCGCCCGCCGCCCGCCGTGGGTGAAGACCTCCCAGGTGCCACCCGTCGCCTTGGCGTCGACCGCCACCACGACGCACTGGCGCCCGAAGGTCCGAGCGAGCTCCGCAACGAGCTCGGGCCGCTCCAGCGCAGCCGTGTTGACGCCCACCTTGTCCGCCCCGGCCTCGAGGAGGCGCCGGGCATCCTCGACGCTGCGCACGCCGCCTCCGACCGTGAGCGGGATGAAGACCGCCGATGCCGCTCGCCCGAGGGCGCCGAGCAGCAGCCGTCGCCCGCTCGCAGAGGCCGTGATGTCCAGGAACACCAGCTCGTCTGCGCCCTCGTCCTCGTAGCGGGCCGCGAGCTCCGCCGGGTCGCCGGCGTCGACCAGGTCGACGAAGCCGACTCCCTTCACCACCCGACCTGCGTCCACGTCGAGGCAGGGGATCACCCGGACGCTGCGCATCGCGCGACTGCCTCCTCCACGCGAAACCTGCCCTCCCGCAGCGCCCGTCCCACGACCACCCCCGCGAGCCGCCGGCTCCCGACGCCGAGGCCGAGGAGGACGTCCAGGTCCTCGAGGGTCCCGATGCCACCCGACGCGACCACCGGGACCTCGCTCGTCGCCCCGAGCACCGCACCGAGACCGTCGACGTCCGGACCCGCGAGGGTGCCGTCGGTCGGGATCGCCGTCACCACCAGCGCAGCCGCGCCGGCGGCCTCGAAGCGGGCGGCCGCCACCGCGAGCCCTGGCAGGCTCTCGGTCTCCTCCAACCAGCCCTGGACGGCGAGCGTGAACGCCGGCGGGCCCCGATGGTCCAGACCAACGGCGATCCGGCCCGGGAAGCGGGTCGAGAGGCGCTCCACGAGTCCCGGGTCTGCGAGTGCCGCCGTGGAGAGCACGACCCGCTCCGCCCCGGCGTCGAGAACCTCCTCGGCACGCCGCTCGTCACGGATGCCACCACCGACCTGGGCACGGCCTCCTGCCTCGGCGAGGATCCGCTTCACGATGGGGGTCGGGGCATCGACCCTCCCCCTGGCCGCGTCGAGGTCGACCACGTGCAGCCAGGGGGCACCAGAGGCCACGAGCGCCCGGGCCGTCGAGACCGGGTCCCCGTAGTCGCGCACGCTCGCGAAGTCCCCCCGGACGAGCCGGACACTCCGGCCCGCGAGCACGTCCACCGCAGCGAAGAGATCCATCATCCCGTCCTGTCCCCGTGGTCCGGCCGGCAGCGCGCCACGAAGCGCCCGAGCAGCTCGAGCCCGGCGGTGCCGGACTTCTCGGGGTGGAACTGGGTCGCCACGAGGGCACCTCGTTCCACGGCTGCCACGACCGGCCCACCGTACTCGCAGGTCGCGACGACGTCCGGACCGACCTCGGGGGCGTAGGAGTGGACGAAGTACATCCAGGAGCCGATGCTCGCTCCCACCACGCCGGCCTCGGGAGGGGTCGCCGGGCCCGGGAGGAGGGGGTTCCACTGCATCTGCGGGCGCTTCACGGTCGGGGAGAGCGCCCGAACCCTGCCCTCGAGCAGCCCGAGGCCGGGCTCGTCCGGGTCCTCCTCCGACCCCTCGAAGAGCAGCTGGAGACCGACACAGACCCCGAGGAGGGGCGTGCCGGCGCGCAGCGCGTCCCGGACGACCGAGTCCAGCCCCGCCGCCCGCAGCGCGCGCGCCGCGGCGCCGAAGGCACCGACCCCGGGCAGGACGACCCCGGCGGCGTCGGCAACGGCGTCGGGCTCCCGGACCAGGCGTGCGTCGGCACCGACGGCGGAGAGCGCTCGTGCCGCGGAGGCGAGGTTGCCGATCCCGTAGTCGAGGACGGCGACGAAGGGCGCGCCCTCGCTCCGGCCGGTGCTGCTCAACCGAGGCGGCCCTTGGTCGAGGGGACGGCGTCGCCGTTGCGGCGGGTCGCGTGGTGGAGCGCCCGGGCCATCGCCTTGAACGTCGCCTCCACCACGTGGTGCGGGTTGCGACCACGGCGCAGCTCCACGTGGAGCGTGAGCCCCGCACCGACGACGACGGCCCGCCAGAACTCCTCGGCGAGCTGCGGGTCGAAGCCCGGGGTCCCGAGCGGCCCCCCCGCGGCCGGGACGTCCCAGTAGAGATAGGGACGTCCCGAGCAGTCGAGCGCCACGTCGACCAGGGCCTCGTCGAGGGG
>JAJYWE010000031.1:0-24967 GCA_021791675.1 Actinomycetes bacterium | reverse complement strand
CCCGGCCGGCTGGGGCCCGGCTCCAGAAGGCGGGAGGTCTGCCGGGCTCACGAGCGGGCCCCGTCGCGAGCGTCGACGCGCCCGCGCACGGACAGTGCGTGGGCGGCGAGCCCCTCGGCGTCGGCAATCGCAGCCACATGCGGGGCCACGCGCCGGAGAGCGGTCAGGTCGAGCTCGATGGCGTGCACCCGGGTCTGGAAGTCCTGGACGCCGAGCGCGCTCGAGAAGCGCGCTGCGCCCGACGTGGGCAGCACGTGGCTCGGTCCCGCGAGATAGTCACCGACACTGGCCGGCGCGTGCTCGCCGACGAAGACGGCACCCGCCCGACGCACGAGCGGCAGGAGCCCAGCAGCGTTCGCGCAGCAGAGCTCCAAGTGCTCGGGGGCGATCGCGTTCGCCAGCTCGAGCGCCGCAGCAGGACCGTCCACGAGGGCGACGTACCCGCCGCTCTCGAGCGTCGCTGCGATCTCCTCGCGCCGGGGTGACGCAGCCACGATCTCCGCGACCTCCCGTTGGACGGCCGCACCGACCTCCGCCGACCACGTCACGAGCCAGGCGAGGCCGGCCGGGCCGTGCTCGGCCTGGACCACCACGTCGACTGCCGCGGCCCAGGCGTCGACCGTGTCGTCTGCGATCACCACGACCTCGGACGGCCCGGCGAAGGCGGAGGGGACCCCGACGATCCCGGCCACCTCCCGCTGTGCGAGGGACACGTAGAGGTTGCCCGGCCCGGCGATGACGTCGACGGCCCGGACGGTCTCGGTGCCGTAGGCCATGGCCGCGATCGCCTGCGCGCCCCCCACCGGATAGACCTCGTCGACCCCGACGACGGACGCCGCAGCGAGGGTGGCTGGGTCGACGACGCCCCCCGGGCCAGGCGGCACGCAGAGCGCAACCGAGCCGACACCCGCCACCTGCGCCGGGATGGCGGTCATGAGGACGCTCGAGGGGTAGCGCGCTCGCCCACCCGGGACGTAGCAGCCGGCCCGGTCCACACCGCGCCGGAGCTCGCTCACGTGGATCCCGTCGCGCTCGTAGGGGGGGGCGGGCGCGACGGTTCGCTCGTGGTAGTCCCGCACGGCTGCCGCAGCAGCGCGGAGCGCCTCGAGGAGCTCGCCTGGGACTCGCTCCTCGGCCGCCGCGATCTCCCCCGGGTCGACGCGAAGCGCCGTGAGGGTCACCCCGTCGAAGCGCTCGGTCAGCTCCCGGAGCGCTGCATCACCCCGCTCCCGCACCGCCGCCAGGATCGACCGGACGGCATCGTAGGGAAGCTGGCTCGCTGCGGCCGGGCGCGGGAGGCCCTCCGTCAGCGTCGAACCAGAGCGGCCACGGAGGTCGAGCAGGCGGAGCATGGTCTGCTCACCCTACTCTCGGCGGCGTGGAGCATCGGTGGGACGGAGCCGACAGCGCAGGCCGTCGGGACGGTGACCTGAGGGCGGGTCCTGGGCGGGCGGGTGCCGGCAGGCTGGCTGGCGGCCGGGTGGCCGGCGCCAGACCGGCGGCTGGGGGGCAGGCGAGCGCCGAGGCGGAGCTCTCCTCCGTCCTGACCGCGCTCGACGAGCTCGCGTCCCGCCTCGTCGGCGTGGCCGCGCTCGGGCGTGCGAACCGCCAAGAGGAGCTCGGAGAGGAGTGTGAGGTGGCAGCGGTCGCCCTCGGCACGGCCTCACGACGGCTCCGGAGGGCGCTCGACCAGCACTGAGAGCCTCGGGCGCCGAAGTCGCTGGCGACCACCCCGGGTCGAGCTGTGGGCCACCGCATCCAGTCTCCCCGAGCTGCGCGGCTCTCGGGTTGCGGGCGGCACGTCCACGCTCGCCGACGGGCCGCAGTCGGTCAGGCCTCCACGCTCGCCGACGGGCACCAGCTCGCCATGCCGCAGGCGGCACAGCGCGGCCGGCGAGCCCCACAGATCGCACGCCCGTGGAGGATGAGCCGGAGTGAGAGAGCGCCCCACTCCTCGGGTGGCACCAGCGCGCAGAGCTCCGCCTCGACGACCTCGGGGTCCTTCGCCTCCGTCAGGCCGAGCCGGCGCGAGAGCCGCCCGACGTGCGTGTCGACCGGTAGTCCCGGTATACCGAAGGCCACGCTCAACACCACGTTCGCCGTCTTGCGGCCCACGCCCGGAAGCGAGACGAGCGACTCCAGGTCGGCGGGGACCTGACCCCCGAAGCGATCGCAGAGACCCTGCGCCATCCCGAGCAGGCTCCTCGCCTTCGCGTGGAAGAAGCCGGTGGTGCGGATCAGTGCCTCGAGCGCTTCGGGGTCGGCCACCGCGAGCGACGCCGCATCCGGATAGGCGGCGAAGACCGCCGGGGTGACCTGGTTGACCCGCTCGTCCGTGCACTGCGCAGAGAGGATCGTCGCCACGAGCAGCTGGAAGGGGTCCTGGTGACGGAGCGCGCAGAGCTGGGCTGCGGCTCCCGGGTACGCCTCGGCCAGCCACGCCGCCGCCCGGTGGGCCCGCTCGCCGGGAGTCCGTGGCGCGCTCTCGGAAGCCGTCGTCATGGCCCGCACCTTAGGCCCGGCGGGCCGTGAGCTGCGCTTGGGCGGCACTGCCCCTGCGGCTACGGTTTGGCATGCGCTCGGTCGAAGTCAAACGTCGTATGGGTGAGGACGACCTCACCACGATCACGGCGCTGTTGGTGCTCGCCGCTCGTGCGGACGGTCACCACCCTCTCGGGGAGCACAAGTGGCTCGACCTCGTCCAGGGCGGGCGACACGGATTTCTCGGCCTCGTGGCGAGGGAGCCCGAGCACCCCCATCCGGTCGGGTACGCGCAGCTGAGTAGGGGGACGGACAGCTGGGGCCTCGAGATCGTCGTCCACCCACACCACCGCAGCGCAGACGGCTCGGTCACGGCCGACCTGCTCCGTGCCGCGCTCGCTGCGGTCGGAGCGACCGGTGGCGGCCATCTGCACTGGTGGGTGCCGAAGCCGACGCCGACCCACGACGCCATTGCCGCTGCGGCGGGGCTCGACCGGGGCCGCGACCTCCTGCAGCTCCGCCGGAGCCTGCCTGCCCCTCCGCCCCCGCTGCCACGGCTGTCGCTCCGCGCGTTCCGGCGCGGCGAGGACGAGGAGGCCTGGCTGGAGGTCAACAACCGGGCCTTCTCCTGGCACCCCGAGCAGGGCGGCTGGGACCTCGAGACCCTCCAGGCCCGCGAGCGCGAGCCTTGGTTCGATCCCGAGGGCTTCCTCCTCCTCGAGCACGAGGGGAAGCTCGAGGGCTTCTGCTGGACGAAGGTGCACGCCGCGGAGGACCCCCCGCTCGGCGAGATCTACGTCATCGCCGTCGACCCGGTTGCACAGGGCTCCGGGCTCGGGCGGGCACTCGTGCTCGAAGGCCTCGACCACCTCGCTCGCCAAGGGCTGACGGTTGGCATGCTCTACGTGGACGCGTCGAACACGCCCGCCCGCCGGCTCTACGACTCCCTGGGCTTCGCGATCGACCACGTCGATCGCGCCTACACGACGGACGTCGCGCCGACCGCTCCTGCGGCGTAGGGGCGGCTCGGCCCCGGAGCCCGCTCAGCTGTGGACGGAGACCCCGATCGCAGTCCCGACACCGAAGGTGACCGCCGCCGCGAGGGCGGAGACGGCCAACTGGCGGAAGGCGGAGCGAAGGGGCGAGCGTCCGGTGAAGTACGAGAGCGCGAGCCCGAGGGAGACGGCCGCCACCGCCCCGATCGCCACCGAGGCGGCGATGGCCCCTCCCCCGCCGAAGAACAGCCACGGGAGGAGGGGCAAGAGGGCCCCGAGCGCGAACGTCACGAAGGACGAGATCGCAGCCTGCCACGGGGAGCCGAGGGAGCCGGGGTCCACGCCGAGCTCCTCGCGGGCATGCGTCTCGAGCGCGACATCGGGGTCTCGCATCATGGCTTCGGCGAGGTCGGCCGCCATGGCCGCCTCGAGCCCGCGACTCTCGTAGAGGCGGGCCAGCTCCCGGCGCTCAGCCACCGGATGCTGGCGAATCTCGGTCCGCTCGACCTCGAGCTCTCGCTCGAGCAGCTCGCGCTGGGCGCGCATGGACACGTACTCCCCCGCCGCCATCGAGAAGGCACCGCTCACGAGCCCCGCGAGCCCGGCCACGCGCACGAAGTCTGCGGCAGCATGCGCCCCGGCAACCCCGAGGATCAACGAGACGTTCGTCACGAGCCCGTCGCTCATGCCGAACACCGCCGCACGGGCCCCGCCCCCTTGGACATCGCGGTGGTAGTGCTCGATGCCAGGGTGTTCGGTCGTCGGGTGCTCGGCCGGCAGTTCCCGGTCGTTGCGGCGCCCGGGCAGGCTCAGGCGGGGACGATCCACGCCGATGATGCTACTGCGACGCCCCCGTAAGCTCATCGGGTGCCCTCCCGCTACGACCTGGACCCCGAGGCGCTCGCCCGAGCGCTCGAACCGGCCCTCGACGGGGAGCCCCCCTACCGCTTCCGCCAGCTCTGGGACGGCCTCTACCGCCGGCTCGCGGACCCGAGCGAGCTCCAGGAGCTCCCTCGGGCGCTCCGGGTCCGGTTGGCCGACGCGGACCCGCTCCGACCGGCGCTCAGCCTCGCTGCAGAGCTGGAGGCGGACGCTGGTGCCACGGTCAAGTGGCTCTTCGCGCTCCGAGACGGCGCCGAGGTCGAGACGGTGCTCATGCGGTACCCGAACCGGGCCACGGTCTGCGTGTCCAGCCAGGCCGGCTGCGCGATGGGCTGCACGTTCTGCGCCACCGGCCAGGGGGGCTTCTCCCGCCAGCTCACCACCGGGGAGATCGTGGAGCAGGTCGTCTGGGCGGCCAGGGTGGCCCGCGACTCCGGTGCACGGCTGTCGAACGTGGTGTTCATGGGCATGGGCGAGCCACTCGCCAACTACGGACCCGTGGTGCGCGCGCTCCGGCGGCTGCACGGCGCGCTCGGGCTCTCGGCGCGTCACCTGACCGTCTCGACGGTGGGCGTCGTCCCGGGCATCCACCGCCTCGCGGCCGAGGGGCTGCCGGTCAAGCTCGCGCTCTCCCTCCACGCCGCGAACGACTCCCTGCGCTCCTCCCTCGTCCCGCTCAACGCGCGCTGGCCGCTCGAGAGCCTCGCCGCCGCGTGCGCCGCCTACGCCGGGGCCACCGGCCGGCGGGTGAGCCTGGAGTGGGCGCTCATGGACGGGGTCAACGACACCCCCACCGCCCTCGAGGAGCTGGTGGCGTTCGCGCGGCCGCTCGCGGCCCACGTGAACCTCATCCCCCTCAACCCGACGCCCGGCTGGCCGGTCCTCGGCTCCCCGCCGGCGCGCGTCGCGGGTTTCGCCGCGCGTCTCGGAGCCGCCGGCATCGCCACGACCGTCCGCCAGACCCGCGGCGTGGCCATCGCCGCGGCGTGCGGCCAGCTCGCGATGCGCAGCGCCACCCCTGCTCGGGCGGGGCGCGGCGGGGCGCGCGGCCGCGGCGGCCACTTGTCCGGTCAAACTGGAGACATATGGAACCTCGCCAGTGGCTCAACCGGACCCAGCCCCAGACCCTCCAGAACGCCGAGCTCCTCCTCTACCTGAACGCCGGTCTGACGCTGCTCGACGCCATCCTCGGCGGCGGCATCTCCGCCATCGGGCTCGTCCTCGGCGTCGGCGCCGTCGCTGCTGGTTACGGCAGTGCGAACGAGCGACGCTGGGGGTACTACCTCGGGGTCGTCATCGCGGGACTGCTGACGCTCTTCGCCGTGTTGGACCTGGCGTACGCGGGCCTGTTCGGCCTGTTGAACCTGGCGTTCGCAGGGCTCCTGCTCTATCTCCTCCTCGCGCCGGCCAGCCGGGAGTACCGCCGGATCTGGTTCCACTGACCTCGGGCGACCGTCCTCCGAGGGAGCCACCCCCGCACCGCTAGCCTCGCGGCGTGAGCACGACCGTTCTCCACCTCGACGATCTCGCGGCCCGGGTCGGGACCGAGCTCGGGACCAGCGACCCGGTCCTCGTCAGCCAGGACCGCATCGACGCCTTCGCCGGTGCCACCGGTGACCACCAGTGGATCCACACCGACCCGGCCCGGGCGGCGTCCGGCCCCTTCGGTGGCACGATCGCCCACGGCTACCTCACCCTCTCCCTGGCGCCAGCGCTCCTCGAGCAGGTGCTCCGGGTGGAGGGTGTGCAGATGGGGGTCAACTACGGCGCCAACCGGGTCCGCTTCCCGGCCCCGGTGCCGGTCGGGAGCGAGCTCGTGATGTCGGCGACGCTCGCGGACGTCGAGGAGATCGCCGGCGGCGCGCAGGTCGTGCTGGGCCTCACCTTCACGGTGCGGGGGGCGACCAAGCCCTCCTGCGTGGCCGAGGTCGTCTACCGCTTCTACCGCTGACCGAGTGCGAGGGTCCCCGTCCGGCCCCGACCGTCGAGGTCGTCTGACGGGACGCGCCGAGAGACCGGCGAGGGTGGTGCTCCCGAGCCAGCAGCGACGAGGGCCCGTCGGAGCGCGCATCGGCGGTCCCCAGCACCTTGCCCGATCGAGACCACGGACGCTGGTCGGATCGCTCAGCCAAGCTCCACCCGGCCGCCCGCTGCTCGAGCGCCCGGGCCGACGAGGCTCCAGCGCACCCGGACCGGGCCGAGCCCCGCGGTAGCGGGGATCGTCATCTCCATCCGGTACGTGACCTCTCCGTGAGCCGGGATCGAGCGCACCTGGCTGCAGTTGAGCCGGTAGAGGAACTTGGTCGGGATGCTGGAGGACTCGACGTACACGGGGCAAGGAGAGAGCTCCACCGCCCGACTCCCCGGGTTCGACAGGGTCACCTCGTAGCGCAGGGTGCCTGGGGCGGGAGTCCTCCGGGGGAGCGTCAGGCGGGGCACGAGGTCGGCGAGCGCATCGGGAGTGGCCGACGGCGCCGGCCGGAGCGCGTAGAAGGGCGTCGTCGACATGCCGCAGGGGAACCGCAGGCCCACACCGCCGATCTCGAGCTCGCCCCCCTCGGGGAGTGAGACGACCAGGCGGTGGTAGCTCCGTAGGCCGTGTTCCGTGCCGCTCGGATCCCTCGGGCAGGCGAGGGGGGCGTCTACGCGCAACCACACGCTCCCGCCGGGAACGGTGTATGCCGGCTGTGCCAGGGAGGGCAGCGCCTCGGGGGAGGCCAGCACCCGGGCCCCGCCCGGAGCCGTGGCGGCGACCGTCGGGGTCCCGGCCAGCAGGCAGGCGACCCGGCCGGTGTTCCGCAGCTCGACGAGGATGCCACCGTCCTGGGTCGCCTGCACCGGCCACAGCGCGGTAACCGAGAGGGCCTTCGCTGCACAGGCCGGAGCGTGCCCGTGCACGGGAGCGGCCACCTGCGGGCGCGGGAGCGGGCGCGCCGGCGGAACGGCAGGCTCATCGATCCAGGGGATCGCCTGGCCCGCCGCCTGTGCCGGCATCCGAGCGGGCCGTGCGCAGCTGACGAGCGCGCACGCAGCGATCATCGAAGCGAGGACCAGCCGGCTACGGAGATGACCCACACCGTTCCGACACTCGAGCGCCCCGCGCCGTTCCGTCGTCCCCCGGAGCCCGCGCAGCCGATCGTCGCCGACGAGCCTGCGTTGGGTTCGGTGCCGGTCCCCCGTAGCCTCCAGGTCGTGGCAAGCCTCCCGACCGGGGCGGACAAGCGCGCCGCCGTCCAGGCGATGTTCGACCGGATCGCCCCCCGCTACCAGCAGCTCAACCGCCTCCTCACCTTCCACCTCGACGGCTCCTGGCGTCGACGCGCGCTGGACGCGCTCGACCTCGCCCCGGGCCAACTGGTCCTCGACCTGGCGACCGGGCCAGGTGACCTGCTCCCCGGACTCGCGGCTCGCCACGTCACCGCACTCGGCGTCGACCTGTCCTCGGGCATGCTCCGCCTCGCACCGCCGGGCGCGCTCGTCGTCCAGGGTGACGCGGCCGCACTGCCGCTCCCGAGCGGCCGCCTCGACGGGGCTGTCTCCGCGTTTGCCCTCCGGAACTTCGTCGAGCTCGGACCCGTGCTCGCGGAGCTCGCGCGGGTCCTCCGCCCGGGCGGCCGGATCGCGCTCCTCGACGTCTCCACGCCGCGCCAAGTGCTGCTCGCGGCCGGCCACGCACTGTGGTTCGGCCGGGCCGTTCCCGCCATCGGCGGCCTCCTCTCCGACGGCGCTGCGTACCGCTACCTGCCGAAGTCGCTGGCGTACCTCCCCGAGCCACCCGAGCTGGTGGATCTGGTGCGACGGGCCGGTTTCGTCGCCGTCGAGCACCGGCTCCTGTCGGGGGGGATCGTCCAGCTGCTCAGTGGGACGCGCGCCGCCATGTCCACAGGGAGGGCAGGAGGATGAGCCCCGACGCCACGGCGCTCGAGGGGGCTGCGACTGGCTCGGCCCCCGGGCACCAGCTGGTCCCCCCTGGGCTGCGCGCCCAGACCCGACCGCTCGACGGGACCCACCCGGTCGATCTCCTCCAGCTCGCCGGCGACGGCGCGTTGTTGCTCGCGTCCCCGGGGCTGCGTCTGGCTGGGCGCGGGCGCGCCGTCGTGATCCGCCTGCCGAGGGGGATCGCCGACCCCGCAGCCCCGACCCTCCTCGCGGAGGCGCTCTCGGCGATCGAGTCCGAGGACCCGGTCGGCCGGCCGGGCTCCGGCCCGGTCGCCCTGGCGAGCCTCCCCTTCGACCGGGAGGCCCCGGCCGAACTGGTCGTCCCGGCGGAGCTCTGGGTCGAGGAGGTGGCGACCGGAGCCAGTTGGGTCACTCGGATCGTCGACGACGCTGGCCGAGTCGTCGACCGCACCGGCCTCCTGGCCGAGACGCCGCGGGCCGAGCGGAGCGGCTCGACGGGGCCCCAGGTCGATCCGCGCTCGCCCGACGCGTTCGAGGTGCGCAGCGCCCTCCCCCACGAGGAGTGGTGCGCCCGCGCCGAGCGAGTCCTCGAGGAGATCCGGGCAGGACGCGTGGAGAAGGTGGTGCTTGCGCGCCGGGTCGATGTCCGCGCGAACCGGCCCTTCGTGGTCGAGCACGCGCTCCGCCGCCTCGCCGCCCTCTACCCGGCCTGCGCCCTGTTCTCGATCGCCGGCCTGCTCGGCGCCTCGCCCGAGCTGCTCGTTCGGCGCCTCGGCCGCGCCGTCGTCGCGCAGCCCCTCGCCGGCACCGTGGCCCGGAGCGGCGATGCCGCAGCGGACGACGCTGCCGAGGCGCAGCTCCAGCGAGCCCCGAAGGAACGGAACGAGCACGGCTTCGTCGTCCGAGCCGTCGTCGAGGGCCTGCGGCGCGCGGGCGTCGACGTCGAGGTGCCGAGAGCGCCGGAGATCCTCCGGCTCCGGAACGTGTCCCACCTCGCCACGACCGTGCGCGGCTGCGCTGCAGGCAGCCCGCCCGCCTCGGCCTTCGAGCTCGTGCGTGCGATCCACCCCACCCCCGCCGTCGCCGGAGTCCCCACCGATGTCGCGCTCGCGACTCTCGCAACACACGAGGAGCTCGATCGCGGATGCTGGGCCGGGCCAGTCGGCTGGATGGACGCACGCGGCGACGGCGAGTGGTGGCTGGGCATTCGCTCCGCCCTCGTCGAGGGCGCCGAGGCACACCTCATCGCTGGGGTCGGGCTGGTCGCCGGCTCCGACCCGGAGGCCGAGCTGGCGGAGACCCAGCTCAAGCTGCAAGCGCTCCTCTCCGCGCTCGTCCGCCCCTGACCAACGCGCTGCCCACGGCCGTTCCTGGACGTCTGGACGGGGAGGACCTGGCTGGCGCCGCGGCGGGGGCACTCCCGGCGCGCGGGCCGGGGCTCGGACGGGAGCTCAGCCGGGGCTCGGCGCACCCGAGGACGCGGCCGCCGCTGGCGCGTGTATCGGGTCGGCGGCGGGTCGCCCGTTGCGTCCCCCGAGGAGTGCGAGGACCACGACGACGACCGCGACCAGGAGCACGACCGCGACGATCGCGACGGCGACGATCGCGCCCCGGCCCGAGGGGGCCGGCTGGCGCGACACGTCGGCGAGCTCGTCGCGGCCCGTCTCGACGCCGCCGCCCGGCGCGCCACTGCCGTCCTGGACGGGACCGGTCGTGGCGTCCTGGACGGGACCGAACGCCTGGGTTGGGGGGGCATATGGCCCGTGGCTCGCTGCAGCGCTGTCGGTCACCGCCCCTGCCGCAGCGCCTGCGGCCCCAGGGGAGACTCCCGCAGCGACCAGGCGGGTCGGCGCCTCCGGTCCCGGCCGGAGCTCGGGGGGCGCCGCTCGCGGCCCTCCCGGGCCGAGCGCTCCCGTGTCCGCCAGCGCCCGTCGCATCGCCGCTGCACTCGGGAAGCGCTCCGCAGGAGCCGGCGCGACCGCCCGCCGGACCACTGCGGCAACGGCCGCGACCACGGGGTCCGACTCCTCTCCCTCGAGCGGACCTGCCGCAAGCTGTCCAGCGGCGCCGACAGGGAGGGAATCGGCCGCGAGCGGCGCGCCCGCCCGGCCGGCCCGAGCGCTCGCGGGCGAACCGCCGTCGGCTGCGCCGCTGGCCGAGCCACCGGCTGCGCCAACGGCGAGGCGCACCGCCCTCGTCCCGGCGACACACTCCCAGAGCACCACCCCGGCCGCCCAGATGTCGCCCGAGACGCTGGCCCCGCCCAGGGCAGCAGTCTCGGGCGCGACATAGCCCGGGGTCCCGAGCAGGGTCTCCTCGCGGTCGGGGATGCCTGGCGTCGGTTCCTCGTCGAGACGGGACGCTCGGAGCGCTCCCGGCCCGGTCACCGGGAGTCGCCGACCGATCCCGAAGTCCACGAGGCGCGCGACCCCTACCCGGTCCACCAAGATGTTCGACGGCTTCACGTCGCCGTGCACCACTCCGACGAGGTGCGCGGCATGGAGCCCCTCCAGCACCTGGCCGAGGAGGCGCACCGCTCGCCCCACGGGGAGTGGGCCCTCGACGAGGAGCGCGGCGAGGCTGTCACCACGGACCAGTTCCATCACGATCCACGTCCACCCTCCGGTGCCGCCGACGTCGTAGACCGAGACGATGTTCGGGTGCGCCAGGGCTGCGAGGAGGCGAGCCTCGTGCGCGCCGGGTGCCTCGAGGCCGCTGTCACCGGGGCGGCCGGGCGCCTGACGGAGTGGTACGAGCTTGACGGCGACCTCTCGATCGAGGCGGAGGTCCCGCGCCACCCAGACCTGGCCCATCCCACCGGTTCCGAGCAGCGACGTGAGCACGTAGCGGTCGCCGAGGAGCAGTCCTCGGACCAGCTCGGGCCGGCCGGGCGTCATCGAGCTCTCCGACGGCGAGGGGTGACCCCACACCAGTCCCGAGGGCAGTGGCGCCGGCAGCGCTCTCCGGTTCGCGCCGACACGGGCTCGGGGAACGCCGGGCTCGTCACGGGCGCCTGCATCGCACCATGGTGCCAGCCCGAGAGCCCGACCCAGCCCGCGGTGTGCGCGGGCTCGCTCCCGTCGGTCCGGTACGGGGACCACTCGCTGGCGAGCCACGGCCGGCCGGGACGGCCAGAGCGGGCATCCTGACCCCATGGCTGGGCCCTCCTACGGCGGGATCCTCCTCACGGGCGGCGCGAGCACCCGGTTCGGTTCGGACAAGTCGCTCATCGAGATCGAGGGCGAGCCCCTCGCCGCTCGACTGGGGCGGCTCCTCGCCACGGCGACGGCTGCTGCCGTGGAGGTTGGCCCGGGTCGATCCGGTCTCCGCTCCCTCACCGAGGACCCCCCGGGTCGCGGGCCCCTCCCTGCGCTCCTCGCCGGCTGGGGAGCGCTCCGCGACGCGCGAGCCGGGGACGCCCTCGAGGGCGCGCTCGTGCTCTCCTGCGACCTCCCGCTCTTCGACGAGACAGCCTGCCGGCGTCTCCTTTTCGCCCCGCCGGGTCGGAGCGTCGTGCCGGTCCTCGGCGGCCGTCCCCAGCTGCTCGCGGCGCGCTGGTCCTCGGCTTGCCTCGACAGGGCGCACGACCTGGCGGCGAGCGCTCCCGGACGGAGCCCGCCAGCGGCGACGCTGCTCGGCCACGGCCCGGTCCTCTTCCTCCACGGTCCGGCCCTCGGGGGGACGAGCGCCTGCGACGCGCTCAGCGACGCAGACACGCCCGCCGACTTGGAACGCCTGTTGACGCAGGTCGACCGAGCGGCCGAGCGGTGACGCGCCGGCCCTGCCTGCCTCGCGGCCGGGGAGCTCGATCCCGAGACCTGGTCGGAGGGCCGGCCACCTGCGGGAGTGGGACGCGCGACCCAGTTCAGGAGGCCGCGGCCAGCCGTGCTGCGGCACGGCGACGCCGGCGCAGCACCCGACGCTCCTCCTCGTTCGCCCCGCCCCACACGCCGTACTCCTGATTGGTTCGCAGCGCGAACTCGAGGCACTCGCTCCGGACCGCGCAGGTCGAGCACACCAGCTTTGCCCGCGCGATCTGGATCTCGGCTTCCCCCACCACACCGACCGGGAAGAACACCTCCATCGAGACGGTCCGACAGGCCGCTCGATCCCGCCAGTGGCCGGCGTCCCACGTACCCGGAAGGATCGAGCCTCTCACGTCCTCCCCCGGCTGCAGCCGGCGAGCATGCCCGGCGGCACGATCCGACTCCACGCTCAGACAGGTCTCAGGTTCCCCGGAGGCGCCATTCTCGTCCACCACCTCGTTCCACCGCACTTCGCTCACGCTCGGTCCTCCGTCTCGCGGCCCCCGCCGCTCCCGTTGCCTCCGCCCAAACCCCGCCACCTGGGGGGAGAGGGAGAGACGCGCTGTCCTCGCCGTACCACCGCAGCGCTCTCTTCAGCATGACTTAGCCTGGTTTTGTTCCCGCCACACGACACCCTCCCGCCCGAACTGAAGAACCTCGTCGCAGGGCGGCATCACCGGCGATCCCGCTCGGTCGAGTAGCTTGGAGGCCCGTGACACAACGCGTGGGGGTCGTGTCCGCCTCCATCGGCGCCGGCCACGACGGCGCAGCGGACGAGCTCTGCCGTCGACTCGAGGACCAGGGGCTCTCCACGTTCCGGTACGACTTCCTGGAGAGTGCCCCGCACGCGGGCCGGCTCATCCGGCACGTCTACGAGTGGTGGTTGCGGCGCGCCCCGTGGGCCTACGACGCCACCTATCGCGCCTGGGCGGACTTCCCGCCGCTCGTCGCGCCCACCGTCGCCGTCCTCGCGCTCGTCTTCGGCCGGCCGCTCCGGCGCCAGCTCGCCGCCGACGGGGTCGACCTCGTGGTCTCGACGTACCCTCTTGCCTCGGTCGCGCTCGGTCGGATGCGCCGCAAGCGTTCACTCGACGTGCCGGTCGCGACCTTCGTGACCGACTTCTCGCTCCACCCGATGTGGGTGGACGCCGGTGTCGACCTCCATCTCTGCGTGCATCCGGACACGGCGCGGGCGGCGAGGGCGGCGACCGGAGGCCCCGCCCTCGCAACCGGGCCGATGGTCGGGCCGGCCTTCGCTCGCCCGAGCGCCGAGCGCCGCCACCAGGCCCGGCGCGACCTCGGGGTTCCGGATGACGCCGTCGCGGTCCTGGTCGTGGCCGGCTCCTGGGGTGTCGGCGCGGTCGAGGAGACCTACCGAGAGCTCTGCCAGCTGCCGGGGTACTTCCCGATCGTCGCCTGCGGGAGGAACGACACGCTCCGGGCGGCGCTCGCGACACGGCCCGGCGGACGTGCGCTCGGGTGGACCGACGACATGGCGACGGTCATGGCAGCGAGCGACCTCGTCGTGCAGAACGCCGGAGGGCTCACCTCGATGGAAGCCTTCGCCTCGGGCGTACCGGTCCTCACCTACCGCCCCATCCCCGGCCACGGTCAGGACAACGCCGAGCTGATGCATACTGCCGGCGTCGCGCGCTTCGTCCGCAGTGCCGAGGAGCTGACCGAAGCGCTCGCGGTCGCTGCCGTGCGTCCGAGCCTCCAGGTTGCGCGGGCCGAGGCGCTCTTCCGGAGCGACCCAGCCGACGCCGTGGTGGCGCTCGCGAGCGGTGCCACGCCACCGGTCCGGCTCCGCCGGCGCGACGCGTCCCGCCGGGTTGCACTGGGCACGGTCAGCCTCGCGAGTGCCTGGCTCGGCCTGAACCTCGTCGCCGAGGCAGCGACTGCCCATGCCTTCGCGTCGGTTCGACCAGCGCAGACCGAGATCTACCTGGGCGCCCGACTCAGCACGGCCGACCTCGGCTCCCCCCGGCTCGCCCGCCTCCTCGTCGCCGACCACGTCACGGCAGTCCTCGAGGGCAACCAGGTGGTCGGGAACGACGCAGCGGTGGCGGCGCTCGCGGCCCACGGTGTCGGCATCGCGGATGGCGGGTGGGGCAGCCGCAGCGATCTCGCACTCCTCGGCGTGAGCGAAGTTGCCCGGAGCGCCGACGCGTTCGAGGCCGCCCTCGGTCGCCCGGTCCCGCTGCTCGTGCCGGAACAACCCTTGACGGTGGTGGACCTCGCGATCACCAAGCTCAAACACCTCCACGTCGTGGGCGACGTCACCACCCTCGGCCCCGGGACCTCGGCGGCGGTCCTCCTCCCCGGCCGGGTCTACGTCTTCGACGCAGAGCGCCTCTCCCCCACCGAGACGGCCGCCGCGCTCCAGCGCCTCGAGCTCACCCTCCAGAGCGACGGGGAGGCCACGCAGAGCTTGGCTGCGCTGCTCCGGTGAGCTTCCTGGCCGGCAACCAGCGCGGCCTCACCCGCCCACGCACGGGCCGGCTCTCCGTCGTGGCGGGAGCAGTCGCTGCGGGCGCCCACGTGCTGCCCCTCCTCGGCTCGATCCAACCCCTCCGTCGGGCGCTCCTCCCCTCGCTCACGGGTCTCGGACGGCCCGGCCACGCAGCGCTGACCTTCGACGACGGGCCCGACCCCGTGTCGACGCCGGCCTTTCTCGCCGTGCTCGACCGCCTCGGCTGGCACGCCACCTTCTTCATGCTGGGGAGCATGGTGGCGGCGAACCCGTCGCTCGCCGCGGAGGTCGCGAGCGCCGGCCACGAGATCGCACTCCACGGGAACGTGCACCGCTCGCACCTCCTGCGCACCCTGCCCGGGGTGGTCGACGACCTCCGCCGGGGAAGGGACGTCCTCGAGGACGCGACGGGCCGAACCCCCCGGTGGCATCGCCCCCCCTACGGCGCCCTCTCGGGCCCGACGCTCGTCGCGGCTCGGCAGCTCGACCTGCGCGTCGTGCTCTGGAGCACCTGGGGCCGCGACTGGCGCCGCGAGGCGACCGGCGAAAGCGTCGCCGCCGATGTGCAACTGGGCTGGGCCCCGGGCGCGACCGTCCTGTTGCACGACTCCGACGCGACCTCTGCTCCGGGCGCCTGGCGCGCCGCGCTCGACGCGCTCCCTCGACTCGCCGAGTGGCTCGAGCCACTCGAGATCGAAGTCGGGCCGCTCGGCGCACACGGCGTGGCTGGCGCGGGCCGTGTCACGCCTGGACCCGGGTCTCGCGGCACTCCGGGTGAGCCGGGCGCAGCCGTTCCGGCGAGGCCGTAGGCGGGGACTCGCAGGCTTCGGGCAGGACCGGCGTCACGCCAGAACCTCGCCGCGCCGCCGAACCGATCGTCTGGCTGGCACGCTCGAGGTGTTACCCCTCGCCTGCGGCGGTCTCCGTCCCGTGCGTCGTCGGCCCGACCGACGTGGTCGGGGGGGTCTCGCTCGCCGAGGGATCGAGCATCCTCGCCGGAGCGCCGCCCCGGCGCGAGCCGCCCAGACGCCGGAGGCCCCACCAGGCGACGAGGACAAGCGCCTCGACCACGATCGCCGAGGACATCTTCGACTGCCCCTCCTCGCGATCGACGAAGCGGATCGGGATCTCGGCGATCACGCCACCAGCGTCTGTAGCGGCGAGCGTCATCTCGATCTGAAAGCCGTACCCCTCTGCCCGGATCGTCTCGAGGTCGATGCGTCGGAGGAGCGTCCCGGCGTACGCCCGGAAGCCCGCAGTGAGGTCCGCCACGTCGAGGCGCAAGACGGTCGAGGCGTAGATGTTGCCGACGCGTGAGATCGCGCGGCGGCTCCACGACCAACCCGGCGTCGACCCCCCAGCCACATAGCGCGACCCGATCACGACCTCGACGCCGTCGACGAGGGCGGCGAGGAGTCGAGGTAGGTCTGCCGGATCGTGCGAGAAGTCGGCGTCCATCTCGATCAGCACGTCGAAACCGCGCGCCAGCCCCCACGCGAAGCCCGCACGATAGGCACTCCCGAGGCCGGACTTTCCGGCGCGTCGCAGCACATGCACAGCGCCGACCTCGGCCCCGACCTGCTCGGCCAGGTCCGCCGTTCCGTCCGGGCTCCCGTCGTCGACGACCAGGACCTCCCCCTCTGGAAGCGCGGCGCGCACGGCTCGGAGGATCTTGGCGATGTTGGTCGCCTCCTCGTAGGTGGGCAGGACGACGAGCGGCTTCACGCCTGCACACTACCGGCGCTGGCGGAGCGAGAAGGGGGCGTGCCTGCACGGCTGGACTCCTCGCAACCCGGCGCGACCGGACCTCTCAACCAGCGCGACCAGACCTCGCGCGACCCACCAGGACCGGGCTCCGCTCCGGCTCGCCGCCACCGGACCCGCTCCGGCTCGCCGCCCAGACGTGTAAGCATGGGCAGGTGGTCGTGGAGCAGCCGCCGGCACCGGTACGCCACCGGCCGCGGTGGTGGTTCGGGACCTCGGTGCGGCGCGCGCTCTCTCTCCTCGCCGTGCTCCTCGTCATCGACCTACTGGTCCTGCCCCAGATCGCCGGGCCGCGCAAGGCCCTCTCCCTCCTCGGACGGGTCAACATCGGCTACGTCGTCCTCGGCATCGTCCTCGAGGCCGGCTCGCTCGCGGCCTACGCGCTCCTCACGCGGGCCGTGCTGCCGCCGAACGCGCGCCCGCGCCTCGGAACCATCGCCCGGATCGACCTCTCGACCCTCGCGGTCAGCCACGTCATCCCGGCCGGGTCGGTCGGTGGGAGCGGCCTCGGGTACCGGCTCCTCACCGCAGCCGGCGTCGGCGGCACCGACGCAGCCTTCGCCGTGGCGACCCAGGGGATCGGCTCCGCCCTCGTGCTCAACCTCTTGCTCTGGGCAGTCCTCATCGTCTCGATCCCCCTGCAGGGCTTCAGTCCCCTCTACGGCACGGCAGCGCTCCTCGGCACGATCCTGCTCACGGCCTTCGGGCTCCTGGTCCTGCTCATCCTGCGGGGCGAGGCGCGCGCGGATCGAGCGCTGCGCGCGGTCGTTCGGCACCTGCCGTTGCTGCGCGAGGAGATGGTGGCGGGCCTCGTTCGCCACATCGCCGAGCGTCTCCGCCAGCTGCTGACCGACCGCCGGCTGCTCCTGAAGGCGATCGGCTGGGCCAGCGCGAACTGGCTGCTGGACGCGGCGTCGCTGTGGGTCTTCCTCGCGGCGTTCTCCCACCACTTCCTGTCACCGATCGACCTCCTCGTCGCCTACGGGCTCGGGAACGTCCTCGCGGTGATCCCCGTCACCCCGGCCGGTCTCGGCGTCATCGAGTGGGTGATCCCGACCGCCCTCGTCGGCTTCGGGCTGGGCAGGGGCGTTGCGCTCCTGGCTGTCATCGCCTGGCGGTTGGTCAACTTCTGGCTCCCGATCCCCGTCGGCGCGCTCGCCTACCTCTCGCTACGCGTCGAGCCACGAGGGCCGAGGAAGCGCCGTCTCGAGGAGCTCCGACAGATGGCCGAGGAAGAGGCCGAGCGCCGGAACGAGCAGGCCAGGCGCGAGCCGGCGGGGCGCACCCCGGCGCACGAGCCCGCAGGGAGCCAGCCCGCTCGCGGAACCTGACGCCAGGCTCGCGCACCGCCGATCCACCCCGAGCGCCGCGGCAGGACGGCCGGCACGTCGCGTCACCAGCCGGCGCGCTTCGCGGCGTCGCGTGCCCGCCGCCAGGACCGGGGCCACGCACGGGCGGATGCCGCCGCGACCGCTCGGGCACTCCCGACGAGCTCGCCCACCACGAGCGCCTGCGCCGGGGGTGTCGCGGGCCCGACCCCGCGACGCAACCACTCCTCGAGGACGGCGGCGTCGTGGAAGGTTCCGAGCACGTCCTGCAGCGGCGCAAGCCGGGCCGCGAGCTCCCTCGCCGGTCTGCCCACGACCGGCTCGAGCGCCTCTGCTGCGTAGCGTGCGCGCTTCGCCTTGATCCGCAGCTCGTGCAGCTCCTCGGGCGCCGGTGGCGCCCCGAGGTGCCGGGCGGCGCGCCGGAGGCGTCGCCAGGGGGTCACGAGCAGCTGGCCGGCCCAGTCCGCCGCTCGCCCCTCGACCCGGACGGGCGGGGCGAGCACGGTCCCGACGAGCGACTCCAACAGTGCGGCGTAGCGAGGCGTGGCGAGCGCCTCCTCCAGGCGCGCCCGGGCGTGACAGCGCTCCGCCGCCAGCTCGGCACGGACCGCAGCGGCGGCCTCCTGGTCGCCCGGGGGGAGCCCGGCCACCTCGTCGTCGAGGCGATCGGCCAGCACGTCGGCGTCGCGCACCTCCCCGAGGGCCCGGCCGAGCCAGGCGACCTCGCGGTCGAGCGGCTCGAGGGCCGCTGCGTCGAGGACAGCGGCGAACGTTCGCAGGTCGGCGCGGAAGCGCCTGAGGCCGACTCGCGCCTGGTGGAGGTCCTCGGGGTCCGACCCGAGCCGGGTGCCGACCTCGTGGGCCATCACACGGGCGAGATCTCCAGCGAGTGCGGTGCGGACCAGGTCCTCCACGGTCTCGATCGCCTCGGGCGGCGCCCAGTCCACCGGTGAGGCCGCGAGCGGCCCGAGCGCGCGGACGACTTTCGGCATCGCGGGCGCGCTCCGAGCGCCCGCGGCGCGCAACAGCCCGAGCACCGCGTCCACCTGCTCGGCCGGCGCCTCCGCTGCGAGCTCGAGCTCGAGCTCCCGGAAACTGCGCAGCGGCCGGCCATCCTCGTCCCGCGTGACGACGAGGTCGTCGTCGAGCTCGCCGAGGCGGGCACCTGCGCCCCCCTCGATGAGGATCCGGCGCCGGGTGGTCTCCACCACGCACACGGGACGCAACCCAGCACCCCGGCTGAGCCCGTAGGTGAGCCAGCGCAGCCGGTCCGGCACGGCATCCCCCGGCGCCTCGACGTCGAGCTCGGTGCGCGCGAGGGCATCACGCGCCCCGGCGCCCTCCCCCGCAGGCAGCTTGAGCGTCCAGGTCCCCGTCTCCTCACCGATGCGAAACCGGAGCGACGCGCCGGAGCGCACCAGTCGCAGATCGGCGGTGTCGTAGTACGTGGCCACGAGGTGCAGTTCTGCGAGCGGGCGCGCGACGAGCTCACCGGCCGCCGAGAGGTCCGGGACGACGTAGCCCGGCCACACCGCGAGCTTGTGCTCGAGCTCGAGCGCCCCGCTCGGGGCTGGAGCCCTGTCGCCCTGCTCGTCTGCGTCGAGCTCGCCGGGTTCGGCGCCGCTCACGAGCCGCTCGAGCCCCAGACGCCGACGTCGGCGTCGCGGCGACGGCGAGCCCGAGCCGTTGCGCGCTCCTGGAGGCTCCGCTGGAGGGAGAGGTGGTGCTCCTCCGGTCGCCGGGACCATCGTCCGGCTGCGTCCAGCTCCCAGGCGAACACGTCGTCGGCCAGGGCCAGGGAGAGGATCTCCTGGACCCGCGCTCGGCTGTCGCGGTCGGTGACGGGCACCATCAGCTCGACGCGACGGTCGAGGTTCCTGCCACGCAGGTCCGCGGACGACAGGAACACCTCGGCCTCCGCGGGATCGGCCCCGAACGACAGCAGCCTCGAGTGCTCGAGGAAACGGCCGACGATCGAACGGACCCGGATGGTCTCGGAGAGGCCGGGGACCCCCGGCCGCAGCACGCAGATGCCGCGCACGACGAGGTCGATGGGCACGCCAGCGGCGCTCGCGCCGTACAGGGCGTCCACGACGATCGGGTCGTCGAGCCCGTTCACCTTGAGCACGATCCGCCCGGCTGGACCGAGCGCAGCCTGCGCGGCGATCAGCTCGAGCACCCGCTGGCGCAGGCCGACCGGTGCGAGGACCACCCGCCGGTACTCGGACCGGCGCGAGTAGCCGGTCAGGAAGTTGAACACCTCGGTGAGGTCTGCGCCGAGCTCGGGGTCGGCGCTGAGCAGCCCGACGTCCTCGTAGAGCCGCGCCGTCTCGGAGTTGTAGTTACCGGTGCCGACATGGCAGTAGCGCCGGAGACCGTCCTCCTCCGAGCGGACGACGAGTGCTGCCTTCGCGTGCGTCTTGAGGCCGACCAGGCCGTAGACGACGTGGACCCCCGCCTCTTCGAGCGCCTTCGCCCAGGCGATGTTTGCCTGCTCGTCGAAGCGGGCCTTCAGCTCCACCAGCACGGCCACCTGCTTGCCGCGCTCGGCGGCGTCGATCAGCGACGCGACGATCGCGCTCTCACCGCTCGTGCGATAGAGGGTCTGCTTGATGGCGAGCGTCGCCGGGTCGTGGGCGGCCTGGGCGATGAAGGCCTCGACCGAGGTGGCGAAGGAGTCGTAGGGGTGCTGGACGAGGATCTCCCGCTCCCGGAGCACGGCGAAGAGGTCGACGGGCTCGTCCGACGCCGTGGCGAGCGGCGGTGGGGTCATCGGCACCCACGCCTCGTCGTGGAGGTCCGGGCGGTCGAGCCCCCAGATCGCCCACAGCCCACCGAGGTCGAGCGGCCCTGCCAGCTCGTAGACGTCGTCTGGGCCGAGACCGAGCTCACCGACGAGGAGCTCGAGCACCTCCGGCGGGCAGCCACGCTGCACCTCCAGACGGACCGCCTCCCCGAAGCGCCGGCGCCGGAGCTCCATCTCCACCGCCACGAGCAGGTCGTCTGCCTCCCCCTCGGCGAGGACGAGGTCAGCGTTGCGGGTGACCCGGAAGACCACGTGCGGGCCGAGCGCCATTCCGGGGAACAGCGCCGGGAGATGCGCCGAGATGACCTGCTCGATCGGCACGAAGCGCTCGCCGTCGGGCATCACGACGAAACGGGACAGCAGTGGGGGGACCTTGAGGCGCGCGAAGCGCTGCTCCTTGGAGACGGGGTCCAGCACGACCACACCCAAGTTCAGCGAGAGGCTGGAGATGTAGGGGAAGGGATGCGCAGGGTCGACGGCGAGCGGGGTGAGGACGGGGAAGATCCGGCGTTCGAAGACGTCGACCAGGTAGGCACGGTCCTCGTCGTCGAGGTCGTCCCAGTCCGAGAAGCGGATGCCGGCCTCCGCGAGCCCCGGGACGAGACGACCCGTGAACAGCCCACAGTGCCGGCGCACGAGGTGCTCTGCGGCGAGGCGGATCGAGCGGAGCTGCTCCTGGGGACTGAGCCCGTCCGGCGAGATCGAGGCAAGCCCGGCGGCGACTTGGTCCTTCAGTCCGGCGACGCGCGTCTGGAAGAAGTCGTCGAGGTTCTCCCCGACGATCGCGAGGAACTTGGCCCGCTCGAGGAGCGGCACGTGGCTGTCGTCTGCGAGGTCGAGCAGCCGCTCGAGGAAGTCGAGCTGAGAGAGCTCGCGGTTGAAGAAGCGCGCCGGTGCCCCGACGAGCCCCTCGCTCGGGTCGGCCAGCTCGCCGCTTCGGCCAAGACGCTCGCTGCGCTGGCCGGCCTCCCGGGCCACCGCGCCAGCGCCGAGGATGCTCCCGGCTCCCGGCTCCGTCGCCGCCACTGCGCCTGCGACGGCTCCCCCCACTGCATCCCCGTCCTCCACGACCGGAACGCTAGCAGCGGGCTCGGCTCGAGCGTGGGGGCGCCCCTCCCCCCCGACAGCGCTCCGGGCCACTACCCTTTGTGCGTGATCTCTCTGACGGCCGGAGCCGCCAGTGCTCCCCGGGGGTTCGTGATGACTCCCCGTGCCTTCGGAGCCTCGTGATGGCCGCCAGCGCCACGATCGCCAGGCCGAGGAGCGACCCGACCCCCGCCTTCCCGGTCGCGCCGCCGACCCACCGCCGCCGCACCGAGGCCGGTCTCCTGGTGCTCGCTGGCTTGGTCACTGCGTCGGCAGGACTCCTCGCAACCCTCGGGGCCACGCACAGCGTCTCGCGATCCTACGAGGAGATGCTCGGGGCGATCGTCCTCCTCCCTTTCCTCGCACACCTCGCGAACCGGCGGCTCGCGCCGGAGGCCGACCCGGTCCTGCTCCCGGTCGTCTCGCTGCTGAACGGGCTCGGATGGGTGATGATCGCCCGCCTCGACCACGCCGTCCACTCCGACTACGCCCCACGCCAGGTCCTCTGGACCGCGCTCGGGATCGTCGTGTACATCGTCACCCTCGCGGTGCTGCGCCGCCCTCGTGACCTCGAGCGCCACCGCTACCTCTGGGCGCTCGGTGGCGTCGGGCTGCTGCTCCTGCCGCTGGTGCCGCACCTCGGCGAGGACATCAACGGAGCTCGACTCTGGATCCGGCTCGGCCCGATCACCTTCCAGCCGGTCGAGGTCGCCAAGATCGCGCTGGTGGTGTTCTTCGCCTCGATCTTCGTCGAGAAGCGAGAGCTCCTCTCCCACGCGACCGCCCGGCTGCGCAACCATCGCGTCCCGGACCCTCGCCCCTTCGGGCCGATCCTGCTCGCGTGGGGCTTCTCGATGCTCGCGATGGTCGCGGAGCGCAACGTCGGCTTCGCCCTCCTCATCTTCGTGATCTTCCTGTCCATGCTCTGGATGGCGACCGGGAGGGTCTCCTACCTCGGGGTCGGCGCCCTGTTGTTCGTCGCCGGGGCGTTCGTCGGGAACTTCCTCTTCGCACAGGTCCACGAGCGCATCACGATCTGGCTCAACCCGTGGCCGTACGCACAGACCATCGGCTACCAGGTGATCCAGGCCGAGTACGCGTTCGGGACCGGTGGCATCGCCGGCACCGGGCTCGGGCTCGGCCATCCTGGGTTCATCCCGATCGTGCAGAGCGACTTCATCTTCGCGGCGTTCGGCGAGGAGCTCGGGCTGTTCGGCACGACACTGCTCGTCGTGGCGTTCGCGCTCCTCGTGGGCTCCGGACTCCGCGTTGCGCTCCGGGCGCGGAGCGACTTCTCGAAGCTCCTGGCCGCGGGCCTCATCACGGTCCTCGGCTTCCAGGCCTTCTTCATCATGGCGGGGGTCGTCCGACTCCTCCCCCTGACCGGCCTCACCCTCCCCTTCGTCGCCTACGGCGGCTCCTCGCTCGCCGCGAACTACCTCCTGATCGCGCTGGTGGTGCGGGTCTCCGACGAGGGCGAGCGCGCGGCGCTCAGACAGGGTCGCTCGCCTCGTCCAGCACGTCGGTCGTCACCGTGATGGGCACCGGGAGGGGCTGACGGAGCGCAAGGGCGATCCCGTCGGACGGCCTGCACTCGAGCGTCAGCTGCCCCTGCGGGCCGGAGAGCACCACCTCTGCGAGGAGCGTCATCCCCACGAGGCCGGTGATCTGCACCGCCTCCACTGCGGCGCCGAGGCGCCCGAGCGCCGCCGAGAAGAGCTCGTGGGTGAGCGGGCGGGGCGTCGGGATCTTGCGGAGCGCATAGGCGAGCGCCTGACCGTCCGCCGTCGAGACCGGGAAGCGAAGCGAGCGGTTCGGCGGTTCGAGCTCCCGTAGGACCACGATGGGATGGATCTGGGGGAGGTCGAGCACCACGTCCACCACCTCCACCTGGACCGCCCGGGGGACCGGGGCGACGCTCGCGGGCGCGACCTCGCTCTCCCCGGGCGCCTCCTCGCGGTCGCCGGGGAGCACCTCGCCGTCGCCGGGCGCCGCCCGGACCTCTGCGCCCGCCCCTGGCACCACGGCGTCGCTCGGCGCCACGGCGTCCGTGGCGCCCCCCGCGTCAGTCGGCGATTCCGCCAGCTCCTGCGGTGGCTCCGCAGGCCGGGCCAGCTCGGCTCCCATCGCCCCCGGCTCCCCCGGGCTCACGACGGCGACGACGTTGCGCCGACGGACAGGGCGAGCCCGATCGCCAGGAAGGTGGCGAGCACCGCCGAGCCCCCGGAGCTCACGAGGGGGAGTGGGATCCCCGCAACCGGCATGATGCCCATTGCCATGCCCATGTTCTGGAACACCGAGAAGCCGAGGTAGGCCACCACGCCACTGCAGACGAGGCGTCCAGCCCGGTCTCCCGTCCGCACGGCGATCCGCCAGATCCGCCAGATCACGACCCCGTAGAGCCCGAGCAGGGCCGCCCCGCCGAAGAAGCCGAACTGCTGGCCGACTGCCGAGAAGATGAAGTCCGTGGTCGACTCGGGGACGAAGCCGCCGTTCGTCTCCAGCCCGTGGAACGGCCCGACGCCGGTGAGACCGCCGGAGGAGATGGCCAGTTTGGACTGGTTCACGTCGTAGTTGACCTTCGCGCTGAGCGCGGTGTTGTGCTGCTGGACGAACCCGATCAGGCGCTCGAGCTGGTAGCGGTGCAAGAGGCCGAAGTGCAGCACGGCGATGACCGCGAGGACTGCGAGCAGCGCCAGCAACAAGAGGTGCCGGCCACGAACCCCGCCGACCACCAGCACTGCGCTCGAGGTGACTCCCATCACGATCGCCGTACCGAGGTCAGGCTGCTTCGCCACCAAGAGGACCGGCACGCCCACCATGGCGACGAGGACCGCGACGCGCCGAGCCGGCAGGTCCTCGCCGAAGCGATCGAGCACCGCGGCGAGGCCGAGGACGAGCGCGAGGATCGCGAACGACGACGGCTGGAACTTGAACGGGCCGAGCGGGAACCAGCGCTGGGCGCCGAGCGCGCTTCGTCCGAGCGGTGAGAAGATCGCGACGAGGGAGAGCAGGCTCGCCGCGTAGACGAGCCCGCCGAAGCGGAGCACGAAGCGATAGCCGAGCCAGAGGACCACCGCCATGCCCGCGACACCCACCAGGTCGAAGAGCCCCTGCTGCACCAGGTAGTACGAGGGCGACAGTCCGTGGTCGGCGTTGTAGACCCGTGTCGCGGAGTAGAGGATGAACGTCCCGTACGCTGCGAGCAGCACGCTCGCGCCCAGCAGCACCCGGTCGTAGGGGCGGAGGAGGCGCGCGATCGCCCGCGCCGGGGCCGAGCGCCGCCGGCCGTAGGAGAGCGGATAGGAGCTGCCGCCGGCCAGAGCCACGCCGCCAGGCTAGCCCCCGCCCCGAAGCGCAGCGGGATCGGTCGCGAGCGTCGCGTCGTCGAGCAGTACCACCGGCGCCACGTCGAGCGATCGGTGGCCACCCGAGGTGGCCCGGAT